>CAZEUZ010000103.1:0-3593 GCA_964515805.1 uncultured Cellvibrionaceae bacterium | reverse complement strand
GTTGTAGCCCATTTGGTCACAGCAGAAAACATGTCCACAACATCCATGACTTGATGGGATTCTTTATGCAAACGTGTAGAAGCGCCTTGGCCGGTCAACACTAGCATCGGCGCTCTGTCCATATTGGAATCGGCAACCCCAGTGATCAAATTAGTCGCTCCTGGACCTAAAGTACCCAGACAACCGGCGGGATTGCCGGTTAGCCGGCCGTAAACTTCCGCCATGAAAGCGGCACCCTGCTCGTGTCGCGTTAAAACAAACCGAATAGTGTCAGATTTTTCCAAGGAGAGCATAAAATCAGCATTTTCTTCACCGGGCACGCCGAATATGTAACGAATTCCTTCCTGTTCCAGGCATTTTACTAATAGATCAGAAGCCTTCATGGTATATTCCTAGACTTGTAGCGATAAAATTATTTCATATTACCTACATAAAAAAACGATTGGAAGTTAAAAAATATGGGTCATGTGTTAGTAGATGATTTCCGATCCCAATTCTTAATTTATCCCAGCAATAGATAACTTTATGGACAATTTAATCACACCATCTGAAACCAATGAATCAATTGCGTTGAGCACTTATGCTGAAAAAGCCTACCTCGATTATTCCATGTATGTCATTTTAGATCGAGCGCTGCCCCATATTGGCGATGGCCTGAAACCAGTACAACGACGCATTGTCTACGCAATGAGTGAGCTAGGTCTGAAAGCCAGCGCTAAATTTAAAAAGTCAGCGCGCACGGTCGGCGATGTCATCGGTAAATTCCACCCTCACGGCGATTCGGCGGCTTATGAAGCTATGGTATTGATGGCACAATCCTTTTCTTACCGCTATCCATTGATAGATGGTCAAGGTAACTGGGGTTCGCCGGACGATCCCAAGTCATTTGCCGCCATGCGCTACACCGAGTCGCGCTTAACAGCCTATAGCGATGTACTACTCGGTGAGTTAGCACAGGGCACCGTCGATTGGACACCTAACTTTGATGGAACGCTCAAAGAGCCTGAAGTGCTACCATCACAATTACCGAATATTCTACTCAATGGCACTAGCGGTATCGCGGTGGGCATGGCAACAGATATTCCACCACATAATTTGCGTGAATTGGTCGGCGCACTAGTGCACCTATTACATAACCCTAATGCCAGCACTACCGAATTAACTGCATTTATCCAGGCGCCGGATATGCCAACAGAGGCGGAAATCATTACCCCGCGCAAAGATATTGTGAATTGCTATGAAACTGGCCGAGGTGCTTTGCGCATGCGTGCGGTATGGGATAAAGAAGAAGGGGATATCATCATTACCGCTCTGCCACATCAAGTCAGCGGCGCAAAAATCTTGGAACAAATTGCAGCGCAGATGCAAGCTAAAAAGCTACCGATGGTCGCTGATCTACGCGATGAGTCGGATCATGAAAGTCCGACGCGTCTAGTGATCATACCGCGATCCCACCGTGTCAATTGCGAACAATTGATGAGCCATCTGTTTGCGACCACAGATTTAGAGCGCAGCTACCGCATTAACTTGAATATGATTGGTATCGACGGTTTGCCTGCAGTAAAGCCTTTGCATACAATTTTGCAAGAGTGGCTGTCTTTCCGTATGGTCACCGTGCGTCGCCGACTACAATTTCGACTCGACAAAGTAATCAAACGCTTACATATTCTGGCTGGTTACCTCATTGCCTTTCTTAATATCGATGAAGTGATTGAGATTATTCGCACCGAAGACCATCCCAAACAGGTGCTTATTGCGCGCTTTGAACTATCCGATGATCAGGCTGAAGCCATTCTAGAGCTAAAGTTACGCCAAATCGCCAAATTGGAAGAGATAAAAATTCGTACTGAACAAAATGAATTAGATGCAGAGCGTGATTCGCTAGAGAAACTCCTGAGCTCCTCAACACGTTTGAAAAAGTTAGTAGAAAAAGAATTACAGCAGGTTGCTGATACCTATGGTGATGAACGGCGCTCACCGCTGGTCGAGCGCAAAGATGCTCAAGCCTTTAGCGAAACTGAGCTAATGACAACGGAACCTGTGACTGTGATTCTCTCTGAAAAAGGCTGGATTCGCTGCGCCAAAGGGCATGAACTCAATCCGGATAATTTGTCATTCAAATCGGGTGATAGACTGAAACGTGCTGTTCGCGGCAAATCCAATCAACAGGTGGTGATATTGGATTCCACGGGACGCAGCTATACATTGCCAACACACACTCTGCCATCAGCCCGCAGCCAAGGTGAGCCATTAAGCGGACGTTTAAATCCATCCGGCGGCGCTGTTTTTGAAGAACTATTAATAGGTAATGAAAATCAGAAAGTCTTGGTTGCCAACGATGCCGGCTATGGTTTTATCGTTACATTGAAGGATTTGTACACAAAGAATAAAGCAGGCAAGGCGGTGCTATCATTACCTCAAGCAGCACGTATATTGCCGCCCTGCATGATTGAAAGCAAGGAAGAATCGTCGGTGGTCGCTGTTAGCAATGAAGGGCGTGTACTGATTTTCCCGCTGGTGGATTTGCCAGAATTATCCCGCGGGAAAGGTAATAAAATGATCGATATCACTAAGGCGAGATCAAATACAAGGGAAGAATTTATGCATTCGTTTACTTTGTTAGAACCCCATCAAATTTTGAAGGTTTTTTCTGGCAAAAGGCACATTGCACTTAAAACTACCGATCTCGATCACTACCGTGGCGAGCGTGGTCGACGTGGTAGAAAATTACCCCGTGGTTTTCAGAAAATTGACCGTATTGAAGTATCGAAAAAATAGCAGAAGCACTGACCATATTTTTCAGACTAGGAATCATCAAATTGCTCTTTCAAAACTGCCATTCGTTTAGCATTCTCCGTCTTGGCCAATGAGTTTTCATCAATTTTCGATGATATCAATGGTTTTATAGGAGGGAGTGACTCACCATCATATAAGCGTTGGCATAGTTGCTGGTAATGTTGTTTAAAAATCGGTAAAGCAGTGGCCTCTGAATTATTTGCCAGAAAAAACCAGTCGCTCCTGCGGCCCGCGTAATAGACTATAGGATGACTCCACAAGTAATTCTGTTTCGGATTAGGTGCCCTGCATGCTTCGACATAAGCACTGTAAATATCGGGAACCGTCAGACCACTGGTGATTTGTTGGCACTGTCTTACCAACTGACTCACAGTCGGCAAATAGTCAGACTTTTTGATTAGCTTGTGGGTAGCTGCGACGATTGTCTCGGGAGAATAAACGGACAAATTTTTTAACCAAAGGCGCTTGGCGGCATCGAGGGCGTTTATTTCGTCATAGGCGCTGAAGAACAAATGATGATAATTGACTCGCAAAAGCTCAAACGCTTGGTTAATTGCATCTGCTAAGTCTTCTGTATGAGCTTCACCCGTTTGCTTGTCAGGACGCCCAGCTGCGGTCAGTGAGCCGCTCGGTGATTGATCGATCTTTTGTTCGACTTGACCTAGAATTTGGCTGCTGTCTTTCATGATATTGTGCCCAACGATGTTTAATATGGCGCAGAAAAATATTATCCCAACTGTGCATAGGTTGACCACGATTAGTCCAGTAAAGGATAAATTCCGGTATTTGGTCGTGTA
>CAZEUZ010000102.1:0-4031 GCA_964515805.1 uncultured Cellvibrionaceae bacterium | reverse complement strand
AATACCGAGAATGGTTTTTAGGCGAAAGCTCATCGGCAAACCTTGCAGATTTTTGTACTATGCATCAATAATTCAAACAGTATTATGAATATGGCCACAGCAAAAGTTTACCGCTTTTCCGATAAGTGAGCTTTAATTTTTTCGAATAACTTTTACAGGTACACCAACCACTAGTATGTCAGCGGGTATATTTTTGGTGACGACACTACCTGCCGCGACAATACTGCCTTGGTCGATAGTAACTCCCTCCATAACTGAAACACCTGTGGCTAACCATACATCGTCTTGCAAGACAATATTGCTAACTTGATCGTCGGTATCAGGTAAGCCTTGGGCAAAAGCTGTTTATTTTTTCTATACTTGCAAACTAACTTCTATTATGGAATGCAAAATGCACCCTCTTAATACGCTACCTTACCCCAGTATCAGAGGGTCTTTTCTACCTTATTTTACCAAAATAAAAACCTTCCCAACGTCCATTTTAATGCCAGTGTTTGCCACTAAACAATTACAGCACTGGCAATTAACTTGCTCCAAGAGGCTGGAATATTTATTCAAAGAGTCCTGAAAACGAATAGAAACCTTATTTTTCAACTCTGTGACCGAATTTATAATTCGGGCATAATTATGCTAAATCATTTACCGGGTTTGCTCACGAGTTTTTTCTAAAATTACGGTTCTTACCATCATCCAACGGAAAATAATCATGCAAAATAACAAACGTAAAATATATTTATTACTAGACAGCAGCAAGATGGGAGGTATTGAATCCCATGTGGTTCAGCTGGCCAAAGGGCTAAAAAATAATAATCTGCGCGTCGAAGTCATACTGTTCTACGATCACGGCCCTCATCCACTTCATGCTATTTTAGCAGCTGCCAATATTGGCTACTCCATCAACCGCGGTGGCTGGCGAAGCCTCTATAGAAAATTCAAAAATAATCAACCGGCCCTTGTCCATACTCACGGCTACAGAGCGGGTGTCTGGGGGAGAATTACTGCGCGTCTTGCAGGTATCAAAGTCATCAGTACCTACCACGCCGGAGAGCTAGGAAAGGGGCGTATTGCGCTCTATGACGCCATCGACCGATGGACCGGCTTTTTGAGTCACAAACGTATTACTGTCAGTGAACAGATCGCGCAACGTCTACCTTACAAATCCTATTTTTTAAATAACTTTGTTGAATTACCTGAACAATTATCATCGGGTAATCAGATTGCCTTTGTCGGCCGGCTAAGCCATGAAAAAGGTCCCGATATTTTTGTTGAGTTAGCATCGTGTTTTCCAGATACACAATTTCATCTATACGGTGATGGCGATATGGTCCAAAGGTTAAAAACCAATGCGCCAGCTAATGTTATTTTTGAAGGTAATCAAAGTGCTATGGAGCAAGTCTGGCCGCGTATTGGGTTATTGGTTATGACATCCCGGCATGAAGGGCTTCCGATGGCAGCACTGGAAGCCATGGCCCATGGCATACCAGTCATTTCATCAAGGGTAGGCGCGCTGCCGCGCTTAATCGAACATGGTGTCAATGGTTATCTTTGCGATGTTAAGCAATTAGATGAATTTAGAAAATATATACAAGTATGGTTAAACGACGCCACCCATCGCAGTGAACTGGCCAAAGCTGCAAGATTACGGCTGGAAAATGAATACAGTACCGACAGCGAAATAGTGAAAGTGCTCAATTTGTACCGTCAGGTTTCGCCTAATTTGGCGATTAGTCTACCAAATAGCTCAAATATCTGATTTACAGAGTCTAAGTAATCACAAATCTCGCTTTAATGAATATGACTATCTTCTACCAAATCACATTACTCTCCATTGCACTTATAGTTTCTACCTTAACCCCACAATTGACTATGGCAGATACAGGTTCCAGCGGTAATCCTCCCGAAAAATAACTGGACCTTGGTCGATTGAAGCGGGTTACCGCCTACAATTACAGAAATTTGATGGCAACTGGGAAAGTAGGCATCTACGGGTTACGGGGATCAGTATTTTTATTTAAATTGCCATCTGCCTAAGACATTTTTACCATGAAAATCAGTTTTCGTCTGGTGGATTTTCATGGTCAAGTGTGGAAAGCAGCAGAGTTTGCTCGCGCTATAGGTGTATGGAAAGCTACCGTACGCCGCTACTTAGATGTTAACTCACCCTAAGTTAGGAGCATCTTGGCAGGGCTATGTCATTGAAATTTATAGCCATTGTTTATCCGGGCAATAAACGGTTTAAATATCAAGGACTTTCAAACCGGTACTTGGCCATTCACAGCAAGGTGCAAGTAGTTAGTTAATATTCATAGCACTTTTAAAGCTTTCCTCAAGTTGCAAAATTTTTGCATTTTGCAACTAATGTAAAGCGCAAAATGCGAAATAGTCCTCACCCCCGCCATTAAAACCCAAAAAAATTCTAATAAAAATTAGACAATTCACCATTTTTTCAGTCGAATTTGTTATCGCATATTTTTGCAAATAATTTTTTCTGTTCAAAACGAGAAATAAAAATAATTTATATTTCAATGCTTTAGACTTAATTATTGATTTCTGTAAATTATAAAACGCCATTGATTGATAAGTTTTTCAAAAAAGTTGGCATGAAAAATGCTTTATCTAGTGCAAGAAGTATTTATTTTCACTAACCAATATTTTTGAGAGAAAAAGCTATGTTGAAATCAAATAGTAAATTAATTGTTACCGTTGTAATGGGTTCTTTATTATTACCCCTAACCGTTCATGCTGCTGTTCTTAGTAGCCAAGTTTCCTCACAAGACATGTCGAGCCTGGCACTTCTGGCCTTAGGGGCTTCAAGTCTAGCTCTGGGACGACGCTTAGAAAAGCAATAGTCAAACCAGATACATTACTTCATTACTGCTCCAACCTGTCTTATGGCGGGCTCTTTTTAAGTGTAAAACCAGCCATTTATATATGGCTACTCAATTCAACAAGACAATAGAAAAGGTAAACCAATGAAACTGCTTACTAATAATCAACATAGCCCAACGAATAAGATGGTATTTGGACGAGGTATACTCAATGCAACTGCAGCGATTGTGCTATCGGCAACCATAGCGATTGATGCGACAGCTCAACCTATTTATATTGATGAGATTGACTCTAATAGTATGACCTCAATGGCAGTGAGTGATAGCTTATTAGAGACTGTAGATAGAGAATTGCCGGCAGGCAGAAATGTCAATGCAGCGTTCTTGAATCCCTCTTATACGCCTTGGGTAACTATGAGCGAATCTGGTCAAGTTTTAACGACTTTTGTAGATGAAGGGGCGGGCTATCGTAACAGCTTGGGCTATTTCACATTTAACAACGATACTTTTAATGACCTCTCGAAACAGGATATTGATACCGATGGATCCGGCGTCGTCTCTCTATCTGAACTAGATGCTGTCAATGGTGTGGATACCGGTTGGGTTTTCCCGAATGCCTCAAAAGCAGGTGCTGGTGGCCAGTTAAAGGCAGGAGACACGGTAGCCCTCGGGGGTGGTGAGTTTTTTGAAGCTGGGACTAACATTGGTTTTATGCTGGTACAGGATGGCTGGGTGGGAAGTAGCATCGATTCACCCGAAACCGCACAAATGTTGTACGGCGTTGATTTCCTCAATCCAGAGGCAGCAGCATCGGCGACTATATTAACCAATTCTTCAACTAACTCTTCCCGACATGTTGCGGTACTGTTTGAAGATGAATCTGAGTCACAGATAATCATGGGTTTTGAAGACTTGAATCGGACGGATCGATATTCAAACGTACGTAGCAACATAAGCGATGAAGATTTTAATGATGCGATATTTATAATACATTCCAACCCTGTAACAGCCATAAGGGGGTCAAATATTGCAACTGCTGATGCTTCAGTTCCTGAACCAAGCACTGCTCTTCTACTGGCTCTAGGTTTATGTGGCTTGGTGTTGAAACACCGTCAACAAACGACATGCAATTAGCTCTGACAGATTAACGCTTTCAGCAGTTACCTTACAACCCGCCATTGGCGGGTTTTCTTTATACTTCTA
>CAZEUZ010000101.1:0-4454 GCA_964515805.1 uncultured Cellvibrionaceae bacterium | reverse complement strand
GTAATATCTCGACTAGGGTCGGTTCGCGTGGTGATTGCCCAAATCACATCTTCCCAGCTACGCGCATTGATGTCGCTGTCAGTGACAATCACAAATTTAGTATACATAAACTGGCGCAAAAAAGACCAAACACCAAACATGACGCGCTTGGCATGACCGGGGTATTGTTTGTTCATGGTGACAATCGCCATGCGGTAAGAACACCCTTCCGGAGGTAGATAGAAGTCAACGATTTCCGGAAATTGTTTTTGCAAAATAGGAACAAACACCTCGTTCAAAGCGACGCCTAGAATCGCTGGCTCATCCGGAGGCCGGCCCGTATAGGTGCTGTGATAAATGGGGTCTTTTCGGTGTGTTATGCGTTCGACAGTAAATACAGGGAAGCTGTCGACTTCATTGTAATAACCAGTGTGATCACCAAACGGACCTTCTTCGGCTGTATCGTCGGGATAAAGATATCCTTCCAGAATAATTTCCGCACTGGCAGGTGCTTGCAAATCGCTGTCGATACAATTGACGACTTCCGTCTTACCACCGCGCAGTAGACCGGCAAAAGCGTACTCGCTAAGTGTATCGGGGACAGGCGTCACCGCTCCTAAAATAGTGGCTGGATCAGCTCCTAGTGCAACTGCCACAGGATAGGGCTCGCCCGGATTTAGTTGTTGCCAGTCACGAAAGTCCAACGCACCCCCGCGATGGCTCAACCAACGCATAATCAGTCGATTTTTTGCCAACAGTTGCATACGGTAAATTCCGATATTCTGTCGCTTTTTATTGGGCCCACGGGTGATTACTAGTGGCCAGGTTACTAGCGGTGCAGCATCATCGGGCCAGCAGGTCTGAATGGGAAGTTTTGTTAAATCGACATCTTTGCCGGTGAATTGAATGGATTGACAGGGCGGTTTGTTGATGACTTTGGGAGACATATTCAGCACTTGTTTAAAAACCGGTAATTTTTCCCACAAATCTTTGAAGCCTTTGGGGGGTTCCGGTTCTTTCAAGAAGGCGAGTAATTTACCAATATCGCGCAAAGCCTCCATATTTTCCGCGCCCATAGCTAATGCCACTCTCTGAGTCGTACCGAATAAGTTCGCCAGCACCGGCATCGAATGACCTATCGGATTTTCGAACAAGAGCGCTGGTCCCTGGGCTCTCAAGGTCCGATCACAGATTTCCGTCATTTCTAGCTTGGGATTGATGGGTTGAGTAATGCGCTTTAATTCGCCTCTTTTTTCCAAAAAACGAATAAAGTCACGTAGGTTTTTATATCTCATAGCTTTAGCTTATGTTTCTATTTCATCTAACTTTTCTAATTTTTTAATCTGCTTTTTTATGCTGGTTAGCCATTACACTATAATCTATTCTCGTTGTTAGTGTTAATATAGACAGTACTCAACAAAGAATACCTGCCATTAATTTAGTGTAGGTAAAACGTTAGAATACAAACCATATCAATGCCTAACATCATACCCTACGGCAATTGGCCGGCCGTCATCAGTAGTGAATTAATTGCCGCAAATACTCTGCGTTTATCTGAACCTAAGTTCGATGGTGGCAACCGCTATTGGTTAGAATCGCGCCCACAAGAAAAAGGCCGCAATACTATTGTACGCCTGGATAAAAACAATCAGCGTCAGGATATGGTGCCTGCACCAATGAATGTACGCACCCATGCCCACGAATATGGCGGTGGTAGTTACTGTGTCGATGAGGGTGTGATTTACTTTACCAATAACGATGACCAATGCATCTACCGTATTGATAACAAAAAAGAAGATTGCGCTCCACAACAGTTAACACTGCCGGGCCGCTTTCGCTACGCAGATTTCAGCCTGAATCGACAACGGGGACTGCTATTGTGCGTATGCGAACAGCATTTTGACCATAAGCAGGCAGAAAATTGCGTTATCAGTATCAATATAAAATCTGAAGCAACGGATACAACCGAACATAAAATAACAGTCTTAGTGTCGGGTAATGATTTCTATTCTAATCCACAATTGTCGCCCGATGGTCAGTTTCTCAGTTGGTTGACCTGGAATCATCCCAATATGCCCTGGGATGCCAGTGAATGTTGGCTGGCCAGAGTAGATGCTGATGGAAGCATCGGCAAACCGATAAAAGTAGCAGGAGATGGCAATGAATCTGTTTTCCAACCTCAGTGGTCGCCAGACAATCAGTTATTTTTTGTCTCCGACAATACGGATTGGTGGAACATTTACCGCTATGACATTAATGCACAACAAACTACCGCCATAACTACACTAGAAGCCGAATTTGCCACACCTCAGTGGCAGTTTGGTATGTCTTGTTACCATTTTTTGACGCCAGAAAAATTATTCTGCTGCTATAACCGGCTAGGTCAGTGGCATCTTGCGACTGTCGATATGCAATTGTCAGATCAGCCCATATTATCGGCGCCGTTACCCTTGCTGCTAACCACTATTGAAGGCATCCATTGCCAAGAAGGTCAAGCACTATTTATCGGCGCTTCACCAACCCACTTTTCATCGGTATATGAATGGTCAGATAAAGGGTTGAACTTATTGGCGTCGAGTGGCGAAATTGATCTTGATGAAAAACATATCGCCATCGCTGAAAAAATCACTTTTCGCAATAATAAAAACACTAGTGTACATGGATTTTACTACACACCGACTCATGCCAATTGTTGCGGCCCCGCTGATCAATTGCCTCCATTAATCGTAATGTGCCACGGCGGTCCTACCGCATCAACGGATACTTCCCTCAATCTCAAGATACAATATTGGACTAATCGAGGTTTTGCTGTATTTGATGTCAACTATACTGGCAGCACAGGCTACGGTCGCCACTATCGCCAGCGGCTCTATGGACGTTGGGGTCTGGACGACGTGGACGATATTTGCTCTGCAACAAACTATTTAATTTCAAAAGGCAGAGTTGACTCAGAACAGGTGGCGGTTAGAGGCAGTAGTGCGGGCGGTTATACGGTACTGGCGGCACTGACTTTTCGCGATACCTTTAAAGCAGGCGCAAGTTTATATGGTATCGGTGATCTGGAGTTGCTCGCTGCGGACACACATAAATTTGAAGCACATTATTTAGACAAACTCATAGGCCCTTATCCTGAAGAAGCTGAAGTATACCGTAATCGCTCACCCATTCATCACACTGACCAGTTGACATGTCCAGTGATTTTTTTTCAAGGACTAGAAGATAAGGTTGTGCCTCCCAATCAAGCCAGAGCCATGGTAACAGCGCTACGCGAAAAAAACATTCCAGTCGCCTTGTTGGAATTTGCCGATGAAGGCCACGGTTTTCGCAAAAGTGAGAATATTAAAGCTGCACTGGACACTGAATATGCCTTCTATGCCAACATTTTTTCGCTAGCGCCAGATGGAGACTTGCCTAAAGTACCTTTTGTAGAGTAGAGCCTCTGATCAGGCCCTAACTAACATTCAATACTTTAAGCGCATTGGTGCCGCCGTGAACATTGTCTTGAACGCCTTTAGTGACAATAACTAGGTCGCCAATTTTGACGACATCCAACTCTTTTAGCTTTTCTATCACTATTTTATTCGCCTGCCGGTTATCGATGAGGTCGATATCAAAAGGCACTGGATAAACACCACGAATTAAAGCAACTTTGTCCTGTGTCTTTTTGTGGCGAGAAAAAGCATAGATCGGCAAGAAAGAATTAATTCTTGACATAATTAATGGAGTCGAGCCGGTTTCCGTCATGGCGACAATCGCCTCGACACCTTCCAGGTGATTAGCAATATACATGGTAGCCAAACCGATAGACTCGTCGATAGCGGTAAATTCTTCGTGAATACGATGCTCGGATTTTTGCATCAGCGGTGTATTTTCGGCGCCATTAATCACCCTGACCATCGCCTCAACGGCTTTCACTGGGTAATCGCCAGCAGCTGTTTCCGCCGACAACATAACCGCATCAGTACCGTCCAAGACTGCATTGGCGACGTCTAATACCTCGGCGCGTGTAGGGATCGGATTGGTAATCATTGATTCCATCATCTGGGTCGCAGTGATCACGCATTTATTCAAACTCAACGCATGAGAAATAATACGTTTTTGCACTGCTACCAGCTCGGCATCACCAATTTCGACGCCCAAGTCACCTCGCGCCACCATAACGGCGTCAGAAGCGCGGATAACTGCATCGAGCACATCATCGCTGGCGACAACTTCGGCTCGCTCAATCTTGGCAACCATCCCAGCATTGCCACCGGATTCTACCAATAATCTGCGAGCGGTATTAATATCTTCGACATTGCGTGGAAAAGAAACGGCCAGATAATCAACATCGATTTCTGCTGCAAGCTTGATGTCCTCGAGGTCCTTGGTTGTCAGTGCCGGCGCCGATAATCCGCCACCGCGCCGATTGATGCCCTTATTATTGGAAAGCACGCCACCCACTTCTACCCGGCAGTGGATTTCGTTTGCTACAA
>CAZEUZ010000100.1:0-5510 GCA_964515805.1 uncultured Cellvibrionaceae bacterium | reverse complement strand
ACGCCGCATGCAAAGGGGAAAGTAAACTTTTGTGGATGCCTCTAGGTTATTTTACCCTGATGGAAATCCTGCAGGCATTTACCTACAGTGTTATCGACGACTGTGGCAATCCCGCTAATCAAATTGCTACCTTGCTGGGTTATCTCCATATCAGCTTTCAACCTTTTTTCATTCATATGGCATGTCTGTACTTTATTCCTCAGGCTGTCCGCCATAGACTGCTGCCCATCATATACTCTTTATGTGCGGTTAATGTCGTCATCATGATGATCCAGTTATACCCGTTTGAATGGGCAGGACAATGTCAACCGCCGCGTCCTCTCTGCGGTGAACAATTGTGTTCTGTATCTGGCAATTGGCATATTGCTTGGGAAATTCCCGCCAATGGTATCGGCAATACTTTAGCAGAACTGCAGATGCCACTGCTGGGACCCTGGTTATCCTATACATTAATCGGTGGCCTTTTGGCTTTCCTGTACGGTTCTTGGAAAATGAACCTCTACCTGTTAGTTATGGGGCCTATGCTAGCTTCTTTACTGACAGATAATCCCAATGAATGGCCCGCAGTGTGGTGTCTGTTGTCTATTGGATTCTTAATTATTGTGCTTAAAACACGGGTTCGCAATTATCTATATGTCGACAAGTGGTATTTTTGGCAATACCCGGAACGACTGAGAAAAAAACCAACTATTTGAGATAGCTATATGATGAGTAGGCTAGCTAGCGTAGTCACAAGCTATTGACACAAGTCAATATAGCGAATTGTCGATTCCTGCTGGGAATGAAGCTGTGTTTTTGACATAACATATGGCATAGCCAAATGTCGGATCTAAGGCCTGTTGACAACTTATTGATTTGCTTCCGATACTGACTCCACCCAATATAATGTGCCGGCGGTTACTGCTACAGGGGCAATAAAAATATTGATAATAGGAACCATGCTACCCAAAAGTATGCAACCACCCAGGCTGATACTTGCCCAACGTTGGTTCCCCAGTTGCTGCCGCAATTTTGTAAAGGATATCTGGTGGTTATCGGCTGGATAATCCACGTATTGGATGGCCATTACCCAGCTGCTCCAGAGAAAACCCAACAGTGGTGTTGCTACATTAACTAATGGAATAAAAGCCAGTAAAGTTAACGCTAGAAAGATCAATACCCCGTAGCTGAAAAGATAGCACAATTTGGTAATTTCCCGCCCGATAGTACGAGGAATCATCTGCCACAACGATTCGCCAGTGGGTCTTTTCCCTGTCAATTCTGCTTCAACTTTCTCTGATAAAAGGCTGTAAAAAGGGGCAGCTATCAAATTAGTCATCAAAGTGAAGCTGTAACCGTAGACTAGAAGAAACAGTATGAATAGTGCCATCCACAAAATATAGGCGAGAAAATTCAACCACTCGGGTAAAAATCCCGATAGCCATGCATTGAAATCGCCAAACAGCTGTAAAACAAAATAACTAAGAGCGATGAAAATAAACAGATTAATAACTAATGGGATAACGATAAATCGTTTTAAACCCTTATCAGTAATTAAGTTAAAACCACGGGTCATGTAATCCAAGCCGCTAAACAGTGTTGGAGATGTTTGAGTTGCCATTATTTACTGTGCACCAGCAGCGACCAAGGCATTGATGTACTTTTCGGAACACCGGTTCCGGCGAATAGTTTGTAAAAACGTATTACCCCGTTGGTCTTTGGCGTTAATATTTCTATCGGCATCGATGAAAAAGTGGATAAATGTAGCGAAATTTTCCTCAATCATGCCGCGATAAGCTTTTTCCAACACATGATAGTCGGGATCCAGATCACCGTAGGGTTCGTAATGTAGAAAAGTTTTGATGCGTTCGTCGTCAAAATATTCGCCGAGTACTTTTTGTTTGTCTTTTTTTAAGGCCATAATATCAAAATTAAATAGTGGGTTCTCAGGTATGCTGATTTTTCATTTTTAGCTAGTTCAGGGATAGGGTAGCTCGATTTTCTTTAGGGTTTATCGAGCTTCTCCCGTAATAATTGATTGACCAGTTGCGGATTGGCTTTACCCTTCGAAGCTTTCATCACTTGGCCGACAAAATAACCCATCATTTTAGGGCGTTTCTTTTCATCGGCATTACGATAATTGTCAACTTGTTGAGCACTGTTAGCAATGATTTCATCGACAATAGCACTCACTGTCTCTCGATCGGAGACTTGTCCGCCACCCATGTGTTGAATAATGCTATCAATGCTTGCTTTTGCATCTTTCCATAAATGGTCAAAAACATCTTTGGCCATTTTTGAGGACAGGGCGCCATCTTTAATACGCGCAATCAGTTCGGCCAGCTGATTCGGTGATAACGGGATTTCAGCAACAGTTTTCTCTTCGGCCTTTAAACGGGCAGACAGTTCTCCCATCATCCAATTGGCAGTCATTTTGGGGTCGTTATTTAATGCGACAGAGGCTTCAAAAAAATCTGCTGTGGCGGCGTCTTCAGATAACTGGAAAGCGTCGTAGTCGGAGAGTTGATACTGTTCGACAAAACGCCGATGGCGGTTGTCGGGGAGTTCCGGTAGTGACTTCTGTAATGCATCTACTAATTCATCGTCAATAATAACCGGCAATAGATCAGGGCAGGGGAAGTAGCGATAGTCATTGGCTTCTTCTTTGCTGCGCATAGATCGCGCCGTTTTGGTGTCGCCATTGTAGAGACGAGTCTCCTGCTTAATGTTGCCGCCATCTTCTAAAATTTCAATTTGGCGTTCGACTTCTAATTCGATGGCTTCTTTCATAAAGCGGAAGGAATTGAGGTTTTTTGTCTCTGTGCGTGTTCCCAGTGCCTCTCCAGGTTTGCGTACGGAAATATTAACGTCAAAGCGCATAGAGCCTTGCGACATATTGCCGTCGCAGATACCTAAAGAGGTGACGATCCCATGCAATTTTTTGGCAAACGTCACTGCTTCTTCGGCGTTGCGCATATCGGGCTCTGAGACAATTTCTATCAACGGTGTCCCGGCGCGATTGAGGTCGATGCCGGACGAGCCATGAAAATCTTCGTGCAGTGATTTGCCGGCGTCTTCTTCTAAATGCGCATGGTGGATGCGAATGGATTTGCTGTTGCCGTCGCTCAATACGATATCGACAACGCCCGGGCCAACGATGGGCTCGGCCAGTTGTGTGGTCTGATAGCCTTTGGGTAAGTCGGGATAGAAATAGTTTTTGCGCTCAAAGATCGAGCGTTTGCCTATTTGCGCGTTGATTGCTAATCCGAACATAATGGCATAATGAAATGCCTGTTCGTTAGGGACGGGCAGGGTGCCCGGCATGGCCAAGTCAATGGCGCAGGCTTGGGTATTGGCAGCTGCACCAAAAGCAGTGCTGGCCCCGGAGAATAGTTTGCTTTCAGTGGCTAGTTGGACGTGTACTTCAAGGCCGATAACAGTTTCCCAAGTCATAACTTCTTCCCGTTCAATGATTGCTCGCTTTCGGGTGTCCATTGATGATGATAATCGGTATGGCGTTGAAATTGATGAGCGGCACGCAATAACTGTTCTTCGGCAAAGTGACGGCCAGTTAACTGCAGGCCTATGGGTTTATTGTCACTGAAACCGCAGGGAATTGATATCCCCGGCAATCCCGCTAGATTGTTGGCAATGGTGTAGATGTCCTGCAGATACATCGATACCGGATCGTGGGTTTTTTCACCGCAGGCAAAAGCTGTACTCGGAGCCGTGGGTCCGGCGATAATGTCGACTTCTTTAAATGCTTCGTCAAAGTCTTGTTTGATAAGGCGGCGCACCTGCTGCGCTTTGAGATAATAGGCGTCATAGTAGCCATGGGATAGAGTATAGGTGCCCACTAAAATTCGGCGTTTGACCTCTTCGCCAAAGCCTTCCGCTCGTGAACGTTTGTACAAATCTTGTAAATCTTTTGGGTTATTACAACGATGACCGTAGCGGATGCCATCAAACCGCGATAAATTTGAAGAGCACTCCGCCATGGCGATTACGTAATAGGTGGGAATTGCTAAATGGTTGTGAGGTAGTGAAATAGTCTTGACTTTAGCGCCCAATTTGACGAGTTCATCAATAGCCGACCGCACATGCTTTGCCACATTACTATCCAATCCTTCACCAAAATATTCTTCCGGTATGCCGATATGTAAACCGTTAATAGTCTCGTTGAGGCTAGCAGTATAATCGGGCACAGACTGATTGATACTGGTAGAATCTTTAGGGTCAAAGCCCGCTAACACATTGAGTAGTATAGCCGCATCTTCGGCGCTACGGGCAATGGGGCCAGCTTGGTCCAGGCTGGAAGCATAGGCCACCATACCCCAACGAGAGACTCGGCCATAGGTGGGTTTTAAACCGGTAACGCCGCAAAAGCTGGCAGGTTGGCGGATAGATCCCCCGGTATCGCTACCCGTTGCAGCCACCGCCAATTGTGCGGCTACAGCCGCAGCGGAACCACCGGATGAGCCACCGGCCACCGAGTTGATATCCCAAGGGTTTTTTACTGGACCGTAAAAACTGGATTCATTGGATGAACCCATGGCGAATTCATCCATATTGGCTTTGCCCAGTACAATAGCACCTGCTCGCTGGCAGTTGTCGACAATCGTGGCGCTGTAAGGTGGAACAAAGTTATCTAACATCTTGGAACCGCAACTGGTGCGTATTCCCTCGGTGCAGAATAGGTCTTTGTGGGCGATAGGGATACCCATTAACGGACTATTTTCGCCCTTGGCGATTTTCTCATCTGCCGCTTTGGCTGTTGCCAACGCCGATTCTTCACAGACACTGATATAACTGTTGTAGTGTGGATCGAGCCGTTGGATACGGTCGAGGTAGTGTTGTGTTAATTCGACGCTCGAGAATTCTTTTTGATTCAACGCGTCGGTAATTTCACGGATACTTTTGTTGTGCAAGATAACAAGCCCTAGAATAGCTGGAAAAGGAGGTCAAGATTCAATCGATTACTTTGGGTACCAAAAAGAGGCTATTTTCAACACCTGGTGCGATTGCCTGTAAAGCATCTCTCTGGTTTTTCTCAGTGATAGTATCTTTGCGCAGACGCTGATAGGTATCTAGGGGATGAGCCATCGCTTCCACACCTACAGTATCTACGGATTGTAATTGATCCATCAGTGAGAGTATATCGTTGATGCTTTTCATGGTGCTGTTGACTGTATCTTCGTTTATATGAAGACGTGCCAGATTAGCCAGATCATTAATTTTCCGCTTGTCTTGCATGGTTTAACTCCACTATATAATCCATATAACCTATTTTAGGCAAAAAATACGATGAGATGAAGCGAAAGGATGTTGCGGCGGAGAGTATAATGCAGTAAAGGTGTCAGGTTATAGAAATTGTCACTGGTGGGAAGGTGATTGGCGGACCGGACGGGACTCGAACCCGCGACCTCCGGCGTGACAGGCCGGCATTCTAACCAGCTGAACTACCGGTCCGTTTGCTTGACTAACAGATCACTTTGGTGGGTGGTACAGGGTTCGAACCTGTGACCTACGGC
>CAZEUZ010000099.1:0-5821 GCA_964515805.1 uncultured Cellvibrionaceae bacterium | reverse complement strand
TATAACGCCTCAAGCAGAGGCGCCAGCTTTGCTGGCGTCCTGCTGGCTTGACTTGTTAAGTGTAAATTCTGCGACAATTTGCTGGGATGATAACTTTTTGATGATCCAGGCAAATAGCCCTGAGATACCGATTGCAATTGCAAAACTAAACCAGCGAATGATATTACGCATACGCTCAAAGTCCTCGAACCCTTCACCCTCGGATGGTGTTGGTATATTAGAGAACATTGCAAATTGCATGATTAAGCCACCGACCTGCCAGAGTATTCCAAACGCCAGAATGACAATGAAAGATAATCGCGCCCAGTTTTTGCGTTTTAAAAGTGCGAAAGAGGAAACAAAAGTGAATAAGGTTACACCGAAGAATCCATATATGAATAAGTGGAAATACTGCGACATAAATTTTGCCATGGTGGGTGCTTCGCCTGGCATAAAGTGGAATTCTTCACCACTGAACATGGTTGAAACCATAATTACTTGCATAATCGATACGAAAGTGGCGAAGCCTGCCCCAACAATAAATATCCAAGCTAAAACGGTTACGAACGTTGATCTTGATTCCACGTATGGATTCTCCTTTTACACTTAACGCCCAGCGAAGGGGCAAATTTGGAGCGCAGCGTAAAATTTGTCCCGCTTGCGCTGCTTGTTAGGTATTTTTACGACATTGTTCCAAGTATTCCAAAGCAATTTTCCGACCAGTGTTTGATATCTTGCAATAATCACGATCATATTGCACCTCTAAAAGACCTTTTTTTTCTAGCATATCTACGGCAGCTGATAATTCTAATTTTGTAAATTTCTCAGTTTTATAAGAGAGATCCATCACATCTTGAAAGTCGTTACCAATGGGTATGAACGACATTAATATTAAAGCCTCTACTTCTGTAAGATTCATTCTTTCTTTGTGAGCTTTCCTTGCCCGAGATTTCCGAATTAATACATTGGCAGAAGATACTATTTTGCTATAAACATTTGCACAAAGTGTAAAAAGGAGTATGGAGCCTGAGAAAATAGAAATAGTAAATGAGAATATGTATATTGAAGCTGGGACTTTAGGGATAATAGACGTTTCGTATTTATATCCAATGCACAATATTGTCGATGTCACAAAGAATGCACCTGCAATTCTTGTTGACGAATTTAGGACATCTATTATCTGATTCCAGTTTATATTCAATGCATCTCCTTCAAATACCTAACAGCTGATTCAACGAACTCAGTTCGCATAATGATAAAAAATCAATAAATTTCTACACTTTTGAAGTTGACGCCAGTGTGCATAGTACAGTCAATCATAAATCCTATATTTGTACACAAAGTTCTCATGCTAACTTCAAATTGACAATATACGATCGATATCCAAATAACGAGCCACAGCCAATGATGCCGGTTCCGGCATAAAGGGAATTTCACCGATGCAGGGCACGGACAAACGCTGTTTTAAACTGGCGATATTTTCTTTGTAGGCTTCCATCTCCGGTTCTATTTGATTGGCGACCCAACCGATAAATTCAACGCCATCTTGCCGAATGGACTCTGCCGTTAGTAGAGCGTGATTTAGGCAGCCTAAACGCATGCCGACGACCAAAATAGTTGGCAATTTCA
The DNA here is from genome assembly GCA_964515805.1 of uncultured Cellvibrionaceae bacterium. Taxonomy (GTDB): domain Bacteria; phylum Pseudomonadota; class Gammaproteobacteria; order Pseudomonadales; family Cellvibrionaceae; genus CAZEUZ01. Next base: position 4,213 of record CAZEUZ010000099.1, on the reverse strand, counting down.
TAGCTTTGGGCAAATCCGCCAGTGTCTCTGTATCATTTAATGGCACACGCCAACCGCCAGCGCCTTCAATAATTGTACATTTCGCTGCCATCGCTAATACAGTGCGACAATGCGTTGCCAGCTGTTCAATGGTGGCGGTTTGGTTGCTTTGTTGTAGTGCTATATGGGGAGCAATTGCCGGTTCGAGAGCAATAGGATTAACTTGTTTATAGTTGAGATACTGGCTAATCATCGCTTGCAGGGCAAGCGCATCGTCGTTGCGTAAGCCATCAATGGTTTGGTGACAACCGGCAGCAACAGGTTTAATCGCCGCTGTGGTTAAGCCGAGTTTGTTAGCTGCCGCCAACAGTGCGGTGCTGACCACGGTTTTTCCCACACCGGTATCTGTGCCGGTAATAAAAAATTTATATTGCATCGACAGCAATTAGTGGCTTGTACAATAGAAAATAATACACTTCGTAGGTTACCGGCAACTTGCCTTGTGTGCGGAAGCTTTCATAGGCTTGACTGAATAATTGTATTTGTCGCCGTCCTCCAAGTGCCTGTCGTTGGCTGGTGTTCATATTGTGCGCGCCAAGGGTTTTTAGCTCGTGCATCAGTTGTGAGACTGTATCGTATCGTAATACCTTCAATTCAGTTGAATGTGTGTGCACTTTGAGTCCTGCATCTTCGATAGCTGTAATCCAATAGCTATTGGAATAAAAATCATTGACATGAACAAGATGGTCGACCTGCCGCCAGGCTTCTCGTAGTTCAGACAATGTGGCAGGTCCTAGGGTTGAAAAACATATTTGGCCCCCTGGTTTAAGAATGCGCATTAACTCATCAAACAAGGCAGCCAAATTGCTGCACCACTGTAGTGTAAGGTTGGAAAAAAGACAGTCGATGGTGTCGTTGCCGAAAGGAAGTTGCTCAGCGTCGGCGCATAGCCAATACAGTGATGAGTAGTGGTCATTAGCGTAATCCAGCATGCCTTTGGCAATGTCGGTACCCACATAGGCTGCTTGCGGGTACAGTGACTGCAAATAATGTGCAAAGTGACCGGTGCCGCAACCTAAGTCTACCAAAGCGTCGATACTACCTAATTCTGATGACGTGAATTGTGCTTGTAATTTTGCTAGTAATGTCTCGCCGATTTCGCGTTGCAAATGGGCTGCGTTGTCATAATTTACAGCGGCGCGGCTGAAAGAGCGGGCGATTTTTAATTTATCAATTGCCATAGTGGAGAGGTTGGTTTGCAGATATGTTTAGTATGCTTTTAATGCAGTTCAGTTAAAAAATCTTTAATTGAGAGGGTAACCCGTTCGCTCGGCCAAAAGACAAGATGACCAGTCTTTTTTAACAGGTTGCATTGTTGTCGATGGTTGCGATACTGTACAGACGAGTCTGTCAATTTTTGTGCCACCGACAAGGGAACCAGACGATCTTGTTCGCCAAAAATATGTAATCCCGGTGCTCGCAATCTATGGATATCATCACAGTTATTTATTCTTCTAAGAAGAGATAGCGTTGGTAGTAAATTGCAATAATCTTCGGCTTGGATGACTATGTTTTGGAGCCAGCCTAATTGTTGACGGGCCAGTTGATCTCCTTGTGAGACTAATAAGTAAAAACGCTTCAATGCTCGTTTAGGGTCTTTCTCTACAGCGTTATAAAAATCTTGAAACTCAGCGATATCCATACCTTGGGTCCAGCCTTTCCTCTCGATAAAGCTGATACTAGTTGCAAGAGTAATTATTCCGGCTACTCTTTCCGGAAACATAGCGGCAATTTTGGTGACCAACATACCACCCAGAGACCAACCTGCATAAATGGCGTGTGGCGGCATTGTTTGGACAATTTTTTTACAAATATCTTCTTCATCATTAAACCAAGCCTCGTGGTTATCGCCAAATCCCGGCAAATCTAGCGTAATCACCTGAGTAAATGCTTGTAGCGGCTTAATTAAATCCTGCCAGATACGGCTATCAAAAGCCCATCCGTGCAATAGCACTAAAGGTGAAGTCTTGTTCTCTTGTAGACAGGGGTAGACCTTTTTACGTAAGTCCATTGCTTGTTTCACTTTCTTACCGAGAGTGGAATAACTTTATCGAGAGCTGCTAACAATTGATCGATATGTTCCGCTTGATGATTGCTGTTTAAGGTAATGCGTAAACGGCTTTCTCCTTGAGGAACGGTAGGTGGACGGATTGCTCCTACCAATATGCTGCGCTGCTGTAGTAACCGATGTGCAGTTAATACACTGTCTTCATCGCCTAACAATAGTGGCTGTATTGGTGTCGATGATGGCATCAGTGGCAATCCAAGTAGCTTCGCGCCTTGGCGAAATTGATTGATACGATCATTTAATTGTTGCCGCCGCCAGTGTTCGCTTCTTACCAGTTGTAAGCTTTTGCGTGTCGCCGCAGCGACCGCGGGCGGCAATGCAGTGGTGTAAATATAAGTGCGCGCCCACTGTATTAAACTTTCAATTAAGGTGTTCGTCCCAGCCACAAAAGCCCCAAAAGTACCGAAGGCTTTACCCAATGTGCCGATTAATATCGGCAGTTGCGAGCTGTCTAAATTAAATTGTTCGGTGCAGCCACCGCCTTGTTTACCAAGCACGCCGAATCCATGGGCGTCATCTACCATTAGCCACGCATTGTGCTTTTGGCAAAGAGCTGATGTTTCCATTAACGGCGCCAAATCGCCGTCCATACTGAAGACACCGTCAACAGCAACCAGTTTTCGGCCTTCTCCAGTACTGGCCAATTGTTGTTGTAACTGTGATAAATCATTGTGACGGAAACGCTTGAGCTTAGCGCGGCTAAGTATTCCTGCATCTAAAAGTGATGCATGATTCAGGCGATCCTCAAATACCGTATCGCCTCTGCTCAATAATGCAGAAATAACACCCATATTAGCCATATAGCCGGTGGAAAATAATAGCACCCGCTCTCTGCCGGTAAATGCCGCTAACTCTTCTTCCAGATAATGATGTTGTTCCGAATGGCCGTAAATCAGGTGGGAGGCGCCGCTGCCCACACCAACCTCTTGAGCGGCAGTTGTCATTGCCTCTATTACTGCCGGGTGGTTAGCCAAACCCAGATAGTCGTTACTACAAAAAGCGAGTTGTCGCTGTTTATCTACCGTGATGTAAGCTCCCTGTGGAGAGGTGACTATCTTTCGTTGACGATAGCGCTGTTGTTGATATCTTAATTCAAGCTGTTGTTGTAGCTGTCCTAGCATAGTCATTTTTACTCAATGAGTGAGCTAGGTTGTTACCGTGGATTGAGTGTTTGCAGCGTTGTAAAATTTCGTCGATAAAGGAGATTGAACTTCTGAAGAATCTTCGGAAACACAAGGTTCGGGTTGAATATCCAAACGTTGGAATAGTTGCTGGTCTTTATCTGCCTGTGGATTGCCTGTAGTCAATAATTTCTCACCATAAAATAGCGAATTGGCGCCGGCGAAAAATGCCAGAGCTTGAAGTTCATCATTCATTTGTTCGCGGCCAGCGGATAATCTTACATGAGATTTAGGCATCATAATCCGCGCGACGGCTATAGTACGAATAAAATCAAATGTATCCAAATCATCAATCTCGGCCAGAGGCGTACCGGCGACTTTGACCAATAAATTAATTGGCACGGATTCGGGGTGCTGTGGAAGATTAGCCAGTTGCAGCAACAAGCCAACACGATCACTTTCATCTTCCCCCATGCCGACAATGCCGCCGCAGCAGACTTTCATGCCGGCATTGCGCACATTCGCCAAAGTATTGAGTCGATCTTGGTAGGTTCGGGTAGTAATGATGTCGCCGTAAAATTCCGGTGAAGTGTCTAAATTATGATTGTAATAATCGAGACCTGCTTCAGCCAGTGACTGCGCTTGTTCATTGGACAACATGCCTAAGGTCATACAGGTTTCCAGCCCCAAAGCTTTGACACCTTTTACCATAGCTGTGACTGCGGTCATATCCCTATCTTTGGGCGAGCGCCAGGCGGCGCCCATGCAGAAACGGGTAGCGCCACTTGCTTTAGCAGCTTTAGCGGAATCGATGACTTCATTCACTTGCATTAATTGTTGCTGCTCGAGACCAGTGTCGTAGCGCACGCTTTGCGGGCAATATTTGCAGTCTTCGGGGCAAGCACCTGTTTTAATCGAACAAAGTGTGCTGACTTGTACCTTGTTTGGATCAAAAAACTGACGATGAACACTTTGTGCTTTAAAG
>CAZEUZ010000098.1:0-8982 GCA_964515805.1 uncultured Cellvibrionaceae bacterium | reverse complement strand
GGTGGTGGCCAGGTAATATCTCCACCTTTGGTGACGGTTGCTCCGCGGACTACTTCATCATTGAAGTCAACAATAACTTCACCGTTTTTTTCAGGAGTCATATCGGTGAGTAGATGCCGTAAGTTGGTGGCATAAAGTTGGCTTGATTGCGTCGATAGCCGGCTCGGCAAGTCCGTGTAACCAATAATGCTAATACCATGTTTGACAACAACTTTATCGGCTTTAGAGAGTTTGCAATTGCCGCCGTTAGCAGCGGCTAAATCGACTATAACACTGCCTTTTTTCATGGATTTAACCATGTCTTCAGTAATCAACTCAGGTGCCGGTTTTCCGGGAATCAGTGCAGTGGTAATAATAATATCGACTTCCTTCGCCTGTGCGGCAAATAACGCCATTTCGGCTTCGATAAATTCTTTACTCATCACTTTGGCGTAACCGCCTGCACCGCTGCCTTCTTCCTTAAAGTCGAGCATTAGAAATTCAGCGTTCATGGATTCGACTTGCTCTTTGACTTCAGGGCGGGTATCGAAAGCTCTAACGATTGCTCCCATGCTTTTAGCGGCACCGATAGCGGATAAGCCTGCAACGCCGGCGCCGATAACTAGCACTTTGGCTGGCGGTATTTTGCCTGCGGCGGTAATTTGTCCGGTAAAAAAGCGGCCAAACCGCTGAGCAGCTTCAATCACAGCTCGATAACCGGCGATGTTGGCCATGGAGCTCAAGGCGTCCATTTTTTGCGCACGAGATATACGCGGGATACTTTCGACGGCCAGAGCGGTAATTTTCTTATCGGCTAATGTTTTTAACATTTCAGGATTCTGCGCTGGCGCTAGAAAGCATATCAGCATCGAATCTTCTTTGAGGTAATCGATTTCATCGGCTTGAGGTTCTCTGACCTTCAAAATGATATCTGCCGATTGGTAGAGCTCCGATGTATTCTTCACTACCTTGGCGCCAGCATCGGTGTAATCTTGATCGAGAAAATTTGCAGCTTTTCCAGCACCACTTTGAATGGCAATGCTATAGCCAAGCTGCACTAGGTGCTTAACAACTTCAGGGGTTGTGGCGACACGTTTCTCACCAGAGTGTGATTCTTTAGGTACACCAATTAGCATAGTGGACTCCGTCGATAGTTAGTATGCAGTCGATAAATTATTGCCAAAGCTTATCATATTGTATAGGAATAGCCGCTACAATCTACTTCTTACTGAGTTCGAGGCCAAGTATCGTGCAATCTTTAGCATTGCGAGAATCTAGCCTTCATTTTAAGGCTAAGTTACCTCTTCCCTCCAACCACGTTTTGCGGTCGGATGCACGCTTTTTTGCCAGCAGCATATCCAGCAGTTGGTTGGTGTTGTCGGTAGCCTCTACAGTGAGTTGCACTAGCCTGCGGGTGTCTGGATCCATGGTAGTTTCGCGCAATTGCAGTGGGTTCATTTCGCCCAATCCTTTGAAGCGTTGAACATTGACTTTGCCTTTCTTTTTTTCGGCGGCAATTCGATCCAAGATTCCCTGTTTTTCACTTTCATCCAAGGCGTAGTAGAGATCATTGCCGACATCGATGCGATAGAGCGGCGGCATGGCGACAAAAACATGACCGCTGTTGACTAATGATGGAAAGTGTCTAACAAAGAGGGCGCATAGCAAGGTTGCAATATGCAAACCGTCTGAATCGGCGTCTGCTAAAATGCAGACTTTGTGGTAGCGCAAATTTTCTAGATTATCTACGCTCGGATCGATACCTAACGCCACCGCGATATCATGGACTTCCTGGCTGTTGAGTATCTCACTGCTGTCGACTTCCCAAGTGTTGAGAATCTTTCCCCGCAACGGCATGATCGCCTGAAACTCGCGGTTGCGGGCTTGTTTAGCGGAGCCGCCAGCAGAGTCGCCTTCAACCAGAAATAGTTCACTGCGTTCTGGTTCATCACTGGAGCAATCGGCCAGTTTGCCAGGCAGTGCAGGCCCTTGAGTCACTTTTTTACGTTTGACTTTTTTGCTGGATTTGACGCGTTTATGGGCATTACTAATACAAAATTCGGCTAGTTTATCGCCGTCTTCAGTGTGTTGATTCAACCACAGGCTGAAGGCATCCTTGGCGAGGCCCGTGACAAAAGCAGCGGCTTCCCGAGAAGAAAGGCGTTCTTTGGTCTGACCGGAAAATTGGGGATCCATCAACTTTGCGCTTAAAATAAAGCAACAATTTGCCCAGATGTCCTCCGGCGCCAATTTGACGCCCCGAGGCAGCAAGTTACGAAATTCGCAGTATTCACGCACTGCTTCCAACAACCCGGTACGTAAGCCATTTACATGGGTGCCGCCCTGAGCCGTTGGAATCAAGTTGACGTAGCTTTCTTGCGTGACTTCACCACCTTCCGGCAACCATTGGATAGCCCAGTCAACTGCTTCGGATTCACCGGAAAAATTACCGATAAATGGCTTTTCAGGCAGTCGTTCCCACCCTTGGGTGGCAGAAGTGAGATAGTCTTGTAAACCCTTTTCAAAACACCATTGGTCGTTATCTCCCGTTTGCTCATCGACAAAATTGACTTGTAGTCCCGGACAGAGAACGGCTTTGGCTCTTAGTAGATGGCGTAGTGCGGGGACTGAAAATTTTACTGAGTCAAAATACTCCGGGTTTGGTGAAAAATACACTTCGGTACCGGTATTACGTTTGCCACAGTCGCCAATTACCCCCAGTGCCGATGTTTTTTCACCGTTGGCGAAGTCTATACGATGTACTTTGCCATTGCGTCTGATGATCACTTGTAATTGGTTGGATAGCGCATTGACAACGCTAACGCCAACGCCGTGCAGACCACCGGAATAGGTATAGTTTTTATTGGAAAATTTACCTCCGGCGTGCAATGTCGACAAAATTACCTCGACTCCAGGCTTGCCTTGTTCGGGATGCATGTCCACCGGCATACCGCGACCATCGTCTATCACTGTCATTGATTGGTCTTTATGGAGAGTGACATCGATTTTCTTGGCGTGTCCTGCTAATGCCTCGTCAACACTGTTATCAATTACTTCCTGTGCCAAGTGGTTAGGCCGACTAGTATCCGTATACATTCCTGGACGCTTGCGTACAGGATCCAGGCCGGTTAATACTTCAATGGCTTCTGCTGTGTAGTCATTCATAAAATATCGTTAGTAAAATCCAGGTTGTTCAAAAAATCTTACGACACTTGGGATGTACTGCTCAAAATGTTCAAAACCGTGAATGTAAATCAATCTAGCCAAAGGATAAAAAGCTAACCGCCGACAGCGACAGGTAATATAGCTTCAGCTACCCGTCCATGCAATAAACAATGGGTCAGCAGCTCACCGAGAAAATGATTTAACTGTGCTTTTTCATCACATTGGTGCATGTGGAGGTTGGGGTAGTTGTAGCGTGCTTGAAAGCGGCTGTAGTGTTGCCAACTAATTACTTCAGCTAAATTGGCATCGTGGTAAAGACGCACGTTAATCGAATTGTTCTCGTAAATACTACGGTACTTACAGCATTCCAGTAAGTGAACTGTCGTCGTGTATCTGGCTCGCTCTTTTACTTTTATAATCAAACGGTTATCGTTGCTATTTTTATTGCCTACAAGATACTGCCAGCGTTTACATTCGTACAAGCTGGGCATCAGGCTCAACAGTCGCTGATAGTTGGCTTCGCAATTGGCTTGCTGCCTGGGCAAATCAGTTTTGTAGCGAGGTTTCATTATCTATCTTGCTAGGCCGTTTTGGTGTTGAATGTATTTATGCTGCAGACGCCGCCTATTGGTTTGCAGCCACTGTAAACTAATGAGTGTTGCAGCATTACCGATATCATCGTAAAGTCGCTGAAACATTTCATCGGCGCGATAGACCACCATTTTAATGTCCTCGTTTTCATCTTCTAGGCCGTATATACCACCAGCGTTTTCCAATGGTGCCAAGGCACAGAAGAGATTCACCGTTTCATCGGTCCCGCCAGGGCTGCTGTAATATTCACAGATGTGTTCAAGTCGTTGTGGTCTTATTCCTGCTTCTTCCTCTAATTCTTGAGTAATGACTTCCTCAGCGGTTTTACCGGATGTATGCATACCGGCTACCACTTCGAATAGCCAGGGGCTGTGTTTATTTGAGCGAGCGGCTAACGCACCTACACGGAATTGTTGAATCAATCCAATCAAGTCATTGATTGGATCATAAAGCACTGCAGCCACAGCAGCGCCGCGCATAAACACTTCTCTTTCAATTGGTGAACTCCAACCACCAGCAAATAATTTGTGGCGCAGACAGATTTTTTTTACCGTAAAAAAACCGTTGTAAACAGTATCATCGATTAAGATGTCAACGTCTTGTTGAGAAAATTCAGATTTTTTAGTCATTCTTTTATGTCTTCATTGTTTCTTTTTTGTATTTTAGAAATTTTAAAATCACATTGTCGACGTTGAAAAAATAAAAAGTTACACTGTGCTCACAATACGAACTGAAAATTAAACCATTCAACTGCACGTCTTTTGTATTATAACGCTGTACCTTATTTGCCTAATTGCCCATACACATTAACACTCACGTTAATATCAAAGTAAAGTTAAGCCCTATGATACTCTCACTGCGTTACATCATTCTATACTGGTTACTGATGGTGGCTAGTGCAGGCCAATCCGAGACACTGAAAGAAATTTATCAATTGGCGGAGGAGAATGATCATCAATTGCAGGCGGATAAAGCTGCTTATCTTTCCGATAAAGAGTCCGCGGCTATCAACCGTGCTACATTGTTACCCCAAATTAGTGGCACTGCTTCGGTGACTGATAGTACTGTCGATACCAATAATCTTTCAGTAGAAGATATAGATGAGACAGCTTACGAAGTCACATTGACTCAATCAATTATAAATGCCAGTGATTGGTACAGCTACAAACAAGGCAAGATTCAGAGTCAATTAGCTGCCATCCGCTATGCCGCTGCGCAACAGTCATTGGTTTTTCGTGTCACTGAAGCCTACGTCAATGTACTTAGTGCCCTCGATCAATTGACCACCTCGCAAGCGGAAGAAAAAGCCTTTGCGCAGCAATTAGAACAGATTAGGCAGCGCTATGAAGTGGGACTCATCTCCATTAATGATGTCCTAGAAGCACAAGCAGCCTACGATAGCGCGGCTGCTAACACCTTTGAGGCAGAGGGAAATTTAGGGATTCAATTTGATGCCTTAGGCGTGTTGACTGGTCAAAACCATGATTCAATTGCTTCCCTAAAGCGAGATTTTCCGGTCAGTCCACCTTCCCCTGTAGATCGTCAACAATGGATAGAATTAGCACTTGAGAGCAACTATGAATTGATGGCCAGTAAATTGGTGATGGAGGCTGCTGCTTACAATACCAGGTCTATAACCAGTGATCATTACCCTACACTTTCTGGTAACCTCAGTTACGGTAATGTCGATACCGAATCATCCACTCAAGCTAATGCCGATACAGATGTCCAAAGTGTTGGTCTAGAGCTGAGTATTCCCATTTATACTGGTGGTAACACGTCGGCCAGACGGCGACAGGCCTATCAAAATGAGTTGCAGGCCAGAGAGGAGTACTTGTTACTGAAACGCAGTACTATTCAATCAGCGCGGGCGTTACATTTGTCAGTGGTTACCGACGTGCGTCAGGTTGTTGCTAGAAAGCAGGCGATTGTCTCTAACCAAAGTGCCCTCGAGGCTATCCAAGCTGGTTATGACACTGGTACTCGGGATATTGTCGATGTCGTCAATGCACAGAATAATTTGTTTCAAGCACAACGAAATTACTTTAATTCGCTATACAATTACATCCTTAACTCACTGCGATTAAAGGAAGTGGCAGCAAAATTAGTCCCTGCTGATTTAGATGACTTGGAACACTGGTTGGATCGTGAAAATCAGGTTTCTCGGCACGCGTTGATACAGTATTGAAACACGTGTCTATTCAATATCTTCAAGCAGTGCGTTGCGCTCGAATTGCCCCAGTTTTGTAATCATTGCGTGCTGGAGTAATATACGTTCTTGACGTGTCATTTGGTCCAATAGGGCAGAGTTGGCGATTCTTGTTGCGATCAACTTTCTGGCAGCGATATAGTCCTTGAATTCACCTATTATAAATAGCCTCGGTATATTTTGGCTATCGACTGCATCTGGTATTGATAACCCATAACGCTTTGCAAATTCAACAGTTATCCTGGCAGGAGCACCATCGGGTGGCCTGTTTTTGATACTGAGAACCATCACTTTTTCGACGCTGTGTGGTTCTGAATCCACGAGGGTTTCTCCGAGACTGCAGTTGACTGTTTTGGCAGTGAGTATCCAGTACTGTGCAATGCCATTTCTTTCAATGATATCCACATCAAAATCAAATAATTTTCCTTTTGAGTACACGGGTATTTTTCCACTCAGCTTCAATCCGCTACCTAGAAACTCAAAGCCCGCCGATGCCGCAGTGTCAATTTCGGACACACATCTGAGCCTGTCGAGAATTGATGTAGTAATATCGAATGCACTAGATAACAGTTTTTCAGCCTCTTCCGCTGTTCCTTCATCCCAGCCAATATCTTCGAGGACTTGTTTCGAGAGTCGATTCGCCGTCAGTTTTAACGCGGGTTTTATCGACCACACAGCAACCTCATTGCCAGTGAGTATCCATTCGCCAGTTGAAGCTCTCTCTCGCTGGAACTTGCGCGGTGAATTTTCACGATGACTCGACATCTCAATAACATAGGTGTTTTTGATCAAGTCTTCTTTGTTAATAGCGAGCTCGGTAAGTGCACCGGCGCGACTGAGATTATAGGTTGCAATAACATCTACCATGCCATTTTGAGTTTCAGCCTGCCAGTTTCCTATTACCTGTACCATCACTCCCGCATTGCGGGAAAAACTATCCCGTCTCTTAGATGGATTGCGGCGGTCATACAAGATAATTTCATTGCGGGCTACGGCAAATGTTTTACCACTTTCTAGAGGAAAAAGCCTATTTTGTAGTGTTTTACCTTCAACACCAATTTCACTCTGTACATTGCAGTAAGCGCCTGTCGAGTCAATATCAGGTCCATTGACATGGGTACAATCACCGACCCGCACCACTGTGCCAACTCGCATATAGCCAATTCGCTTCCCAGCTGCTCGACCCTCTGGATCTGTCCATGGCAGATCTTTACTGGGTATGACAAAAGCGCCTTTTTTCACTACAGCCCATTCTGTCGGAAATTGTGCAGCTGCAGCTGCACCTGTTAAAAAGAAACACAGGCATATAGCAGTCATTAGCAGCTTCTTCATAGATTTGCATTTCCTCCCGCTTAAGTATAAATCCTTATACAACCTAAAGATTGACAATATGAATATTATCCAACCGCCATTTGCTGAGCAATGGCTGCAGGGCGTTAAGATCGGTATCATTCGCCGTAAAGTAGCTGCTGTGTTCTGGCAAAACATTTATAGTGTCTTCTATTGATGCTAGATTTCCCTGATCGAGCCAATATCCTACTCGTCGAGCGATGGCCTCAGCTGAGTCGATCCAGTGATTTACATTGGGCAGAGCCATTTTTAGTTCGTCTAATAATAGTGGAAAATGGGTACAGGCGAGTACTAATGTATCCAACTGGTTATTCTTTTTAAAAGGCTCCACAATGCGTTGCAGTGTTTGGTTGCATAGCTCAATATTGCGAAGTTTCGCTTCTGCCAGATCAACCAATTCGCTGGAACCGACACTGATCACTTCACAGTCTTTGGCGAAGTCGTTGATAAGGTTTTTCGTGTACTGCCGTTTTACTGTTCCCGGTGTGGCTAATAAACCGATTACTTGAGTCTGACTGATAATAGCAGCGGGTTTAATGGCTGGCACTACACCGATGATCGGCTGTTGGAAGCGGTTGCGAATGCGGGGCAGGGCAATAGTGCTGGCGCTGTTGCAGGCAACCACAATAATATCGGCTACAGCAATACCTTGTATGTGATGGAGGACACGGTCAACTCGATCAATCAATTCAGTTGCAGATTTTTTCCCGTAAGGAAATGCCTCATTGTCGCAGGCATAGCTGAACTTACACTGGGAATATTGGCGTTGAATTGCACTCAGAATACTCAGGCCGCCGACACCGGAATCAAACACTAAAATATGAGGTGGTTTCTTTTTCTGCATCGACTAAGTATATAATAGCTTACAAAAAACACCCTACCATTTGATACACGTTTCACTGCATGCCTAAGAAAAAACCATCAAAGGGATCTGTGTCGATAAAGTTTAACAAGAGTTGTCGGACGATAGCTCCCAGCCGGCATAAAATCTCTCGAAATAACATCAGTCTCAATGCGATAAAGGTGATTCAACAGCTTAACGATAAGGGCTTTGAAGCTTATCTGGTGGGAGGTGGAGTACGCGATCTTTTACTCGGAAAAATTCCCAAGGACTTTGATGTAGCCACTGACGCCACTCCTGAACAAGTTAGAGGAGTGTTTCGACGTTCGCGTATTGTTGGCCGCCGGTTTCGTATCGTGCACGTCCATTATGGTCGCGAAATCATTGAAGTTACTACATTTCGTGGTGAGCATGAACAACGGCGCCAACAGTCGATACATCAATTACAATCGCAATCGGGGCAATTACTTCGTGACAATGTCTATGGAGATATAGAAAGTGATGCCTTGCGCCGGGATTTCACCGTCAATGCGCTTTATTACTCGCTAAAGGGCGGCGCTGTCTATGACTATGCCAGCGGTCTCGATGATATCAAATCACAGCAACTGCGCTTGATTGGTTCACCTGAAATACGCTATAGAGAAGACCCGGTACGTTTATTGCGCGCTATCCGTTTCGCCGCCAAATTGGGGTTTACTATTGAAAAGGAAACCGCTGTACCCATTGCTGAACAGTCTCGATTGTTGATCAACGTATCTAACGCACGACTTTTCGATGAAGTATTGAAATTGTTTCTCGGCGGTTATGCAGTGGCTACGTTTGAACTCTTGCGTCAGTACCGTTTATT
>CAZEUZ010000097.1:0-4190 GCA_964515805.1 uncultured Cellvibrionaceae bacterium | reverse complement strand
TTGACTATGCCGGTGGAAGAGCACGATGAAGTGCTGGCAGCCACTAGTCATTTGCCTCATGCCATTGCCTATTCACTGGTGGATACCTTATCTAAAGACGTGAATAACGAAAATATTTTCCGCTACGCTGCCGGTGGCTTTCGCGATTTTACGCGCATTGCCAGTAGTGATCCGACTATGTGGCACGATATTATGTTGACTAATCGCGAGTCTATAGTGAAGTGCATTGAGTTATTTCAATGCAATCTCGACAAAATGCGTCAAGCTATTGAAAATAATGACAGTGATTATTTATTAAAAGCGTTTACGCGCGCAAAAATAGCGCGTGATTTATTCTCAAAAGCAATTTCCAAAAAATAACTTTCTGAAAAGCAGACAATATTTAATGAATCGACAGCTTCAATATCATATTCAACCAGGCGGAGTTATCAGCGGTAAGCTGCGAGTACCTGGTGACAAGTCTATTTCACATCGTGCAATTATTCTCGGTTCCATCGCTGTTGGTACCACTGAAATCAGCGGTTTTTTGGAGGGCGAGGACGCACTAAGAACACTGCAGTGCTTTCGCAATATGGGAGTTGTCATTCAAGGCCCAACGGACGGTGTTGTGAGTATTCAAGGTGTTGGCTTGCATGGTTTGAAGAAGCCATCCGCACCCTTGTATGTTGGCAACTCAGGAACTGCCATGCGGTTACTAGTAGGACTATTATCGAACCAACATTTTGACGTACAGTTAACTGGGGATGCCTCGTTATCAAAAAGGCCAATGAAACGTGTTGCCGATCCACTCAATGCTATGGGAGCAAGAGTTGAAACAGCAGAAAACGGCTGTCCGCCTTTATTTATTAAAGGGAAAAATCGGATACAAAGCATTGATTACCATATGCCGATGGCCAGTGCTCAGGTGAAATCTTGTATCCTTTTGGCTGGCCTCTATGCTGAGGGTGAGACAGTGGTAACAGAACCCGCTCCCACTCGCAATCACACTGAGCTAATGTTACGCAGCTTTGGTTACAGTGTTACTGCGAAGGACAGTCGCGTTAGTTTGCATGGCGGTGGGCAGTTAAATGGGATCAGTGTTGATGTTCCGGCAGATATTTCCTCGGCGGCGTTTTTTATGGTGGCCGCCGCTATCACGCCTGGCTCGGATATTGTCTTGAAGCACGTGGGAATTAACCCTACTCGTACCGGCATAATCAATATCTTAGAGAGGATGGGTGCTGATATATCTTTAAGTAACAAGAGATATATTGGTGGCGAAGGTGAGCCTGTAGCCGATATTCGGGTTCGCTATGCACCGCTACATGGCATCGTTATTCCTAAAGAGCAGGTGCCGTTAGCCATCGATGAATTTCCTGCATTGTTTATTGCTGCGGCTTGCGCTGAAGGAAAGACAGTTCTAACGGGCGCTGAAGAATTGCGTATTAAGGAGAGTGACCGTATCCAAGTCATGGCTGATGGTCTGCAAACACTTGGTATAAATGCTAAAACTAGCGAAGATGGTATAGTAATTGACGGTGGTGAATTGAAAGGCGGCCAGGTTGACAGTTTTGGCGATCACCGCATCGCAATGGCGTTTTCTATCGCCGGATTAAGAGCGACAAGCCCTGTCGTTATTGATGATTGCGCCAATGTAGATACTTCCTTTCCGGGCTTTGTGGCACTGGCTAAGCAAAGTGGAATGAACATAGAAGAACAAAAAGTATTATAGTATTTATTAACTCATAATACTCTATTGTGTATATTTCAATTAAAAGCGTGGCAAAAAATGACTGAATATCAATTAACCCATCTAAAGCAATTAGAAGCCGAGAGTATTTATATCATTCGCGAAGTCGCGGCTGAATTTGATAATCCGGTCATGCTGTATTCTATCGGTAAAGATTCGGCGGTAATGATGCAATTGGCATTAAAAGCTTTTGCTCCAGGAAAACCGCCCTTCCCATTGATGCATGTAGATACCACCTGGAAATTTAAAGAAATGATAAAATTCCGCGATGAAAGGATAAAGGAACTGGGCTGGGATTTAATTGTTCATACTAATCAACAAGGCGTAGAAATGGGAGTCAATCCTTTTACCTACGGTAGCGCTAAGCACACCGATATCATGAAAACACAGGCCCTTAAACAGGCCTTGGATAAATATCAATTTGATGCCGCCTTTGGTGGCGCCCGTCGGGATGAAGAAAAATCCCGTGCCAAGGAGCGCGTTTATTCATTTCGCGATAAAAATCATCGTTGGGACCCAAAGAATCAACGCCCTGAATTGTGGAATATTTACAATAGTCAGGTCGATAAAGGAGAAAGTATCAGAGTTTTCCCGTTGTCAAATTGGACAGAATTGGATATTTGGCAATACATACATTTAGAAAATATTCCTATTGTTCCTCTGTATTTTGCAGACAAACGCCCGGTAGTCGAACGCGACGGGACTCTAATTATGGTGGATGATGACCGTATGCCCATTGGGCCGGATGAAAAAATTGAAGAAAAAATGGTGCGTTTTCGCACGCTTGGCTGTTACCCACTGACAGGTGCAGTTGAATCAGAGGCAAAAACCTTGCCGGACATTATTCAGGAAATGCTGCTGACAACGACCTCTGAACGACAGGGGCGTGTTATTGATCACGACAGTTCAGGTTCAATGGAGAAAAAGAAGCAAGAAGGTTATTTCTAAAGTCTACAAACTTCAACTTTTACTAAAAAACACTAATATTCACATTTTAGAAATGGGAAAAATATGAGTCACCAATCAGAACTAATATCTACTGATATCAATGAATATCTTGCTCAACATGAGCAAAAGGAACTATTACGATTTTTGACCTGTGGCAGTGTAGATGATGGTAAAAGCACATTGATTGGGCGATTGCTACATGATTCTAAAATGATCTATGAAGATCAATTAGAAGCTATCAAATCAGATAATGCCAAGCATGGTACTACGGGCGAAAAAGTAGACTTAGCGTTGTTAGTGGACGGGCTGCAAGCAGAACGGGAACAGGGAATCACTATTGATGTCGCCTATCGTTACTTCTCTACCTCTAAACGTAAATTTATTATTGCTGATACACCGGGTCATGAACAGTACACGCGCAATATGGCGACTGGCGCATCAACTTGCGATTTAGCTATTATATTGATTGATGCACGCTATGGTGTGCAAACCCAAACTCGGCGTCACAGTTATATTGCATCTCTACTAGGTATCAAGCACATCATAGTTGCCATTAACAAAATGGATTTAATGGCATTTAGTGAAGAAACATTTAATACAATCCGTCGGGAATATGAAGCTTTCGGCAATAAATTAGGATTGACCAAAGATATATACTTTGTGCCCATCTCCGCTCTAGATGGTGACAATGTTGTCAATGTTAGTGAGCGGTCACCTTGGTATAAGGGCAAACCTTTGATGGAAATACTGGAAACAGTTGAAATAGCGGCTGATAAAAATATATCTGATTTTCGTTTCCCAGTGCAGTATGTTAACCGACCAAACTTGGATTTTCGCGGCTTCTGTGGAACGGTGGCTTCAGGTGTCGTTAAAGTTGGCGACAATATCCGTGTTTTACCCTCGGGAAAAACCAGCAGTATAAAACAAATAGTGACCTATGACGAAGATTTGCCAGAAGCTTTCGTCAATCAAGCGGTTACATTGACATTGGAAGACGAAATTGATGTCAGTCGTGGCGATGTGATTGTACATGCCAATGCCCAGTTAGGTACAACAAACCATATGCAGGCACACATAGTTTGGATGTCTGAATCACCATTGAAAACAGGTGGTCAATATTTGTTCAAATTCGCCAGTAAACTGACGGCTGGAATGGTTAGTGTGATTAACCACCAAATTGATGTAAATAACCAGCAACATTTATCTAAAGATCATCTGGATTTAAATGATATTGCGCTCGTAGAAGTTGAACTTAGTCAATCTGTTGTCATTGACCCCTACTTAAAAAATCGTGCTACCGGTGCATTTATTATCATTGATAGGTTAACCAACATTACTGTCGCTGCAGGTATGGTTACCGAAGTTTTGAAGGTTGCCAAAGAGAGCCTTGTTGACACTTCAAATGTCGCTGAATTTGAAAAAGAGTTGGAAGTGCTAGTCAATAAGTATTTCCCCAATAAAAATAGTGGTGATTTGTCAATCTTGCTGAAGAAGATTAAGTCTTTTTACTCAT
>CAZEUZ010000096.1:0-3714 GCA_964515805.1 uncultured Cellvibrionaceae bacterium | reverse complement strand
CTCAACTTCGACTTACTTTCTGATGAAGATCACGCCATTGCCGAGCAGTACGGTGTATGGGGGTTAAAAAAGTTTATGGGTCGTGAATCTATGGGTATCTTGCGAACCACCTTCGTAATCGATCAGGACTCGAAACTGATCGCCATCCTCGATAAATTTAAAACAGCTAATCATCACGAGGTGTTATTGTCAGTTCTCGAAGAAAAATCCATCTAATTCCGATAAGCATTCCTGCTGATCATAATATTATTTTGTCGATGACATTTTGCCTTTAATGCCAACCTTACTCGCACTTGATACCTCGACCGACGCCTGTTCGGTCGCTTTGTTATCTGCTGATGGCGTTCATCAACAAGCTATTTTAAAGCCACGTGAACATACTCAACAGTTGCTGCCCCTGGTGGAAGAATTGTTGTCTTCGCATGGTGTTTCACTCAAGCAACTGGATGCCATTGCTTTTGGTTGCGGTCCGGGTTCATTCACCGGCCTGCGTATTTGCACCAGCGTTGTTCAGGGATTAGCCTATGCGATAGACTGCCCTGTTATCCCTGTATCGACTTTAAAAGCAATGGCTCAAGCAGCGGTAAGGGAGCACATTGTGCAATCGACAGATACCATTGTACCTGCACTCGATGCGCGCATGGAGGAGGTCTATTGGGCTGCTTTCAAACAGCAAACACCGGCGGGGAGCCTAGTTACTGTTGCTGAAGAGCAGGTGGCTTCACCTGCGGATATCGACTTTTCTTGTTTTCCTACTGCTTCGCTGTGTGCATTGGGCTCTGGTTGGCATTATAACGAATTACAAAAAGTGCAGCCGCAAATCTGCCACACTATTTACTATCCCCAAGCTTATGATATCGCTGAACTGGGGCTGATTGAATTTAACGCGGGTAATGTGACGAGCCCATTAATGGCAACGCCTATGTATTTGCGCAATGAGGTTAAATGGCGTAAACGAAAACGAATTCGCACTGAAAATATGGATATTGCCTGATAAATAAGGTTTTATTTATCGCACCGTATTTACCAAGATCATATTTGCTGAGACTATTTACTTATGGAAATATTACATATTGTTGTATTGGCTCTGCTTCAGGGGCTGACAGAGTTTTTACCGATATCAAGTTCAGCACATTTGCTGTTGCCTCAAGGCATTTTAGGTTGGCCGGATCAAGGACTGGCATTCGATGTTGCGGTTCACGTAGGCACTTTGTCAGCGGTACTCCTCTACTTTCGTAAAGATGTAAACATCTTAATTGCAGCTTGGTGTAATAGTACCTTCAAGGGCCAACATAATGGCGACAGCCGATTGGCCTGGTTGCTTGTATTAGCGACGATACCTGCTGCGCTGATGGGTTTGTTATTTGATGACTTAATTGAAGCAAATTTGCGCTCTACTTTGGTTATCGCGGTCACTACCATTGTCTTTGGTCTACTGCTTTGGTGGGCGGATCGTCCGCGGAGTAGCCAGTTTGAAAATATCACTCAACTGACCATTTCTGCGGTATTAATTATCGGTTGCGCTCAAGCCCTGGCATTAATTCCCGGTACATCCCGTTCTGGCATTACCATCACGGCTGCGTTACTTTGTGGGTTGCCACGACTGCAAGCAGCCAGATTTTCGTTTTTGATGGCAATACCGATCATATTGCTTAGTGGCGGTTACAAAACATTACAGCTAGTGATGAGCCAAGCGGAATCACCCTGGGTAGATTTGGTGTTAGGTGTTGTAATTGCCGCCGTCAGCGCTTATCTTTGTATTCATTATTTCTTAAATTTTATCAATCGTATTGGCATGTTGCCTTTCGTCATTTATCGATTGGTACTGGGCGTTTTTCTATTGCTGTTTGCCGCCATGGGATTTCAATAAATTATCTACCAAGTAACTCGCTAACACACTTAAGGTCATAAAATTGATAGGACGACTGTTTAAAAAAAATCCCACTAAATCTAACAATGCGGCTAACACTACCTCCCGCAATCAACCAAAAAGTACTACTCATAAAAGCACGATCAACGAAACTAAGGCGAAAAACAGCTCAGTTGATAATGGCCACAAACAACAGTCGACGTTGGCTCATCCATACCGACGCCGCCGGCGTTCTCAACCTCACCGGCAACAATCCTGGGATATCCAGCAGTTTATCGTCCCATCAATAGAGGGCAAGACGCGTTTTCACGATCTCGGTTTATCACATCCACTGATGCATGCGATTGCAGATTTGAATTTTAAGTACTGTTCACCTATTCAAGCGCAGTCACTTCCCCATACTTTGGATGGTCACGACATTTTGGGTAAAGCGCAAACCGGCACCGGTAAGACGGCAGCTTTCTTGGTAGCCATCATTGAAGATTTGCTTAAGCATCCTGTTGACGGTGCTCGTTATGCAGGTGAGGCGAGGGCATTGATTATCGCTCCTACACGCGAGTTAGTCTTGCAGATCGCCAGTGATGCCAAGGCGTTGGTAAGGTACACCGATCTCAACGTGCATACGCTGGTGGGTGGTATGGATTACGACGATCAGAGGCAACAAATACAGGACAAGTTAATCGATATTCTGGTAGCGACGCCAGGTCGCCTGTTGGATTTTATCAGTAGTAAGGATGTGTATCTCGATCAAGTGGAAATACTGGTATTAGACGAGGCTGACCGCATGCTCGATATGGGGTTTATTCCACAAGTAAGACGCATTGTTCGTAGCACTCCTCACCGAGATAACCGTCAAACATTGTTTTTTTCAGCGACCTTCAGTGATGATGTATTGCGATTGGCAGATCAATGGACTCGCAATCCTATTAGAGTAGAGATCGAGCCTGAAAATATTGCCGCTGATGCCGTAGTCCAGCATATTTATCTGGTCTCTGCGGAGGAAAAATATACTCTGCTTTTCAATCTGTTAAGACAAGAAGAGGTAGGCAGTCTTATCGTATTTGCAAATCGGCGCGACGAATGTAGAGCACTGTATGAACGCCTTCGAGAAGATGGCGTGAAAGCAGGGCTGTTATCCGGTGAAATACATCAGAATAAACGGGT
Organism: uncultured Cellvibrionaceae bacterium; assembly: GCA_964515805.1. Classification (GTDB taxonomy): domain Bacteria; phylum Pseudomonadota; class Gammaproteobacteria; order Pseudomonadales; family Cellvibrionaceae; genus CAZEUZ01. Next base: position 680 of record CAZEUZ010000096.1, on the reverse strand, counting down.
TAAAACCCTCGATAATTTCAAATCAGGAAAGTTGAAGGTGCTGGTGGCCACCGATGTTGCCGGCCGTGGCATTCATATCGACAACATTAGCCATGTCGTCAATTATACTTTGCCCGAAGAGCCGGAAGACTACGTGCACCGCATAGGACGAACGGGTAGAGCAGGAAAAAACGGCGTTTCCATCAGCTTCGCTTGTGAGGATGATGCCTTTAGATTGCCGGCTATTGAGGCAATTTTGGATAGGCGACTCCATTGTGAACAACCACCTGACAAACTCATCGTTGCTGATCTTGTCGACTCAAGCAATTAGCTGCCTGGTTTGTACAATATATTACTTCACACAATATAATGATTACACTATTCGGCATTAAAAATTGCGATACAGTTAAGAAAGCGTTGATGTGGCTAGAAAGAGAGAATGTGGCCCATCAATTTCACGACTTTCGTAAGGATGGCCTTGATGAAAAGCTCGTGGATCACTTTTTGACGAATCTTGATTACTCCGCCTTAATCAATACGCGGGGAACGACTTGGCGAAAGCTCTCTGACGAACAAAAAGCGAATATAGATAAAGCGAAAGCCCGCGACTTGATGCTGACCCATGACGCGATCATAAAACGACCCGTTTGGCTGTTTGCAGATGGCACAATGAATATTGGTTTTGCTAAAAAAGAGCAGGC
>CAZEUZ010000095.1:0-4900 GCA_964515805.1 uncultured Cellvibrionaceae bacterium | reverse complement strand
GCTAACGCCTAAAGTAATCTGTTGCCAGAGAGGGCTATGACCCAGCAGTGAAATGGTCACTGCAATAATTGATATCGGTAATAAAAATAGCCATAAATTATACAGTGGTTTGCGCAGGCCGCTGATCAAAACAATCAGATTAATACACCAGGCTATTAACGAAGAGATTTTGAAAAAGCCCAGCGCCAACCCTTCAGGTTTTACTATGACGCTATAAGCGCCCATGCCGTGCACGGCAATCGCTAGCGCAATGAGTTTTAGCAGGTTAGGTTGTAGGACAAATACTTTTGTTTCTAATGGGCTTTCTGTTCTAGCAAGTTGTTTCTCTTCTTTCTGGTCTGATGTGTTTTCTCTCAACGCTATCAAACAATAAATACCGGCAATTATATAGAGAATAATGGCAGTAATATTGGTAAATAAGGCGAGCATAACAATCAGTTTACCAGCAAGCATCACCTGCGGTTGTGCCTGATTTAGCGCCAGTGTTGCTAAGAGTAATCTGCGCACATTGTGCATCAGCATCTTGTGCCCCAATGGCCGTAGCGGTGATTAGGTAACAATCTGCAATCGTGCGGCCCGCGCAAGGAGCAACCCCTATATTATAAAATCCATCTGTACTTGTCGTTCTTCCCAGGCTCAACCCAGCTGCTGTAGATATGTCAATGGTATAAGTATTATTTTGCGCCATATGGCGCTCCTGTCGGGCGCTGATATCAGTCAGGCTGGCATGAGCATCCGCCCGGCGGGTTTTTAGAACCTGTGCCTGATAGGAAGGGTAGGCGACAGAGGCTATTATCGCCACTATCGCTATTACAATCATTAACTCGATTAATGTGAATCCGCGTTGTCTTTTCATCTATTTACACCATTCAATTATTACTGCCGGATATTTTGTCTGCTACTACGTCTAAACAGTTCATGATACAACGGTCTGTTCAAACGTAGCAGCAGTTGTGGCAATACTTTATTGTTGCAAGACATCTATCCATGAACCTCGGCCGGTGTTTATGGTAGGTCCTTGACTTAATTCACCGTCTTCAACGTCTTTAGTAACCACATCTATAATGACCGGGTCACCTATGGGGTCACCGCTATCGGGATCACCTGTGTCAGGGTCACCTCCATCGGGGTTGCCACCACCTGGGTTTGCAGATTCCTCGACTAGCTGTAAGCACTGTTCTAGTGTCAGTTCAGTTTTTTCAGCGATTGTTTCACAATCATCTCTGTTAATTTTCTTAATGAGTTTGGGATCTACGCCTTGTTCTGCCAATAGCAATTTAAATCTGGCAGTCTGAACAGCTTCATCGTATTTATCCTCACCATAGCATATTTTACCGTAATGCCAGAAAATAGTGCTTTCATAGAGGAATTCGTTATCATTTTTTGCCAGTAGACCGCCATATCCTGACAAATCAACTTCTTCGCCTTTGATATACAACTTATTCACTAGATCAGCGGGTGATTGTATATAGACTTTATTTAGTGCACTGGTGCCATCATTGACAAAGTGATCGCGATCAATCAAATGCATAGTAAGGCTACCGTTGCGCCAGCGGTCATTATAGATATCGTTATCCCTAACACAGCCAGTATCGGATGGAATAATGCCACCGTAGGCAATAACACGGCTGTCAAACTGAATACGTAATGTACCGTTGTTTTCTTGTAATGAGTCGGCCGTATGGATTAAAGAATTACCATTGGGATCGGTTAAAGGATCTGTTCCATTCCAGTTCTCCAGTGCTTGATGAAGCATTTTTTGGTATTTTGCCACGTTATATGTCACGTCTTCTCCCTGATCATTTTTTCCCATAATAAGCTCGGCGCCAGGGGAGAGATCGGCATTGGCGATCAGGATAATAAATTCTTTTGAATCCGTTACATCTGCCGTAACCTTATCTAATCCTTGCTTAATGTCGAAGTAATCGACGTAGGTCAGATTGGTTTTATCATCGTATTCGTGAACATGGATATCGGTTTTACCGTATAGCTCCTTATCGGTATCCACATCGATATGACCACCTTCCAGACCGCCTTCACACTCGCCAATACAGCCGGGTTCAGGAGGTTCAGGCGTTGTTGGAACTGTGGGTGCCAGTGCATTAAAAAATAGCGCATCTACGCCATTTTTAACCCGAGCAATTTTTATTTGCGATATCAGGCCGGGGTTGCGCTTCCAAACTACTGGAATATCTTCAGGTTCGGTCTTGTTATTGTTATTGTTGCCATCGACTCGATCTTGGATATTAAGGAAGCCATCATCATTGAGATCAAAGACACTATTACTATAACTAGTGCCTTGAACAAAAGTAACCTCCATTCTCCAATTTTCATTGAGTCTAGCGTCGTTGGCGTCAACCTTAGTGATAGAGGCTCGCAACCGTCCGTCGCGCAATCGGGGCGGCGTTAACAATTGTTCACCTACGGGCAAGCTGATCATCCAGCCTCTTTCGTTACTGATTTTGGTACTTGCATTCACAATGGTACGCACAGTTTCGATAGCGGCGTTGTTTGTATCGACGTAGAAGAGTTCTTCTGATAATGTTCTTTGCAGCAGGTCTGTGGGTTCAATAGCCCCAACACCGCTTACATCAATGTCTCTTACGCCAATAATGGCTTGCGTATCATTGTTAGCGTTTATTGCTGTATAGGTTCCGCCAGTACCAAATAGCACTAGAAAACCTCCGGATGGATGTCTGGTGACATCGGGTTTTACAGCGATGGGTTGATTTGGATTGCCATCGTATACCTTGATCGGTGTTACAGCGTTTGGATTAACCAAGTTGAACCGCCAAAGATCACCTTGCAGATCGCCCGCGTAGGCAATATCCATTTTGCCGTCACCGTTGGCGTCAATAAAAGCTGGTGAGGAAAGTCCTGAAGATACGCCGTTAGTATTTGTCGTACTGGCTTTTTTAGCAGTGCCTGCCTCTATATCGATAAGATACAGTACAGCATTGCCACTCACGCTACCAAATCCGTTGCCATTGGCGGCGTACCATTTGTTATCACCCAATTTAACAATGCTACTGGCGCCAAAAACGTATCCCATATCGTTATCACTATCACTCGTTAGTTCCCAGAGCACTTTTTGATCGGGAGCAACTTTGCTGCCCGGACTAGTGACATCCACTGCAAACAAGCCTTTGCCTCCAGCACCGAGGCCACCTACTAATACAGTATTCCACGATGTACTATTGGGAAATTTAACATCCTCTGCGCTTAGGGCACCATCGACATAATGGGTTGGAATGTAAGGATAATCAGCAAGAAAGGGTAATGAGGGTAATAGCATGGAAGGAATATAGGCCCAAGTTTCCTCGCCGGTTGCCGCATCAAATGCATGCAACATCCCGTCATTAGCGCCTACATAGACATGGGGTGTTCGATTGCTGTTACTGTTGGTTAAAGGCCCTCCAATGTAGACAGGGTTTGAGCGAATGATAGCTCCCAGTAAACTACCGCGTACGCGCCGGCCATTTTTTTCTTCGGTGCGATCGCCACGGACATAGTTGACTATAATTTCCCCATCATTTCCTAAAACGGCCCGTTCATCTGGTGTTAGATTAGCCCAGGTGAATTTTGTCCCGCCGTTGCTTGCACCAAACACAATATTTCGGGTTTGCCAATAGGTATCAGGATTCAATGCTTCCAACTCTGCAAATTTGTCGAGTGCTGACATTTTAGGCGGTTGAGTTATGATGGGACCAACGAGATCATAGGCAAATAAACTCCCTTGCCAGGTATTATTCTCAAAGGCGCCGCGAAAAAGTATTGAGCCGTTAGCCAAATCATTATCACTTAGAGTTATCGGGCCGACGTAATCCAATGGCTGCCTAAGAGACTGGGCATGTGCTTGACTAAATAATAGCGTCGTCAATAATACAGTATTGGATAAATATAGCTTGATACGCATGGTACTACCCTCCCATTTCATCAATAATATGATTTTGGTTGTGGTGAAATTTTAGTCAAAGTGGTGGATTTGCACTGACAAATAAACTCTGGAACATGCGTGTGGCGTTGTTATTGTCGACTCTGGCAGTGATACGATACACATAAATAATATCTCCAGCTGTTCCTTGATTTACCAGTGATCCACCTTGTTGCAATCTTGGCCCCAGGTATTCAATGATATATCTGCCTCCGTTTACTGAGGTAAAGGCGTTGTTCCAAGTTGTATCGTTTAAGAAGTTTAAATTGGTGTTTGTATCTGGTGGGACAAATCCGGGGTTATTAGCTACTGTAGGATCAACGGCTGCTGCGTTGGCATTCTGTTCTCCTAGAACTAATGAATCTTCCGTATTATTCGAGGCATTACTTTGTTGTTGAATACCTGTAGTCAGTTTCAGTTTTGAGATGGAGGTGTTCATGGCACTGATGCCGATAACTGTCATGATCAGCAACATAATTAGTGATACGACTAATGAAATGCCCTGTTGTCGGTCTTTTGATTTTATCAATAGTGTTGTCTTTTTCATGGTCAATCTCTCTATCGATTTCAATTTCTATGACTGATAATGCTAGTATACAGTTGGCGTCTGTGGCCATCGCCTGGTGCTGGAAGATTCACTCCGGTTGGCATTTGGCGAGTCCCGTCATTATCAGTAAAGCCACCTTCTGGGCATTCGCTCTTTGCTAACAGCCAAATTTGCGTGGCTACTACGTTTTCCCAGTTAGTGATAGCGCTAGCATCAACATAACCAATGCCGTCTGTAGAAAATTGCACCTGAAAGTCTTCTATGCCTGGAAAAATTTCTTCTGTACGGGGTATGCCACTGGTGAGTCTGACCCGAAATAAAGAAGATATTGGTTCTCCGGCGCACTGACGGGTTGAATCACCCACATAATAACTGTGAGTAATAAGCTCATGCGTACTATTTATGGGATCGGTATCATT
>CAZEUZ010000094.1:0-6457 GCA_964515805.1 uncultured Cellvibrionaceae bacterium | reverse complement strand
CGAACGGTTTCGCCGGTTTCAACCTTGCCGCCGGGAAATTCCCAACAACCGCCTTGATGCTTGTGCTCGGCGCGTTTGGCGATCAGGATTTGTTGCTGTAGATTGTAGATAATGCCTACCGCTACGTGAATGGTTTTCATAATCGGTTAAGCTGCAGGGTGACGTCTAATAGTGAATTAACAAAGCTCAAGTTCTATATTCGGCATTAATGGTCACATACTCGTGAGATAAATCTGATGTCCATATCTTCTCTGTAGCTGTGCCGCGGCCGAGATGAACTGTAAGCCGAAACTCGGTCTTATCTATTACTCTTTGTCCATCTTCTTCCTGATAGCTTTCGGCGCGGCCACCATGTTCAACCAGTAGTACATTGTCTAAAAACAGGCGGATTTGACCGATGTCGAGGTTATCGACACCAGCATTACCTATCGCTGCCACAATGCGTCCCCAGTTTGGGTCTGAGGCATAAAACGCAGTTTTGACTAGTGGAGAGTGAGCGATGGCATAAGCCACCTGTAAACATTCATTGATTGAAGCGCCCTCCGTAACCTCAATGGTGACAAATTTAGTCGCGCCTTCTGCATCTCTGACAATGGCTTGGGCAAGTTGTTGATACACTTCTATCACTGCTTCTTGTAACAGTGAATAGCGCGGATCGGTTATATCTTTGATTGCTTCAGCAGCAGTTCCAGTAGCCATCAATACACAGCTATCATTGGTGGAGGTGTCACCGTCGATGGTAATGCGGTTAAATGACTGTTCAACTGCCTTATTGGATAACTGTTCTAATAGTTCTTGGCTAATGTTTGCATTGGTTGCTACAAACGCCAGCATGGTCGCCATATTAGGTTCAATCATACCGGCGCCTTTGGCAATGCCGTTAACAACGATATTTTCTCCTCTATAAGCAAAAGAGAAACTGGCGCCCTTTGGCAGGGTATCAGTCGTCATAATGCCTTGCGCCGCTGATAACCAGTTATCTCTCGATAAACCATCAAATAACTTGGGCATACTGGCTGTTATTTTTTCTACGGGTAAATATTCACCGATGACGCCGGTAGAGAAGGGCAGTATTTGTTGGATATGCAATCCGGCTTGATCAGCAATAGATTGACAAATGGCCAACGCATCGTTTATTCCCCGTTTACCAGTACAGGCATTGGCATTGCCGGAGTTAATGATCAAGTAGCGAGAGTCAGGTCGATTTTTTATATGACGGCGGCATAAAATAACCGGTGCAGCGCAAAAATCATTTTGGGTAAATACGCCAGTAACACGCGCTTGTTCAGATAGTTTTATCAGAACCAAGTCCAGTTTATTCGCTGTTTTGATGCCGGCGCTCAATGCACTTAATTGAATGCCTTCAATTAACGGCATATCCGGGAAATTAAGCGTGCCTACCGCCATTTGATTTTTATCCTGTTTTTCAACACTTATAATTTGCCGTGGCACTGCTTGTATTTTTTCCCCGATCCACAAGGACAGGGTTCATTGCGGCCCACTTTTTTTACTTGCCGAACAAAGGGTTTTTTTGATTGTGACTGCGGTTGCCCTTGCTGTTGCTGTGCGCGTCCACTGTCTCCATCGGTATTATTATTTTCCATCAATGCAGATGCTTGAGCATGCTGCATTCTCATCGCGTGTTCTTGCTGGATGCGTCGTTTAGCCTCAATCTCAGCCATACGCTCCGGTGATACCGGTTCTACTCTCGCCAACAAACGTACGGTTTCTTCTTTGATCCTAACTAATAGTGTCTGAAATAACTCAAACGATTCGCGTTTGTATTCCTGCTTGGGATTGCGTTGCGCATAAGCTCGCAAGTTAATGCCTTGCCGCAGATGATCCATACCGGCCAAGTGCTCTTTCCAATGCATATCCAGCACCTGCAACATCACTTGTTTTTCAATTTGCAGCAGGGCGTCACCGAGACGGGCGGATTTTTCCTGGTAGGCGTCTTCTATCGCCGTTAGAATTTTTTCCCGCAGTGTTTCTTCATGCAGATCATCATTGCTATCGAGCCACTGCTGAATAGGTAGCTGAATGCCATATTCGGCATGAATATGTTGTTCCAATCCCGCTACGTCCCACTGCTCCGCCATACTTTGGGGCGGAATAAAGCTGCTTGTCAAATCTGTAACTACGTCATGGCGTATGGCAGTGACCACATCGCGCACGTTATCGGCTTCTAATAGTTCGTTGCGTTGGCGATAGATGACTTGCCGTTGGTCGTTGGCGACGTCATCGTATTCCAACAGTTGCTTGCGCATATCGAAGTTGCGCCCTTCTACTTTGCGCTGGGCTTTTTCAATGGCATTAGTCACCATGCGGTGTTCAATGGCTTCGCCTTTCTCCATGCCCAGTGAGCGCATAAATCCACGTATGCGGTCAGAGGCGAAGATACGCATTAAATTATCTTCCATCGACAGATAAAAACGCGACATTCCTGGGTCGCCTTGACGACCAGCGCGGCCGCGCAACTGATTATCGATACGTCGCGATTCGTGGCGCTCGGTACACAAAATATGCAAGCCGCCCGCCTCGATGACTTGTTCGTGACGCTGTTGCCATTCTTGTTTTAGATTGGCGATAGTTTCTGCAGAGGGTTCCTTTCCAGAGGTATTGTTTAGGGTAGCTATTTCGGCCTCCAGGTTGCCGCCTAGGACAATGTCTGTACCTCGTCCTGCCATATTTGTTGCGATGGTTACCGTGCCAGGCCTGCCTGCTTGGGCAATAATTTCAGCTTCTTTTTGGTGAAATTTGGCGTTCAGTACTTGGTGCGCAATTTTGTCTTTCGACAATCGTTTTGACAGCTCTTCCGAAGATTCTACCGAGGCGGTGCCCACTAGAATGGGGGCGTTATTTTCCCTGTAGGTTTTGATGTCCTTAACGATAGCATCGTATTTTTCGGGGATAGACATATAGATTAAATCGTTGCGATCTTCTCTCGCAATAGGCTTATTGGTGGGTATAACCACGACATCCAAGCCATAGATTTGGCGAAATTCAAATGCCTCGGTATCGGCGGTTCCCGTCATACCTGCTAATTTAGGGTAGATTCGGAAGTAGTTTTGAAATGTCGTCGATGCCAGTGTTTGACTTTCATTCTGGATAGCCACGCTTTCCTTAGCTTCCAGTGCTTGGTGCAATCCCTCTGATAATCTTCGCCCCGGCATCGTGCGTCCGGTATGTTCATCAATGAGTACCACTTGATTTTCTTGTACGATGTAGTCGACGTCGCGATGGAAAATGGCATGGGCTCGCAATCCTGCGTGCACATGATGTAACAGAGTGAGATTAGTCGACGCGTAGAGGCTATCATCCTGTTCCAGCAATCGCTCTTTCACCAGTAGTTCTTCAATTTTTTGATGTCCTTCTTCAGTCAGTTCTACCTGGCGGGTTTTTTCGTCTAAGGTGTAGTCTCCCGAGCCGGGTTCCTGTCCTTCTTCCACTGGCAGTTGTCGGGTGAGTTTAGGTATCAAACGGTTGATTTTTTTGTAGAGTTCGGAGCTGTCTTCGGCGGCGCCAGAGATAATGAGTGGCGTGCGCGCCTCATCGATCAAGATGGAATCCACTTCGTCGATAATGGCGAAGTTCATCAGTCGTTGAGCTTTTTGTTCTTTACTAAACGCCATATTATCGCGCAGATAATCGAAGCCGAACTCATTGTTGGTGCCGTAGGTAATGTCCGCTTGATAGGCTTCCCTCTTCTCATCGGGAGCTTGTTGGGAACGAATGACACCCACTGTCATACCTAAAAATTCGTAAATTGGCGCCATCCAGCCGGCGTCTCGAGCTGCGAGGTAATCGTTTACCGTCACTATGTGGACGCCTTTTTCGGATAAGGCGTTGAGGTAGGCTGGCAAGGTAGCTACCAGCGTCTTACCTTCACCGGTGCGCATTTCAGCAATGCGGCCTTCGTGCAGAGTGATGCCGCCGATGAGCTGCACGTCGAAATGGCGTAGACCCAAAGTTCTCTGGGAGGCTTCCCTGACAACGGCAAAGGCTTCGGGCAATAGTTGGTCCAGAGTTTCATCAGCAGCCAGCCGCTGTTTGAACTCTGTCGTCTTACTTTTTAGTTGTTCGTCTGTTAACGCTTGCAGGCTTTCTTCAAACTGGTTGATTTTTGTCACCAATTTGCGCATGCGTTTTAATTCACGATCGTTTTTTGATCCGATTAACCACTTGAAAAGTGTACCAAACATGTTTTAACCCAATGTTTTAAACTCAGTACTGTGTTGAACTGTCGAGTGTATCGTACTGAAAGCAGTTTATTAGTTTCCAATAAGAAATATGACAATGAAATGTATTAAGAGATGTGATGGAAAAATAAGGCCATAGACTTTACCCAAACTACCGGTTATTTTCCACAACTATTTATATCCTTCAACAAACTTAGGGTACAGAGCCCGAAAATAAAAAAACTCTGGGCTCAACACTAGAGCCTTGAGCCTGTCGAAAGGCGAAATATCAGTAATTTCTATCGATTGAAACTGACATTAAAGAAAAATGTATTGGGGGAATTATTAACCGAACCGTCTGCAGGCCTATTTTGGTGGCTCCACTTTCCAGACAGGGTAACGGTGCCAGTCGTTAATTTTATCTCTTTACCGAAACCGAGTTCGGATGTGTTGTAAGTTTCTGCTTTCGTTAGGTTGCCGCTGTAGGATAGGCTGGTGAACCAACCGTCTTTGAACTCAAATATAGAGTACATTGACCCCGTGTGCTGTACGAACTGCACATCTTCTGTGTACGTTTGTTCTTCGGCAGGCAGGCGTGAGTTTTTCAGGAAATTTCCAGTGCTACTGTCCAGGTAGGTGTAATTGATACCTAAATCCAGATTTTTCAGAATGTCGCTCGATAGATTACTAAATAGAAAGTTAATGTCTGTTTCAAACCCTTTTAATGTGATATCGCTTGTGCTTTCAACATTCCCGTACAACAAATATGGCCTAAAAGACAGACTATTGTAGAATAATTTAATATCGGAACTAACGTCGACAGTTCCATGATCGGATGGATATCTTTTTTCCGTGTAGAGGGATATTTCTCTGGCTAAAATTTCTTCGGATTCTATGTTGTCGTTTTCTAATCTGAATTTGGAAAACAACAAGTAGCCCGCTGTTCTACCATCAGCCGGATGAGGTTGTGTCAAGTTTTCTATATAGAGATCACGGTTATACTCACGCTCTGATAAATCGGGTATTTGTACAGCTTTCGATAAGATAAATTTCAGCGTGGAATCGTTATTTAAGCGATAATTGGCGCCGATACGGGGTGAGAAAGCCATCTTATCTGATGTTTGATCATTGTATTCCAACATTGCTCCAGTATTAAAAACCCACGGCTCCCTGCGTATTTCGGCATTGGTGAATGTCCGGTAAGTGGTGGAAGAGACCTCGCCTTGAAAGTATGTCGTTGAATCAATCTGTTGATGGGTGGCTCCAAAACCAGACACCAGGCGCAGTTTTTCATTGAAAATATAAGTGTCTTCAAATTCTATGGCAGTGTTTTTTTCCACACTGTTAAGATTGGCATTGCCACAAGTCGATGTTGTATAGAGTGTGTCTCCATATTCATTGTCTTCTGCTACAAACTGTTCCCTTAAATTGTCTTCTTCAGGAGAACCACTGAACGGGACATTATCTATTTCTTCCGCTAATAATGCGGCAGCGTAATCGAAATTTAGCAATGATAGTTGATATAATGGCTCCGAAAAAAATACAGGAAAATTACAAAGGATAGGATTAAAAGACTCTTTCACCTGCGTATGGTATGCCTTCACTGTTATATCATGGTGGGTGGAGATGGCATGGTTGACACGGCCGGAAAAATAGCGGCTTTTGGTGTTGAATTTATCCTCATTGGCATTAAATTGAACATTGCCTTCGGTATCTGCTTCATCTTCTCGATCACTATTACCGTAGTAAAAGGATAAAGAAGCCTGGGTAGATGGGCTAATGTTGATGTTCACCTTTGAATTGATTAAGCTGATTTTATAGCTATCTTCCAACGATTCTCCACCTTTATATTCTTTATCAAAACCATCATCGTTGCTCGCCGATGCTGAAATTCGGTAAGAAAGTTTTTTCGAGGGCTTGCCTGAGAAGGACATATCGAGTCGATCGTAGTCATTGCCACTTTTTGTGGCGCTTGCGGAAAAGGCTGATGAATTTAATGGGTCTTTGGTGACGATATTGATCACCGCCATTAAGGCATTGATGCCATAGGTCGCAGCGCCTGGTGAGCGGGTCACTTCGATATAGTCGATATCATTGATAGTAAGTGGCAATGAGGACCATGAATTTACTGTATAAAATGGTCGGTAGATGGCTATGCCATCAATAAGCAGTAGCATACGGCCAGGGGCATTAGTATCCGACACATGGTAGTTGACGCTATACCCGTAGCCAACCACTCTGGTGCCCGCCATGCCCGCGATATAGTTAAAGACTTCGGG
>CAZEUZ010000093.1:0-13558 GCA_964515805.1 uncultured Cellvibrionaceae bacterium | reverse complement strand
ACCGTAATCTTGACGCCATTGATCAATTAACCGCCACCAATCGTCGAGCGCGCTTTCGTCCGGACGCTCTGTCGTCTGCTTGACCGCGTTAAGCATTTCCGTAAGCACGTGAACGGAATCGCCCACTATGGGCAGGTCAGCCTTGATGGTTTTGGAAATGGAGGCAGGATCAATATCGATATGAATAATTGTCGCTGTAGGACAAAATTTTTCCAAACTATTGGTTACCCGATCATCAAAACGGACACCGACAGCTAAAACCAGGTCGCTGTAGTGCATGGCGGAATTGGCTTCATAGGTACCATGCATACCCAACATACCAAGAAACTGCTTATCGGAACCGGGGTAGCACCCCAAACCCATTAAAGTATTGGTGACTGGAAAATTCAATAATTGCGCCAATTCAGTCAAGAGTGCAGAAGCATTTCCCAAAATAACGCCCCCACCAGCGTAAATAATAGGACGCTTGGCGTCGAGAAGTAGCTGAACACCTTTTTTTATTTGTCCAACATGACCTCGGGAAGACGGTGAGTAGGACCGGATACTAACGGTATCGGGGTAGCTGTAGTCGTATTTTTTACCAGGATCGGTAACGTCTTTCGGAATATCGATAACCACCGGCCCGGGGCGGCCGGAAGCAGCAATGTAGTATGCCTTTTTAACAGTTTCAGCTATCTTCAACGGATCAGTAACCAAGAAACTATGTTTGACGATAGGCCTGGAGACACCCACCATGTCGGTCTCTTGAAAAGCATCTTCGCCAATCTTCGTAGTGGGCACTTGACCCGAAATAACGACCATGGGAATGGAATCCATAAAGGCTGTAGCAATACCCGTAATCGCGTTGGTGGCGCCAGGCCCGGAGGTTACCAGAACAGTGCCCACTTTGCCCGTCGCTCGAGAATAGGCGTCGGCCGCATGAGTCGCAGCCTGCTCATGCCGAACTAATATATGCCTGACTTTGTCCTGGCGAAACAGCGCATCGTATATATGCAAGGCGGCTCCGCCAGGATAACCATAAACCAATTCCACGCCTTCATCTTGAAGGGCACGGATCAATATGTCACCACCGGAAAGCATCTCCACTTTTGTTACCTTATTAACCTTTTGTTAACCTATTCTCACAGTAAAATTTAACATTCAGATTTTCACTCGATCAGCGTACAAGGCATTTTATGGATTATCGGCAACAACGCAAGTTATCAATCCTGCGAGATTCAATATTTTCACGATTCAATCAAAAACTTCTCTAATGTCAACTGCCCCTGTTCTGACACAAGATACCACCCGTATTGATCCCAGTCACCAAGAACAATGCGTTCGCACGCTTTACCGTGTACAGTGAGTTGATGGCGTGCGGGACGATGCGTATGCCCGTGAACAAGTGTCTTTACCGAGTGTTCGACAAACATTTTTCCAACTGCAGCAGGAGTAACATCCATTATATCTTCCGCTTTTCGTTGAGTTAAGCTTTTACTCTGCTGCCGGGCGGCAGCGACATAAAGCTTTCTATCCGCCAGTGACTGAGCCAAAAACTGCTGTTGCCAATGATGATTTCTTACCTGCCTCCGAAACTGCATATAATCGATATCTCTGGTACAGAGGCTATCACCGTGCATCAATAATAATGATTGGCCGTCTACGGTAACTATCGTTGGCTCGGAAATTAGCTCTGCACCCGCAGCACGACAAAAAGACTCACCCAATAAAAAATCCCGATTGCCGTGCATGATAAAGGTATTGACTCCTCTGTCCGCTGCATTTCGCAAAGCAACTTTTATCTCAGAATACGCTGGAGTATCGTCATCATCACCCAACCACACCTCAAAAAAGTCGCCTAAAATATAGAGGGATTCCGTTTGAGGATTCATTGAAATTTTATCGAGGAAACGATAAAAAGCTTGAATGATTGCCGGACACTTGGGGTCAAGATGTAAATCGGAGATAAAAAAAGTGGCCATAGCCGTCTAAATGGATTCGCTAACGGTCACTGTTTCGATAATTACTGCTTCTTTAGGTACGTCTTGATGAGATCCGTGATTGCCGGTATCAACACCTTTAATTTTGTCTACAATATCCTCACCCTTAACCACTTTACCGAACACACAATAGCCCCAACCTTGGCTGTTTTTCGCTGTATAGTTTAAAAAATGGTTGTCACTGACGTTAATAAAGAATTGTGACGAAGCACTGTGTGGATCCATGGTACGCGCCATGGCGACTGTGTAACAGTCATTCTTTAAGCCATTGTCAGCTTCATTGTCTATAGGTGAACGAGTTTCCTTTTGTTGCATTTCAGAGGTAAAGCCACCGCCCTGAATCATAAAATTATCGATAACTCGGTGAAAAATAGTGCCCTCATAGAAGCCATCTTCAGCATATTGTTTAAAATTGGCAGAAGATTTGGGGGCTTTTTCAAAATCCAACTCTATAGAGATATCACCGAGACTTGTATGCATCGTAATCATTGAGTAAATTCCTTAATGTTTGAAACATGATTGACTGCATTTAACTTTTTGCAAGCAGTTCGCCATTTTATCTTAAAATTCAGCAATATTCGAACAAGCGTATTGGAAAAATTGTGAACGGCATATAGCAAACCGCTATAATGCAGTGGTTCATGTAAAAAACAACGTATCCAGTAGAATCAAGACATATTTTATTGTAGAAGGTAAAGCAAAAGCAGTGGATAAACCTCTAAACTTTATTGAACAGATCGTGGCTAAAGATATAGCCGAAGGCAATTGCTCTCAAATTATTACTCGCTTCCCGCCTGAACCCAACGGTCATTTACATATCGGTCATGCCAAATCTATCTGTCTCAATTTTGGTTTGGCAGAAAGATTTGGTGGCCATTGTCACTTACGACTCGACGATACCAATCCTACCAAAGAAAGTCAGGAATATATCGATGCCATTATTGAAGATATGCGCTGGCTTGGCTATCGTTGGGCAGGAAATGTTCGTTACACCTCCGACTCTTTCCGGCAACTCTATCAATGGGCTCTGTATCTGATCGAAAAAGGGTTGGCTTATGTCGACCACTTATCCGCCGATGAAGCCCGAAAATACCGCGGCACGCTGATAGAACCCGGCAAAAACAGCCCCTACCGTGACCGCAGCGTAGAGGAAAATTTGGTAGAGTTTGAGAAAATGCGTGTCGGACATTATGAAGAAGGCGACTGTGTGTTGCGCGCCAAGA
Source organism: uncultured Cellvibrionaceae bacterium (assembly GCA_964515805.1). Taxonomy (GTDB): domain Bacteria; phylum Pseudomonadota; class Gammaproteobacteria; order Pseudomonadales; family Cellvibrionaceae; genus CAZEUZ01. The sequence continues at coordinate 10,356 of CAZEUZ010000093.1, read as the reverse complement.
TCGATATGTCCAACCCCAACATCAATCTTCGCGACCCTATTTTGTACCGCATCTGCAAACGACCCCACCACCAAACAGGAAACGATTGGTGTGTTTTCCCCACCTATGACTTTGCGCATGGACAAGTAGACGCCATCGAAGGTATCACTCATTCTATATGTACACTGGAATTTGCCGATCATCGCCCACTTTACAACTGGTTTATCGACAAATTACCAGTACCTAGCAAGCCTCGACAATACGAGTTTGGACGACTTAATCTCAGCTATACTCTTATGTCAAAACGCAAGTTAAAACAGTTGGTAGACGAAGGTCATGTCGATGGCTGGGACGACCCTCGTATGCCTACTATTGCCGGTCTCCGGCGCCGAGGCTATACACCTCTAGCCATTCGCAACTTTTGTGAAATGATTGGCGTAACCAAAGCGGATGGCATTGTCGATGTCGCTATGCTCGAATATGCTATTAGAGATGATCTGGATAAAAACGCTCCGCGGGCCATGTGCGTACTGCACCCGTTACTGCTGACGCTGACCAACTATCCCGACGATAAAACTGAGGTTATGACAGCGCCAGGACACCCGCAACGAGATGATTTACCTGAACGTCAATTACCCTTCAGCCGTCAAATTTACATCGATTCGAGTGACTTTCGTGAACAGGCTAATAAAAAGTATAAACGCTTAGTGTTGGGTAAACGCGTACGCTTGCGCAATGCTTATGTAGTCGAGGCCGATGAATGTATTAAGAATGAGCAAGGCGAGATTGTTGAAATCAAAGCACGAATCATTGAAGGAACACTCGGCAATAACCCTGAGGACGGAATCAAACCCAAGGGGGTTATTCAATGGGTAGATGGCAGAAAAAATGCACGTTTTAAAGTGCGCTTGTATAATCGCTTATTCAATAGTCCAGCTCCCAACGATGGAAACGATGAACTACTCCATACAATGATTAACCCAGATAGTTTGCAGGTAATCACTAACTGCGTGGGTGAAGTCGGTTTGCAACATGCCGATATCGAACAACGTTTCCAATTCGAAAGAGAGGGCTATTTCTGTAGGGACAGCCGAGCAAAACAGTTGGTATTTAACCGCACAATAGAGCTTAAGGATACTTTCAAGGAATTGAAAGCGAGTGCTTAAGCCACAACAACTTAACTTGTACACTGTGATGAAATCAATCTGTCAGTGATCCACCAGCATGACCTTAAAAATTTATAACACTCTATCCAGTCAAAAAGAAGCGTTTAAGCCTATTGAGCCCGGAAAGATCGGCCTCTATGTGTGTGGCATTACCGTCTACGATTACTGCCATATCGGTCACGCTCGCGTACTAATAACGTTTGATGTAATCACTCGCTATCTGCGTTCACAGGGTTGGCAGGTTAATTACACTCGCAACATCACTGACATCGATGACAAAATTTTACACCGTGCTCAAGAAAATAAGGAGAATTACACCGCACTGACAACTCGTTTCATCGACGCCATGCACGACGATGAAAAACAGCTTGCCATTCTGCCACCTGATCAAGAGCCTCGCGCCACTGCACATATCGACGACATAATCAACATGATCAAATGTTTAGAAGAAAAAGGTTATGCTTATGCCACCGATAGTGGCGATGTTTATTATCGGGTCCAACGATTTGCGAATTATGGCAAATTATCAGGTAAAGACCCAGAGAAAATGATGACCGGAGTGCGTATTGAAATTGATGAAGGAAAGGAAGACCCAAGAGATTTTGCGCTCTGGAAAGCCGCCAGTGCGGATGAAGTTTCATGGCCTTCGCCTTGGGGTGAGGGACGGCCTGGGTGGCATATAGAATGTTCGGCAATGAGCAAAGCCTGTTTGGGTAATCACTTTGACATGCACGGTGGCGGCCCCGATTTACTGTTTCAACACCACGAAAATGAAATAGCACAGAGTGAAGCGGCCAATGACTGCCGACTTGCTAATTATTGGCTACACGCTGGCGCAGTGAGGATAGACGGTGAGAAAATGAGCAAATCGAAAAATAATTTCTTTACCATCCGTGAAGTACTCAAAGAATACCACCCTGAAGTGATTCGCTACCTTATTGTAAGCACTCACTATCGCAGTCATATTAACTATTCAGAAAACAATTTGATCGAAGCGCGCGTAGGTTTAGAACGTTTTTATATAGTTTTGAAGGAATTTGGCGAAATTCCACCACTCAATGATAACGACTTACAAGTAAGCGATTACTATCGGCGTTTTGTTGAAGCAATGAATGATGATTTCAATACACGTATTGCCCTTGCTGTTATGTACGATATGGTTAAAACCATCAATATCGCTATCACAAATGGTGATCGCAACAACGCACTATCAATTGCAAGGCAACTGATTACTATGGGCGGTATTCTGGGCATCTTGCAGCATGACGCTACGGATTTTTTACAGTCAGGCAGTAAAACCATATTGTCATTAGAGGATATCGAACGCCTGATCGCAGAACGTGATCAAGCCAAGCAGGCTAAAAACTATGGGCATGCAGATGATATTCGTCAACAGTTAAAAACACATGGTATTATCCTGGAAGATTCTCGTCAGGGTACTGGCTGGCGCCGAGAATAAACCTATGTTGTACCAAAAAATTTCACTCAAACTGGCAACTGTCCGATCTAGCAAAGCATTTGAACTGTTTGTCATTGGTATCATTATTTTCTCAGCATTGATGATTGGCGCTAAAACTTATCCTATCCCACCCCATGTCAATAAAATCATCGGCGTTTTGGATTGGTTGATCAGCCTAATTTTTGTGCTTGAAATTATCATACGTTTTATCGCCGAACCCAAACCAGGGCAGTTCTTTAAAAAAGGCTGGAATATATTTGACACAATCATTGTTACCGTCAGTCTTATTCCAGTTAGCAATAGTGATATAGCGATCGTTGGCCGTCTGGTGAGAGTATTCCGCGTATTACGCATGGTTTCTGTTATTCCTGCATTGCGATTGTTATTGAATTCTCTGCTAAAATCACTGCCGCAATTCGGCTACATCGCCTTATTGATGTTTATCATCTTCTACATCTATGCCGCTATTGGCGCAACGCTTTTCCGAAATATCAACCCCTACCTATGGGGAGATATTTCAGTCAGTTTATTGACGCTATTTAGAGTGATGACATTTGAAGATTGGACTGATGTAATGTATGAGACCATGTCCGTTTATCCATTGAGTTGGATTTACTACATCACATTTATCTTTCTTACTGCCTTTGCTTTTCTTAACATGATTATTGGCGTTGTCGTCAACTCATTCGAAGAAGAAAATACCCTACAAAACCGTGAAAAAGGTGAACCAACATTGGAAGAATTGCAACTGGAACTGAAAGAGATTAAAGCATTGTTAAAGGCCAGCAACGAACGCCACCACAATCATGAATGAATTCCTTATCATCCTAATCAGCACTATTCTGGTAAACAATTTTGTTCTGGTGCAGTTTTTGGGGCTGTGTCCATTTATGGGTGTATCCAATAAATTAGAAACCGCCATCGGAATGAGTGGGGCAACTACCTTTGTGTTAACACTGGCTTCCGTGTGCAGTTATGTTATCTACACCTACATACTACAGCCGCTGTCACTGACCTATTTAAAAACCATTTCATTCATCTTGACGATAGCCGCCGTAGTGCAATTCACCAAAATGTTTATTGAAAAAGCCAGCCCATTACTTTACCGGGTATTAGGCGTGTTTTTGCCATTGATAACCACTAATTGTGCTGTATTAGGTGTCGCATTACAGAATACAGCTAAGGCGCATTCTTTTTACGAATCTATGCTGTATGGGTTTGGTGCCGCACTGGGATTTTCATTAGTACTGGTGCTATTTTCAGCCATGCGCGAACGTATTGCCGCCGCTGATGTACCCATGCCTTTCCGCGGGGCTGCAATCGGCATGATTACTGCTGGATTAATGTCGTTGGCCTTCATGGGTTTTTCCGGTTTGGTTTAGTATAATGCATCTATGGTCAATGACATTTTCACACAATTCCCTATCACCACTGCATTATTGGCTCTCGGAATATTAGCACTAGTATTTGGGGCAATTCTGGGATTCGCCGCCATTAAATTCAAAGTCAAAAGTGATCCTATCGTCGAGCAAATAGATGCCCTACTACCACAGACGCAGTGTGGACAATGCGGGCATCCGGGATGTCGTCCATATGCAGAAGGTATAGCTAACGGGGAGGCCATCAATAAATGTCCACCAGGTGGTCAAAGTACTATTAACGCCATTGCCGCTTTACTCGATGTCGAAGCACCTTCGCTGGATGAAGAACATGGTGAAACATCCGAAATCAAGAAAGTTGCCTATATTCGTGAGGATGAATGCATCGGTTGTACTAAGTGCATCCAGGCATGCCCAGTCGATGCTATTCTCGGTGCCGCCAAACAGATGCACACAGTTATTACTGACGAGTGTACTGGTTGTGATCTTTGTGTAGAACCCTGCCCAGTAGACTGCATTGACATGGTTCCAGTGACGCAAACTCTGCAGGAGTGGAGGTGGGAACGACCTAAAATGGCTACCATCATCGCGACAGACAGAGAAAGAGCGGCATGACACCCATCAACAAGAAACATGGTCAACATAGGAAGATTTGGGATATTCCAGGCGGCATTCATCCCCCGGAAAATAAACTGCAGTCATTGCAGCTACCACTCGGCAGAATTCCACTGGCAGATGAATTGATATATCCGTTAAATCAACATATGGGTGAACCGGCCGAACCTATTGCAAAGGTGGGCGACAAAGTGCTTGCCGGTGAAAAAATTGCAGAGGCCACCGACATTTTCAGCGCCCCTATTCACGCATCGACATCTGGAACCATAGCCGCTATAGAAGATCGGCCACTGCCGCATCCCTCTGGTCTACAGGGAAAATGTATTGTACTGGCAAGTGACGGCAAACATCAATGGACCAAACTGGAAACATGTGAGCACTACCGGGAATTATCACATTCTGCTCTAGTCGCAAAAGTACGTGAAGCTGGCATCGTTGGTTTGGGCGGCGCCGGTTTCCCTACAGCGGTTAAACTCAATCCAAAGTCGAGTTTCTCTATCCATACGTTGATAGTAAACGGAACCGAGTGTGAGCCTTATATCACCGCCGATGATATGCTGATGCAGACATATGCCGATCAAGTCATTGCAGGAACAGAACTGCTAGCAACCATTTTAGACAAGCCTGAAAATATTATTATTGGTATTGAGGATAATAAACCGGAAGCTATTACAGCAATTAAAAAAGCAGTGGCAGCCCGTAAAAATACTGTCGATTTATCATCTATACAAGTAGTCAGCTTTCCCACCAAATATCCATCCGGCGGGGAAAAGCAACTGATACAAATACTGACTGGGAAGGAAGTTCCCAGCGGGGATATTCCAGCCAGCATTGGCGTTGTAGTACAAAATGTAGGAACGGCCGTTGCTGCTTATCGAGCAGTCAAGTTTGGTGAACCATTAGTCTCTCGCATCACCACGGTTGTAGGAAAAGCATTGAAAATACAACGGAATGTCGAAGTGCCTCTGGGCACGCCAATACGCCACTTATTACAACACCATGGATTGGATAACAACAATAATCGGCGTCTCATCATGGGTGGTCCGATGATGGGCTTTGCTCTAGCTTCTGATGCTGTACCCGTCGTCAAAACCACTAACTGTATCATTGCACCCGACAAAGAAGAATTCCCTGAGTCAGCAGTAGAACAACCTTGTATTCGATGCAGTTTTTGTGCGCAAGCTTGTCCTGCCGGTCTACTCCCACAACAGCTTTATTGGTATGCCCGCAATGAAGATTATGAACGAGCGGAAAACTATCACCTATTCGATTGCATAGAATGCGGCGCCTGCGCCTATGTGTGCCCGTCCAATATTCCTTTGGTTCAGTATTACAGGGCCGCCAAGGGTATTATCCGCAGCCGTCAACAGGAAAAGGTGAAAGCGGATCTATCCAGACAACGCTTTGAATTTCGCAAACATCGTCTGATCCAAGCAGAAGAGGAAAAAGCAGCAAAGCGAGCTGCGCGTAAAAAAGCTGCAGAAGCGGTAAAAAAAACGCAACAAATACCTTCACAATCAGCTGACGAAGCTGGAAGTAAAAATATTACCATTAAGGACGACCCAGTTACAGCAGCCGTTAGTCGAGCTCGCGAGCAAAGTCACATCGTAAAAGACAAACTCAAACGTTCACAACGAGCAGTGGCGCGATCACAGAACAGCGTAGAGGAACTCAAGGCCAAGCTAAATACGGCCGCTGATGACCAGCGGGATAAACTCATGTCACAATTACGCCAAGCGGAAAATCGCTTAGATAATGCACTAAATCAATTATCGGAATATACTGGCGATTGAAATCATAGTTGAAATCACAGTTGACTAATATTCTGACAAGCTAATGAAACAAGACGATATTGTTACAGCGGCCATTGCTAGGGCAAAAACTAAGCTAGCTATGTCGGAAGATAAAAAGATAGCCGCAAATATTCAATCATTGTCCAAAAGATTGACAATCATCTATAAAGAACTGAATGAAGCCAAGATCGGAAACAGTGATCAGATTGATCTTCTTCAGGAAAATGTCGACAGATTAAAGCACGAAATTGACACCAATCGAAAACTTTTGAAAAAATTGAGAGCCAATATATCAGTTGATGAAAAAACCGGTGACAACGAGTAAGTTATTAACGATCACTGACTATGGCTTTATTACGCGTTACTTCGCCTCACACACACCGAGCTATTAATACCCATGATGTGATGACTTGGGTGCTGATAGGCACTGCACCGGGCATTGTCACACTGACCGTTATTTTTGGCTGGGGGACGCTGATCAATTTGCTATTGGCCAGCTTCACCGCTATCAGCTGTGAAGCGCTCATATTGAAGATTCGACAATACCCCATCAGGGTTTACCTAAATGACTACAGCGCCATCGTCACTGCGGTTTTGCTGGGCCTTTCCTTGCCTCCCTATGCCCCTTGGTGGCTTATTGTACTAGGGACCAGTTTTGCGATTATCATCGCCAAACATCTCTACGGAGGACTTGGTTTTAACCCATTTAATCCGGCTATGGTGGGCTATGTACTATTACTGATTTCATTTCCCCAACAAATGACCCAATGGCCACTGCCGCAGTCGCTATTGACAAATAGCGAGCCGCTGACTGTTGCACAAAGCTTGGGAGTCGTGTTCTTAGGCAGTAGCATCGACAGCTATACGGGCGCCACTCCGTTAGATCTGTTTAAATACAGGGAAGGTTTATTGGTAGAACAAATTTACGCCGGACAATTACTGTTTTCTGAAGCATATTTGGCTGGTGTAGGATGGGAATGGGTCAATCTCGCTTTTTTATGCGGGGGTCTTTTACTCATTTATAAGCGCATAATTACTTGGCACGGCCCGGTCTCGATGCTGTTAACTCTCTTACTCCTGTCATGCTTATTTTATGACGGGGGAAGCTCTGAAAGTGGCGGCTCACCACTGCTACATATGTTGTCCGGTGGAACAATGCTAGGTGCGTTCTTTATCATCACCGATCCAGTATCGGGCACAACCAGTGACCGAGGCAAGCTGATTTTTGGAGCCAGTGTAGGCGCCATTGTCTATATTATTCGCGTTTGGGGCAATTATCCGGATGCCGTTGCATTTGCCGTGCTGCTGATGAATTTTGCCGCGCCTTTTATCGACTATTACACGACACCACGCACTTATGGCTACTCCATATCTGAACCTATCAAGCGCAAACAGAGTAACTAGATCATCATGCTAACAGCGTCTATCAGTAAAAATGGTACCTTGTTGTTTCTATTTGCCATAGCTACTGCAGGAATTCTAGCGGTAACTTATACCAACACTAAAGACACCATAACAGCAGCTGAACGGAAGGCAAGACAAGCGGCATTGCACGAAATTGTTCCCACTGATCGCATTGATAACGATCTCGTTGCAGACACCTTGGAAATACCTGAAGACGCTTTGAAAATGTTAGGTCTAAGCAATGAAGATAATCACCAGCATACCGTTTCTGTTGCCAAGAAAAATGGACGTATTATAGCTATCATAGTGCCAACCACTGCACCTGATGGGTATAGTGGTGATATCAAAATGCTTGTCGGCATCAAACGTGACGGCAGTATAACCGGTGTCAGGGTGTTATCCCACAAAGAAACACCAGGGCTCGGCGATAAAGTAGATTTAAAACGAAGTGATTGGATACTATCTTTTAATGGTAAATCACTATCGAACCCCTCCCCTGCTAAATGGAAAGTGAACAAAGACGGCGGTGAATTTGATCAATTCACGGGCGCTACCATCACTCCGAGGGCAGTCGTTAAACAAGTTTATCAGGCTCTGAAATTTGTACAGAATCATCGACTGTTATTATTCGGAGAAAAGAGCGTAGATAACTTAGATACGTATAAAGGATAATATCATGGTTACATACAGTGAAATCACTAAAAACGGTTTATGGAGTAACAATCCTGCATTAGTGCAACTGTTGGGATTATGTCCTTTACTGGCTGTTAGTGGAACTGTTGTCAACGCACTCGGTTTGGGTTTGGCCACGCTAATTGTACTGGTCGGATCAAATATCGCCGTATCTCTCATCCGTAATTTAGTTAGCGACGCGGTAAGATTACCCGCTTTTGTCATGATTATCGCCTCATTTACTACGTGTACTGAACTGCTAATGCAAGCGTATACCTTTGAACTCTATCAAATACTTGGTATTTTTATACCTTTAATCGTTACCAACTGCGCTATTCTCGGTCGTGCTGATGCTTTTGCCAGCAAAAATTCGATTACTCTATCTGCGCTTGATGGCTTCATGATGGGGCTAGGTTTTCTTATTGTACTGGTCACGATAGGTGCCATAAGAGAAATTCTTGGTGAAGGGACCCTGCTAGCGAATATGAATTTACTATTGGGTGAATCAGCAAGAAACTTACGCATCGACGTTATGGGGGATCACTATATAAATTTTTTAGTCGCAGTATTGCCTCCCGGGGCTTTTCTGGTGGCGGGATTTTTAATCGCGCTCAAAAATTTAATCGATCAAAGAATTGAAAACCACTTGGCCGCTCGAAAAACTGTCGTTGTCAAGGGTGCCAAGCGAGTGCGCACTACGGGAGTCATTAACTAGCAGGCTGTCACTCGTACCGGAGTGTTATTCTATTTTTTATTTCCAGGATGCTTGTCATTACTGATTTTTTTCTTACTTTTCAAATCGAACTAGTTCTATAGAGAAAAACATACGAATTAAGACATATACGAACCGAGTTCGTTGAATCAGCTGTTATAAGTGTTTGACGAGCGCTACGCTAGCGCACTACAATGTACTACATTATAGTACATTGGAGCCAAGCTATGAGCGTTACCAGCCTTAGACTTTCACAAGATATAGAAGCCCCCCTTGAAAATCTTGCCCAACGGCTGGATAGAAGTAAAAATTACATTATAAACCAGGCAATTAAGGATTTTATTGCTAGGCAAATGATGGAAGATAGCCGTTGGGACGATACTCTGGCAGCACTAAATTCTGTCAAGTCTGGCAAGTTAATCAATGAATCCAGTGTTACAGAGTGGCTTCAAAGCTGGGGTACCGATAAAGAGCTTTTCCCACCATCCGTATGAAAATACGGTATACGCCAGAAGCTATTCATGATTTAGATCGGCTTCGTGAGTTTATAGAAATTAAAAATCCAGTTGCGTCGCAGAGGGTAGCCAAGGAATTACTCTTGGGTATTGATAAACTCAAAGTTTTTCCCAAAATGGGTGTACGGGTTTTAAGAGCGCCGCAACCGGAGTTAGTTCGTGATTTATTCATCGGTAGCTACACCGTTCGTTACCTGATTGCCAAAGAGGAATTAATTATTTTAAGGATCTGGCATGGCAAAGAAATTGAAAAAAACTTATAACAATCAGCGCAAGCGGGACAAATTTTCCGCTGTGCTCCAAATTTTCCCCTTCGCTGGGCGTTATGTGCAAGGAAAGAAAAGATATGAGAATAACCACCAATATCAGGAAAATGGATTTAATCCGTACGAAGTACCTACTATGATAGCTAATCAGATGAGCTTGACTCATTGGGTAATCCCCCCGAAAAATAGTTGGAGTTTTAAGTAGAGAATTTTTGTAGACTAAATGCAGAGGTTCTTTATGAAAAAGTCAAGATTTACAGACAGCCAGATACTGGCGATTTTGAAACAGAATGAAGCGGGCACGCCAGTCACAGAGCTTTGCCGTGAACACGGCATGAGCGATGCGACCTTTTATAAGTGGCGAGCCAAATACGGTGGTATGGATGCGTCGTTGAT
>CAZEUZ010000092.1:0-17756 GCA_964515805.1 uncultured Cellvibrionaceae bacterium | reverse complement strand
AAGCAGAGGAATTTTCAGTGTCATTCATAATTTAGTTATGCATTATTGAGAGTGAACTTAAATTGACCAACATTGTATCAGCTTTATGGAATAATAGGGCCTGTCGAAAATTACCATTTTATGATTACATAAGTGAAGCTACTTAACCGGTTAGAGTCTTTATGAAGCAACACATAGGAAAAGTTGCCAGTCATACCTGGTTGCTGCTGTCCATGGTGATGATTGCGGCCGCTATTATAATTCAGCTGGGTAGAGAATTATCGCCAATGGTCGAGGGATTGCGGCCAAAAGTGACTGATTACCTCAGTGAACACTTTGATGCTGAAATCACCACAAAGCAAATACAGCTGACATGGACAGAATTGACTCCGAAACTCATTGTCAAGCAACTCACTATTCATCGCCCACCTTACCGACCGTCAACTGATCGAGCATCAGATAATCCAGAAAATAACCATGCCGTATTACAGGTCGATCACGCCAGCTTACAGCTGGACATACTGTCCAGCCTGTTACAAGGTCAGTTGGTCTGGCAGCATATCGTGTTTCACGACGTCTACATCCACATCGAACAAGATAGCAAAGGGATATGGAATCTAGCAGGCTTTTCTCGTGCCGTTAATGAAGAAACAGTGAATATACCATCGTTCGACCCCTCTGATTTGTTCGTTTTATCCGACCAAGTAGAACTGCGCAATGCGGATTTTATGCTAGATTTTCGCACTGGTAAGAGGATAACACTCTCTATCCCTGAGATTACTATTGAAAATGATAAGAGTTTTCATAGACTGCAGGCTAGCGCCAATATTGATGAAAATAACCGTATATTTCACTTTGTTGTCGAAGGCGTTGGCGATCCTCGCAAGCGCGAGACCTTCGTCGCCAAGGGTTTTTTGCAGTTAAATGATTTTCCTGTCAACGATTTATTATCGGCCCTACCCAAAAAAATATCCAGCGACAACGAACGTCAATGGCATCCATCCAGTCATGTTGACTTGCAGTTGTGGATTGATTTTTTAAAGCCCAATCAATTTGCCGTTCAAGGTAATTTCACCGTTGGCGATTTATCGTTATTACACAATGGCAAATCCATCACTGTAGCCGAATCGATCCGTTCTTCTTTTAATGGTGCCGTCGATCTCGAAGATACATCTTCTCTTTCATTTAGCCAATTCAGTCTCGACAATAACAAACAAACGACGCTTTCTAACATTAAACTCGATTTTTCAGCAGATCAATTGGCGATTGACATTGACCAAGTCAACATGAAACCTTGGGTTGACTGGCTGACGGCAAAACCTTTATTAAACGATACCACCAAACAGGTATTAACCCGCTTAGCTCCAGTGGGTACTCTGAACAATCTTTCATTGACAGGTAATCCTGACGACTGGCGGAGCTTCCAGCTACGCACTAATATCATTAATGCTAACGTCAATTCCTGGAAAGCAGCGCCCTCTCTACGAGGTATCAACGGCTATGTGGAAACAACGTTAAGGCAAGGTTTTATTGACTTGGAAGCTGATAATTTTCACCTGCTTCCGGCATCGGTGTACGACAGCGAACTGCAACTTGGCAAAACAAGAGGTCAAGTTGCTTGGCACCTAAGACCGGAGGAAAACACTACCATAGTCAACAGCAGCCTGTTACAAAGTGATGGTGAATATGGCCAAACAACGGGAGTATTTTACCTAGATATTCCCTGGAGACCGGATTCACGACCTAGCCAATTTATCCTACAGATCGGATTACAAAATGCTGAGATAAAAGACTACCAGGCCTTATTGCCCAAAAAACTGGCTGGTAATTTACGGCAATGGTTGATTGCCAGCATAGATAAGAATGACGGAAAGATTCCAAACGCAGGCTTTATCTATCACGGTCCTCTGTCACCGAAACGGCCAGCTGAACGAAGCATTCAATTATTTGTCGACATTTCCGATGGAGCTTTGACCTATAGCCCACAATGGCCAACGTTAACTAATATACAAGGCCGGTTAGTAATAGACAACAATCACGTTAGCGCTGATGTAAAACAGGCGAAAATCTACGATGCCACAATCAACAATACCAGTGTTCACTGGCCCAATAAGAACAAAAACAACGATGATAACCGGCAAACCACACGAAGACTGCACATTAACGGCACTGTAAAAGGCCCAACAACTGCCGGCTTGCGTCTGTTGCAAGAATCCTGGTTGCAAACAAAAGTAGGGAATGTATTTGACAGTTGGACGGCTGACGGCGATCTCGAACTAGATCTGATGTTGGCTCTACCTCTGTTAACTACCGAAATTCCACCAACATTCAAGATTGATTTAACGCTAAACGACAACACGATCAATCTGCAGGATCAAAACTTGACGCTGCAAAATGTCAATGGGGCACTGGCGATCGATAGTGATAAAGGGATTTCATCTCCCGGCATTGATGCCGATTTGTGGGGATACCCACTGGCTATCCAATTAGAAAACCATATTCAACAAGATATCAACTATTTGTCTATTGAAGGCCAAGGCCGTACTAATATGGAAGCAGTAGCCAACTGGTTGGGCCGACCCGAAATGCTATTCACCAGTGGCGAGACGGATTTCCTTGCAAAAATACAGATACCCTTACAAGAAAGACAGGTAAAGCAAACTGACATCAATAATGAAGCAAGAAACGACTTTACACTGAATGTGACTTCTGATTTAACTGGTATCGATATCAATCTACCGCCTCCTTTTAGCAAAAAAGCTATCGATCAACTGCCATTACATGTACTTTTATCGATAAACAATAGCCAAAAAAAATATGATATCCGCCTAGGCGATTGGAGTCAGCTGTTGCTTGAGCAAGAGGATAGTCAATTGACAGGAGCCGTACTACGTTATCAACGAGAGGCAACCAAGATTGAAAAAGGCAAGTTTTTAATTACGGGATACCTAGAAACATTTGTTCCCGAACAGTGGCGCAACGTCATTGTCGATTATGATCGGCATCGGCAGGCTTTAGATGGGTTGCAGCAGTCAGACGGTGCTCCAACAACTATAGATATGGAATTGGATTGGTCTTTTGGCACTGTCCAACTTAATGAAACGGTTTTTGAAAAAATTTATCTTAACGCCCATCGAAAAACGGACCACTGGCAGGTCGATGTCAATAGCACGCATATTGCTGGAACAACCGCTCTATTTGATGATCAACGCCCAATTAGAGTGGAACTCGAAAAATTACACTGGCCTTATGTGAAACCTGGAGCAAAAGGCTCATCCCATACAAAGTCGGGTATGGCTATCGATCCTTGGGCAGCAGTGGATTTGTCGACAATACCGGCAGTGGATTTTTCCGTAGATCAGTTGGTGTTATCAGGTAAAATATTGGGGCAATGGAAATTTAAAGTACGGTCTATTAACGGCGGTAAAGGCATTGAACTCACTGATGTATACGGCAAGATAGAGGGACTATCTTTTGCTGGAAACGATGCTGCCAGCGGCGGGCTTTTTCGCTGGGATCAAAGCATTGATGGCAGCGAACAGGGCCGATCCCAGCTGACAGGTATCTTAGAGGGAGGAGATATAAAACATTTGTTGGATAAATGGCGTTTATCTCCGTTGGAAAGTGAAACCAGCCGGCTTGCCATTGACCTGGCCTGGCCTGGATCCCTGCCTTTATTTTCTATGCAAGGGCTAACAGGCGACATCCATATAACGATGGATAATGGCCGTTTTATCCGCTCACAAAACGATGGAGCCACGGACTTGCTACGACTGTTTGGCCTGTTTAACTTCGATACCTGGGCGCGCCGGCTGCGATTAGATTTTTCTGACCTCTACAAACGCGGTTTGAGCTTTGATCAGTTGAAAGGCAAAGTAGAACTGGACCAAGGCATCATTTATTTAACCCAACCTCTGGTTGTCACTAGCCCTTCGAGCGATTTTAAAATGGCGGGTATAATAGACTATGAAAACCAACAAATTGACGCCAGCCTAGTCGCTACCTTACCGGTCGGTGGCAATATTACACTAGGCGTAGCCCTGGCGGCGGGCCTGCCCGCTGCAATCGGCGTATACTCCATCAGCAAACTGCTCAAAGACCAAGTGGATAAAGCAGCCAGTCTTAGCTATACGATTAAGGGAGATTGGGAAAATCCATCTATTCGTTTCGATAGATTATTTGACGAAAAAGCGGCAAAAAAAGCCAGTAAAACGGCGGAAAAACAAAAAACAGATAAATCCTTAGTGAAATAAATTATCTTTCCATCCACATACAAATCTTATGGATATTTTCTTCCAACCAACCGATAACATTTGTTATACTCCTGGGCGCAAATTGTTTTGTGTTGTAATCAATTGGTAAACGTTTTGCCGAGCAAAAATATCCCTGACTTAACCGAACAAAATGGTTGGATTAGGGGTCTGTAATTTTAGTAGGTGAATAAATGTTACGTTGCATTGACAGTGCAGCCTTCACCACACGAGAATTTGTACATTACACACCCGGCAACCGACACATTTATATGACTCTTTATTACATTTCTTCATAGCGCTAGAGACTATTTCTAATGATACGACAACGAACGTTGAAAAACGCCATAAAGGCGACAGGCATAGGCCTACACACAGGCCAAAAAGTCTACTTAACATTGAAACCTGCCCCGGAAGATTCAGGCATTGTTTTCCGACGAGTCGACCTCGATCCTGCCGTTGAAATTCCTGCGAAAGCCGAAAACGTCGGTGATACTTTATTGTCAACCTCACTGATTAAAGGCGAGGTTAAAGTGTCAACTGTTGAACACCTGTTATCTGCAATGGCCGGCCTGGGAATTGATAACGCCATCGTCGAACTGAACGCACCGGAAGTGCCTATCATGGATGGCAGTGCGAGTCCGTTTGTGTTCCTTATTCAATCAGCCGGCATTCAAGAACAATCCAAAGCCAAGCAATTTATTCGCATAAAGCGTGAAATTACTGTGAAAGAAGGTGACAAGGTAGCAAGCTTCAAACCTTTTGACGGTTTCAAGGTAAGCTTTGGAATCGATTTTGACCATCCCGTATTTAATAATAATTCGCTGAAAGCAACAGTGGATTTTTCCAGCACCTCATTCGTAAGAGAAGTGAGTCGAGCTCGAACTTTCGGCTTCATACACGAAATAGAGTATCTACGCTCCAAAGGTTTAGCGAAAGGCGGCAGCGTTGATAATGCCATCGTTATTGATGAGTACCGCATTTTGAACGAGGATGGCTTACGTTAT
Organism: uncultured Cellvibrionaceae bacterium; assembly: GCA_964515805.1. GTDB lineage: Bacteria > Pseudomonadota > Gammaproteobacteria > Pseudomonadales > Cellvibrionaceae > CAZEUZ01. The sequence continues at coordinate 12,520 of CAZEUZ010000092.1, read as the reverse complement.
CACGATGAATTTGTGAAGCACAAAGTATTGGACGCCATCGGTGATCTCTATCTTCTAGGTAATAGTTTGATCGGAGAATTTCAAGCTTACAAATCTGGTCACGCATTGAATAACAAATCTTTAAGAAAGTTGATGGAGAATAATGATGCGTGGGAATTCGTTGTATTTGAAGACGAAGAAATAGCGCCAATTTCATACGCAAAACCCATCTTGGCAACTTAGTACTGGTTTGAGTCACAATCTTTACATCTGCACAAATGCCTTTATAGCTTTAGTAGCCTGGAAATCATGAAAATTATTTTAGTCAGCAAATACCATGGCCACATACGCCACTTTACTTTGGAAGGTTGGAAAAAATTATTGCTATCAATATCAGTTTTGATATTGCCAATGTCAATCGGATTCTACACTGCCAACCAACTGAACAAACAAGAAGAAAGCAGATTGTTAACCGGTGAAATGGTCGAACAGTGGCATGAGACTATCCGCCAACAACAATTGGATATTGATAAAGCCAGACAACAGTCGGAATCTCAACTCACAGCAATGACCATAATATTAGCTGAACAGCAGGCGCGCTTATTACGCGTAGATGCGCTTGGAGAAAGGCTAACCGCGATTGCCAAGCTAGATAAAGGCGAATTTGATTTTAGCCAAGCACCTCCCGTAGGCGGTCCAGAATCTGACGATTTGGGTGAAGCTTACCGAGCGCCCGAATTCATGCAGGTGCTCGAACAACTCGCTGATCAGGTCGATGATCGTCAACAACAGCTCTACACCCTTGAGGCCTTAATGGCCGAGGATAAATTACAAAAGGACGTATTTGTAGCGGGCAAACCTGTTAAAGTAGGTTGGATATCTTCTTATTTTGGTAATCGTACCGATCCTTTCCACGGTAAGATATCTCACCATAGTGGGGTCGATTTTGCCGGCAAGATAGGTTCAGAGATCATTGCAGTAGCTGCAGGAGTGGTTACTCACTCCGGTAATAAGAGTGGTTATGGAAATATGGTCGAAATTTCTCACGGTCGTGAATTCAAAACCCGCTATGCTCACAATAAATCCCATTTAGTGAAAGTCGGCGATATCGTAAAAAAAGGCCAGGTTATCGCACTGATGGGCAACAGTGGTCGCTCCACAGGTCCACATGTTCATTTTGAAGTCTATAGAAATGGTCGTGTTACTAATCCTGCAAACTATATCAGCCGCAACGAGAAATAATAACAATCGATACACTGTATCCATTTGATTATCTCTACATTGTCCAGCACTCTGAAAGCCGATAATCAATACCCACTGACAACCGTCGGCGCTCTAGTAGAAGGGCCATCTGGACGAGTACTAATCGTAAAAACCAACAAATGGAAAGGCGCATGGGGGGTTCCCGGCGGCAAAGTTGACTGGGGCGAGACACTCCAACAAGCCTTACTGAGAGAATTCAAGGAAGAAGTGAACTTGAACTTATTTGACGTCCGGTATGCACTGACGCAAGAGGCTGTCATTGATCAGCAGTTTGTTAAAGCTGCTCACTTTATACTGATTAATTACTTTGCACGGAGCAATTCAGAAAGCATAGAGCCCAATGGAGAAATCGTCGAATGGATATGGCTTGATGCACGCAAAGCATTGCACTATCCACTCAACACATACACCCGTCTATTAATCAATAACTATTTGACAAAATTGACGTAATGTAACAACAGCTCGAAACAAGTATTCAATGGACTCCATCAATATATCTAATATTCGTTGCTACGGTTATAGCGGCGTGTTGCCTGAAGAAAAACAGCTCGGTCAGTGGTTTAGTGTTGATCTCTGTATCAGTTGCAACCTATTGTGCGCTAGCCGCAGCGACAATTTATCGGACACTTTAGACTACTGCCCAATCATAGCTGCAGTTCAGCACCTAATAAAAAGAGAACGCTTTAATTTGATCGAATCTCTCGCAGAGGCCATTGCAGAAAAAATATTGACGTTTGATCAGGTACAAAAAGTCCGAGTTCGTCTTACTAAAGAAGCTGCGCCAATACCAGATTTTGATGGTCTTATCGCTATCGATATAACGCGCAACAGCGCATAGTGACTTGCTCGGCTAAGTTTATTTAGCCAAGCAGGTTTGGCTCAAATAATAAAAATTTTCACCAAGATGAACTTTTTTTATTTTTCGCCAGTCATACCGAGTACAGTAACTGCTTTGCAGTGCTGTTATTTTTAATCTTTTAGCAATAAAACCTATTTATCAACACGATAAATAATTCGACAATGAAATTGGAGATAAGTATGAACAAATCTACTAAATCTGTAGCGACTGCGGCTCTAGCTGGTGTAATGACTCTCGGGCTAGCATCTATGTCTGGCGATGTCCTAGCTGGCAAAAAAGGCATGGAAAAGTGCGCAGGTATTGTTAAAGCTGGAATGAACGACTGTGGCGCTAATGGACACAGCTGTGCCGGTCAAGCCGCTAAGGACAATGATCCCAACGAATGGGTCTATGTGCCTAAAGGAACCTGCGAAAAAATTGTGGGCGGTACCGTATTAAAGAAAGAGAAAAAATCGTAGTACAAAATCTGTCTACGCAAATATAATCAGGAAATAGCTTGATGAAAGCCACAGAGTTAACGGGTGCCGGCATTGGCCTTCGCTCTGAACATTATCAGACTATTCTTGACAATCGGCCCAATACGCCGTGGTTTGAAGTACTAACCGACAATTATATGGTGGCTGGTGGCTTGCCACTGTATCACTTGGAGAAAGTGTGCGAACACTATCCAGTGTCGTTCCACGGTGTGGGTTTATCTCTAGGTTCTGCCGATCCTATCAACAAACAATATCTACATCAATTAAAGCAACTAGCTGAACGATTTAAACCGGCGCAAATATCAGATCACCTCTCCTGGGTGTCACTCAACAACCATTACGCTCACGAGCTGTTGCCCTTTCCCTACACTCGAGAGGCCGTCAATATCATCGGCGACAAAATTAATCAGGTGCAAGAGTATCTTGGCCGTCCACTGATTGTAGAAAACCCTTCCAGCTATCTTGCATTCAGCTGCTCGGAAATGACTGAGCCCGAATTCATCAACGCACTGGTTGAAAAAACCGACTGCGAATTATTGATAGACATCAATAATGTTTTTGTCAGCGCCAGCAATCACGATTTCGATGCCAATAAGTATATTCAACAAATTCCTGCACACAAAGTGAAGGAAATTCACTTAGCCGGCTACGATGACCGTGGTGCCTACCTTTATGACACTCATGGACACAGGGTGCATGATTCCGTATGGGAACTGTACAAAAATGCACTGTTGCAGTTCGGCGAAGTACCGACGCTAATTGAATGGGATACCGATATTCCTTCATTCGATGTACTGCAACAAGAGGCAGCAAAAGCACAGCAATTGATCGATAACTTGCATGCACTGAAAAAAACGGCATGACATCTCCCACAATTCCTTTACAGCAGCTTCAACGCTTGTTTATGGATGCTGTATTTAAAGGAGCTAACGACCCTGCTGTTGACCAACTGGGCTCGTTGCTCAGTAAAAACCAACGATTAACTACTGAAGAACAGATTACGATTTACCGCAACAGTGTGATCAGCTGCATGATACATGCGCTTCGCCAAACCTATCCGGTATGTAATAAACTGGTGGGCGAACAGTTTTTTGACGTTATGGCGACACAGTTCATCCATAAGCACCCTTCCCTTTCCCCCGATATAGGCAACTACGGTGAATCCTTTGCAGATTTTATCGCCGATTTCAAACCTGCCAAAGCTCTGGTTTATTTAACTGATATAGCGCGGCTTGAATGGGCCTGGGAGCGCGCCTTTCGAGCGGTTGATCATCCCGGTCTAGATTTACAGGCCTTGGGACAATGTGATGCAGAAAAACAGAACAGCTTACACTTTCAATTGTCGCCAGGAAGCCATTTAATTGCATCGGACTATCCCATCGCAAAGATATGGCAATTAAATCAAGATGATTATCAAGGTGATGAAACCATCGATTTAGACCGAGGCGGAGATAAGCTCTTAATTTGGCGTCAAGGTTTTGACATGCGTATTGATCTGTTAAACGATGATGAATGGCAGTTTTTATCCGCTATTCAACAAGACCGGGCGTTCATTGATATTTGTGAGATATTTGCCGAAGACGATGCAGTCAATATCGAGACACTGATGCCTATCTGTGTGCAACGAGGATGGATTGCCGACTTCAAGAGGTGATACTCAAAAAAAATACTGATCCAAGGCAGTTTGTAGTTGTGCGTGAACTTCAGCAAGCGTCAAATTGGCATTGATGATTCGATAGCGTTCACTGTTGCCTTCAGCCCGCTGCAAATAACAGCGACGCACCGCCTCAAAAAACTGGCTGTGCTCTGCTTCAAAGCGATCCATTACGCCACGCTTACCCACACGAACCAATCCGGCATCGACATCAATATCCAATACTATTGTTAAATTGGGGCGAAGATCCCCTTGTACCAGATTTTCTAAAGTCTCTATACTGTGCATTGACAGGCCACGTCCTGCTCCTTGATAAGCATAAGTGGCATCAGTAAAACGATCACAGAGAACCCATTGGCCGCGCTCCAGCGCTGGCAAAATCACTGTCTTTATATGTTGTGCACGAGCGGCAAATATCAGCAGTAATTCCGCCGTATTGTCCATCAATTCCTCCCGACGTTGTAACAACAAGCTACGGATATCTTCGGACAAAGGCGTACCGCCAGGTTCGCGGGTAATCAACACCTCTATACCTCTACTAGCGAGATACGACTCGATAAACGCGATGTTAGTGCTTTTACCAGCACCTTCGATGCCTTCAACAGTGATAAATTTTGCTGTTGTCACCGGCTACTCATTACTAATGTTATTACATGTACTCTTATCACTGAGCTATTTCCATGTTTGTAGTCGATTCTGAACGTTTGGCAGGAATCGATCGGTAATTTTGCTTACGTTGGCGAATTTGATACTTTCTGACCGCCTTGTTGTGTTCCGCCAAGGTTTCAGAAAAGTGATGGCTACCATCGCCTTTGGCGACAAAGAACAACGATTCACCATCGGCTGGGTTCAATGCGGCATGAATTGCTTGACGACCTGGCATAGCAATGGGTGTCGGCGGCAACCCATTGATAACGTAAGTATTATAGGGTGTCTTCTGGCGTAGATGATAACGTTTTAAATTACCTGTATAGTCGCTGCCAAGACCGTAAATAACAGTAGGATCGGTCTGCAACCGCATACCGCGTTGTAAACGCCGAACAAAAACACCCGCTATCTGATCCCGCTCGCTCGCCAAACCTGTTTCTTTCTCAACAATAGAAGCCATAATTAGTGCCTCATAAGCATTTTTATAGGGCAAATTAGGGCGCCGTTGCCGCCACTCTTCGACCAATATTCTACGCATACGATGATGCGCCTGTATAAGCAATGCTTTATCTGTGATTCCTGCCACATAATTATACGTATCGGGAAAAAACCAACCTTCCAAATGCTCGATATCCAGTGACAATTGAACGAGTATGTCGTCTTGATTGGTAGATCGAATAACGGAACGAATTTTTTGTTGGCGTTGTAAAGTGGATAAAAAATCATCGAAGGTCTTACCCTCAACTAAAGTCACCGAATATTTAACCACGTCGTTAGATTGTAATTTTTTGAGCAACGCCACTGGCGTTGTTTGCGGCGACAGCCGATATTCGCCGATATTTACTTGAGTCTGATCAGTCAAGTATGCATAAAGAATGAGCAACTCTGGCAGATCAAGTAATTTTTTAGCGTATAACTGACGGGCAACTTTACTAAGCGTATCACCTGATTCAACGACCAAAACTAAATCTTGTGAATGATATGCAGTAAAATTTAATGGCGAGTTTAACCAACGTTGAAGCCACCAATAACTCATGGAGGAACCGACAAAAGCAGCCAGTAAGAAAGAAACCAATACTAACCGCCATCCACGAAAAAACATTAGCAAGGTTGATGCCTTCAATTTCATCAGTCTAGGCTAGCAGCAGTCCACATAGCGGTATGCTCACGGCAACAAAAACGCTTTTCATTTTGTAGAAACTTTGACACTGCATGTTTAATCGCCATTGTTATGGGCCCTTGACACCATTGTCTACCCTCACAACCGACAACTGGCCAAATTTGAGTTACGCTATTAGTCAGAAAAAATTCCTGAGCGTTAACTATATCGGCTTTATTGATGGCAGTCTGCCTGACAGTAATGTCAAGCGCAGGTGCAATAGTATCGATAATCAATCGACGCATTATTCCCTCAATACCGTATCTATTTAGTTTAGGTGTTAACAAAGTCTTATTTTTGTCGACTAAAAAGACATTGCGTGCTGTTGCCTCTACCAATTGCTCCTGTTTATTAAATAATAAACCTTCTGCATAGTCAGAATGCAAGCGTTCCTGACTGGCCAGCACATAAGTTAATTGATTGAGCGATTTGATACCTGGCAATGGTTGCGGTGGCAATAGTTGTTGACAATAGTGTACTTTTACACCTTCTTCCGTCAACACATCAGGCAAAAAAGGTGTAAATAGTGTAATCAGATTAGGTTTAATCTGTTCCGGAGACTGATAACCGCGCCCACCTTCACCACGAGTTACTATCAGTTTGACAACCACTCGTTCGGATTCCATGAGATTGATACTGTCTAAAACCACTCGCATTTGCCTAGTCAAAACAGGGAGTTCAAGAGGAATATCAAGCGCCTGCATGCCTCGACACAAGCGGTCGTAATGCAGCTGCCAAAAGGGAATATCTTCACCAACTGCAAGCATCGTTTCGAATAAGCCGTCACCATAATTAAACCCTCTATCCAACACGGAGATGGTGTTATTAGCGACGCCATTAATTATTGCGGTAGTGCTTATTTTTTCCATTATGGCAGTTTGTACAACTGATACTGTTATTGCAACATAGTTATCAGTTTTCTTATATTTAGACGTAACTGTATAAGTCAGTGGGATAAGTTAGTGGGGAAAAATAGAACAGCGTTAGTGAGGTGTTACGATGTTAGTAAGGTGCGCAACCGTTCTTGATTATAATCGTTTAAACAGCAGTGAACCGTTGGTCCCACCAAAACCAAATGAATTAGAAAGCACTGTATCAATAGGCATTTGTTGTGCTTGTTTGGGCACTAAATTAAGGTCGCACTCTTCATCAGGGTTATCGAGATTGATCGTTGGCGGTGCCACTTGATCGCGAATCGACAAAATACTGAAGATTGCTTCTACCGCACCGGCAGCGCCTAATAAGTGACCAATCATTGACTTGGTCGAGCTGATGGCCAGATTTCGGGCATCAGCTCCGAATACAGATTTTATTGCTACACACTCGGCTTTATCACCGGCAGGCGTGGAGGTGCCGTGAGCGTTCACATACTGTACGTCTTGAACATCTATTCGAGCATCTCTTAGTGCATTAGCCATTGACAAAGCAGCTCCAGAGCCATCCCCAGGAGGTAGGGTAATATGGGAAGCATCACCACTCATACCAAAACCAACAACTTCAGCGTAAAGCTTGGCGCCTCGGGCTTTGGCGTGCTCTAATTCCTCAAGCACTAGAATACCTGCACCATCACCGAGGACAAAACCATCCCGGTCTTTATCCCATGGCCGGGATGCGCCTTGTGGATCATTATTGCGAGTAGACAGTGCTCTAGCTGCGGCAAAGCCTCCAAGTCCCATTGGGGTACATCCCATTTCGGAACCACCGGCAATCATCACATCTGCATCGCCATAGCGAATAGAACGAGCTGCCAGACCGATACTATGAGTTCCCGTTGTGCAGGCAGTGGTTACTGCTAAATTTGGCCCCTTGAAACCGTATTTTATCGACAAGTTACCGGCAACCATATTGATGATGGCGCCTGGAACAAAGAAAGGCGATATACGTCTAGGGCCTTTATTTTGTAGCGTGTGGGCATTTTCTTCAATGGTCTGAAGACCACCGATACCAGAGCCAATCACTGCACCTATTCGATCGGCATTTTCAGTGGTGATTTCTAATCCAGAATCGTCAATGGCTTGGATACCGGCGACTATACCGTACTGAATAAAGGGATCTATTTTACGGCATTCCTTACGGGATAAATATTTATCAACATCGAGATTTTTTACTGCAGCGCTAAACTTAGTACTAAAATCACTAACGTCAAACGAATCAATAGTAGTGACACCACTACGCCCATTAATGATAGCATCCCACGTATCAGCGACATTATTTCCAACTGGAGATATCATCCCCATACCGGTAACAGCGATACGTCTCACATAAGCCTCGTTAATTATTACCCTGTAATCAGTCCCGTATTTCAGTAACTAATAAGAAGTGAGTTTAAGAAGGCATAGTTCACAAAGCTGTCTGTTTAGCCTATACCTTCTTTTTGTCTAACTTCTCAACTAGTTAATTTATTATATTTGCTACTGTGGGCCGGTCTCTTCTTGTGGTGCACTGTCCTGTTGCTGCAGGCCTTCGATGCCTTCATCAATCTGTTGCTTCAAACTGTCAAGCCCTTGTTGTAGGCTATTTGCCTCTTCATTAGCTTGTTGCTTTAAGCTATCGATTTCTTCAGCAGCCTGCTGCTGTATGCTGTCAGCTTCTTCGGTAGCCTGTTGCTTCAGATTTTCAAGTTGTTGCTGGAGATCGACTTGCTGATCTGCACTTTGTTCCTGCTGTTGAGCACCGTCCTGTTCTGCCGGAGTTGCTTCTATAGAAGCATCCTCATCTCCATCAGACCCAGAAGTAAGCCATAGTAATACCAGTAAAACGGCCAGTACGATTAATACTACTGGAACAAATTTAGATTTCGCCGAATCTTCACTGACTTGGTCACTGCCTTGTGGTGCCGTTGACTGCTGCTTAGGTTCCGTTGTCACTGGTTGAGCTTCTTCTTTTTTAGTACTTTCCACTGCCGCTGATGTCTCTGTCGCCGGAGAAACCGACTTACCAGTAGACTGAGTCGAATCAACTTTTTCTGCTTGGGATTCAGATTCCTCTTTAGATTTAGCTTCAACTGGTTGCGGAGAATCAGGTTTTTCCGCAATTTGTTTTTTGATGTAGTCAACTGCTAACTGAACAGTGGTAATAGATTCAGCTTCGTTGTCTGGGATTTCAGCATCAAAGGCTTCTTCAAGAGCCATCACCAACTCCACGGTATCGAGAGAATCAGCTCCCAGATCATCAACGAAAGAAGATTCCATCTTTATTTCATCTTCTTTAACACCCAGTTGCTCTTTAATAATAGTTTTAACACGTTCTTCAATACTTGTCTTAGTGTCAGTCATAATGATTTTGAACTCCTAATATATTTAATAATGAAAATAGTTATTCTGGCAGTAACTAACCAGTTTATGCCGATTAGCTGAATTAATACGCAGGCGCATTTTACATTGAAAGTTAAACAGTTGTAACTTTTTATTTAATGAATGTTATTTCATCCTACTGTCGGAAATTTACCTGTCACCTGCAGCTGATTAATTTAGCCCATGTACATACCACCGTTGACATGAATATTTTCACCGGTGATGTAACTTCCTGCTTCACTCACTAGAAAAGATACCACGCCTGCTATTTCCTCTGGCTCACCCAATCTCGCCAGTGGTATGGATTGCAACATCAATTCTTTTTGCTCCTCCGGCAAAACACGAGTCATCTCAGTATCAATGAAGCCTGGTGACACGGCATTGACTGTAATGTTTCGAGACCCTACTTCTTTGGCCAACGCACGCGTAAAACCAACGATAGCTGCTTTGGTAGCCGCGTAGTTAGATTGCCCTGCATTGCCCATGAAACCAACTACCGAACTAATATTTACGATTCTACCCCACTTTGCTTTTGTCATGCCCCGTAGACACGCCTTAGTGAGACGAAAAATTGAATTCAGGTTCGTATCTATGACAGTGGACCACTCTTTTTCGGACATACGCATCAACAGATTATCTTTTGTAATACCTGCATTGTTGACAAGTATAACAGGCGCACTATATGTCTGCGTTACCTCTTCCAAAAGACGATCGACTGAGTCAATCTCATTGACGTCTAAAACCATGCCTTGACCTTCAATATTTCTCTCGGCAAAGCGCGAGGATATAGCCGCAGCACCCTCATTAGTCGTTGCAGTTCCAATAACTTTTAAGCCAATACTGCCAAGGCTGTCTGCAATAGCAGCACCAATACCACGACTAGCACCTGTAACCAGTGCTAATTTAGATTCCGAGGTCATAGTTTTTCCTCACTATTCGGGATACAAATAGAACCACACTTACGCACGCGGTGTTCCCACTAAATTAAAAGACATGTTGGTGTTTCTCAGGCAACCCTTTTATCAGATAACTCAAGTTGCAGTGCATTGTTAAAATCACTCACAGTATCTGTCACTGCTATTGATAGCGAGCGATCAATGCGCTTGGCTAGCGCTGCTAAAACCTTGCCCGGGCCACACTCAACAATATGGGTGACTCCAGAATCAATCAGCGTCTTAACACAACTCACCCACAGAACTGGATGATAAATTTGTTCTATCACCAACTGTTTAATCTTATTTGGATTAAGTTCAATTCGTGCATTGACATTGTGAACTATGGGGATAGAGGGAATATTAAAAGTTACACTATCTAGATGAGACGCTAGTTTTTCAGATGCAGAACGCATTAATTCAGTATGAAAGGGTGCGCTCACTGGAAGCAACATTGCACGCTTAGCTCCAAGCTTCTTGCAGTACACTATTGCACGTTCTACAGCAGATGTATTTCCGGCAATAACCAGTTGGCCCGGAGAGTTAAAATTTACTGGTGAAACTATCGATCCTTGTAAAGATGGCTCTTGCATAGCATCATCACAAGCAGTTTTGACAGCAGCATCATCTAAACCAAGAATTGCAGCCATCGAACCCTGACCTTCAGGAACAGCCTGCTGCATAAATCGACCACGATGTTGAACCAATTTAACTGCATCGGCAAAAGCAACAACTCCAGAGCAAACCAAAGCGGACCATTCCCCCAGGCTGTGACCAGACATTAACGCAGGCTGAATGCCGCCCTTTTGTAGCCAAATACGCCAAATAGCAACACTTGCAGTTAACAGTGCCGGTTGCGTATATTCGGTCAGGTTAAGCTTTTCTAGCGGTCCTTCTTGCGTGAGTTTCCATAGATCATACCCGAGTACGTCAGAAGCCTCAGAAAAAGTAGTGGCTATAACGGGAAACTCAGCATGGAATGAGTTTAACATGCCTAATGCTTGAGACCCTTGGCCGGGAAAAACCAGTGCTAAATTGTCTGCTGGCGCCATAACTTCAGTAAACCTCACCTGCAATTAATTTATTCAAGTGATCTTCTGACCTCGATAGAAACCATCAGCGGTCATATGATGACGTCGATGCTTTTCTCCAGTAGTTTGGTCAACAGAAAACGCATTATTGTCTTTTAAAGCATCATGTGAACGTCTCATACCTCGACGCGAACGCGTTTTCTTACTTTTCTGTACTGCCATTTGTTACTCCCTAATATCAACGCTTGTATAAACTAAATTTATTGGTACTACTATTTAATGATTAACGGGTAATTAATTGTTTGGTTTTTTTAGAGCTTTCAGTATTTCAAATGGATTACCTAATCGCTCCTCTATTACTAGTTCGTTCTGGTCTGCTTCATGATCGACCGAATTACTATCCGGACGGCCACTATATGACAGCATGTCAGGATTTACGCAACCCTGTGGGTGGTAGGCCACCGATGGCAACGCCAGTAAAAGCTCGTCTTCAATCAATTGATGCAAATCGATTTGCCGGTCACCAATGAACAGGGGTTCCCAAGGATCGGACAAATCTACAGCCTGTTGTTCCGAATTTACCATCATTAGCGCGAATCGGCATTCAACAGGCAAACTGAAAACTGCCAAACAGCGCTGGCAGGTCAAAGACATCTCGGCAGCAGCATTACCGTTGAGCTGACCATCGTGCTGACAATCCTCGGAGAATGTCAAATTCACGGTAGCATCACCGTTACTATTAGCGAGCAGACCACACAAGCGACTCAATTCCGAAATAGCTACACTCGCCGAAATTTCTACACCAAGATTAACAAATTTACGAGGGCAGACATAACGGGGTAGTCGTCTTTGTGATAAACTACTCGACATAAGCGCGGCATCATAGGGATTATCCTTGTTGCTGTCAAAGTAAAAAATCAAATAACCGTTAAATCCCGTCTTTTACCTTGATCGATGTCACTGTGGTGACATTCTTTAACTAGTCAAGTTGCTACGTTTGGGTGTTACTGGACAGATAGATTCCTACCGGAAAAACCCAAGAATTTTGCGATACCACTGCCTACAGCGACACCAAATCTTTGAGTTATTTCTTCGATAGGTGACAGTCGCGGAGTGTAGTCGTGAATTTCTTCTGTGCCGATAATTTGGCGAGCCACATAACTCGCACTGCCCAATCCATCAATTAAACCCAAAGCCAATGCCTGCTCGCCGTTCCACAACAGCCC
>CAZEUZ010000091.1:0-4836 GCA_964515805.1 uncultured Cellvibrionaceae bacterium | reverse complement strand
ATGCTTGTCTGCCAAGCAGCAGAATCATTTTACCAGTGGCGAGGCGTCAGGCCCGATGTCAAACCGGTCATTCAACAATTAAAAATACCTCCTGCTTAAAAGTGAAAAAAGAGAAGCAATGAAAATAATTATTCTCGGTGCTGGTCAGGTAGGCGGTAGCTTAGCGGAACATTTGGCCAGAGAGAAAAATGATATTACGGTAGTAGATAGTTCTATAGAACGCTTGCGAGAACTGCGTGATCGCCTCGATATACAGGTAGTACATGGACATGCTGCTAACCCTGATATACTGCAGTCGGCTGATATTGATGATGCCGATATGCTTATAGCCGTTACCAGCAATGATGAAATAAATATGATTGCTTGTCAGATAGCTTATAGTCTGTATCGTACACCCACTAAAATAGCCCGCATTCGATCAAATGCCTACACCAGCCAGAAAAAACTGTTCGCCAATGAAGCAATTCCTATTGATGTCATTATCAGTCCCGAACAACTGGTTTCCGATTATATTTCACGTTTAATCGAGCATCCGGGGGCCCTGCAAGTACTGGATTTTGCTGAAGGGGAAATTCAATTAGTTGCAGTTAAAGCTTATCATGGTGGTCCTTTGGTAGGACAAGAATTGCGCTTTTTGCGTCGGCATATACCCAATATAGATACTCGTGTGGCTGCTATTTACCGTCGTGGCCAAGCGATTGTGCCACAGGGATCAACGGTTATTGAAGCTGATGATGAAGTCTTTTTTATTGCTGCCAGAGCAGATATCCGCGCGGTAATGAGTGAATTGCGCCGCTCGGAGCGAACTTACCGGCGTTTTATTATTGCTGGCGGTGGCAACATTGGATTACGTTTAGCACGCGAGTTGGAGATGCGCTACTCCGTCAAAATCATAGAATTATTCCCCGAGCGTTGCAAACGCCTCAGCGAAGAATTGGGGCATGCCGTAGTGCTCAATGGCAGCGCCTCAGATCAAGATTTATTATTGGAAGAAAATGTCGAGGGCACGGATATCTTTCTTGCACTGACCAATGACGACGAGGCGAATGTTATGTCTTCGATGTTGGCGAAACGACTGGGTGCTCGCAAAGTGATGACATTAATTAATAATCCAGCCTACGTAGATTTGGTTCAGGGAGGAGATATCGATATTGCGATTTCACCACAACAAACAACGATAGGTAGCCTACTTACCTATGTTCGTAGTGGAGATATGGTCAATGTGCACTCGCTGCGGCGCCGAGCTGCCGAAGCCATAGAAGTGATAGCTCACGGCGATCAAAATAGTTCAAAGGTGGTCGGCAAGACCATTGAAGAAATAGATTTACCTGAAGGTGCCACTATCGGCGCTATTTTGCGGAAACTCGATAAAAACAAGCAGGTGATCATTGCTCATGACGATACCATTGTTGAAAGTGGCGACCATGTTATCGTATTTATGGTTGATCGCAAGCAGACAAAATATGTAGAAAAATTATTCCAAGTGGGTTTTTCATTTTTCTAAGTTTCTGTTCTTACTTGTCACGTCCAATCACATGCCCGATTAATAGGATAATATTGACACTATGCACTTCGCTATCATTTTTCGCGTGCTCGGTTTGTTGTTGATGTTATTCAGCTTGACGTTGATGCCTCCCTTTTTGGTATCGATTATCTACCAAGATGGTGCAGAGGCCGCATTTATTGCTTCATTTGTTATTATCTTTGTTATTGGTTTAACCATCTGGTCTCCTGTTTATAAAAATTCTCAAGATTTGCGCACCCGCGACGGGTTCTTGATTACCGCCTTATTTTGGGCTGTTTTGGGTATTGCAGGTTCATTGCCTTTCATGCTGGTCGATAATACCTCTTTGTCGCTGACTGACGCAGTTTTTGAATCTCTGTCTGGTTTGACAACCACAGGCGCCACGGTGATTACCGGCCTCGATCAGCTACCTAAATCCATCCTTTTTTATCGACAACAACTGCAGTGGTTGGGCGGCATTGGAATAATAGTTATCGCCGTGGCCATTCTACCTATGTTGGGTATTGGCGGAATGCAGCTCTATCGTGCGGAGGCTCCGGGTCCAGTGAAAGATTCAAAGCTGACACCGCGCATCACCGAAACTGCCAAGGCACTCTTTCTAATTTACTTGATGCTCACGTTGGCTTGTGGATTCAGTTTTTGGACAGCTGGAATGAGTGTATTCGATGCCGTATGCCACGCCTTTTCAACGGTCGCCATTGGTGGCTTTTCTACTCACGACGATAGTATAGGCTTTTTCCAGAGCCCTATTATTGTCGCTGTTACCATTGTGTTTATGTTGATATCCGGCATCAATTTTGCCTTGCACTTTGTCGCCTGGAGAGATCGCAGCATAAAACACTATTTTTATGATACAGAATGTCAATTTTATCTCTGGTGTGTTGTCGTAGGTATCGCAGTGACAGTAAGTTATCTCTATTTCACAGATACTTATAGTTTTAGTGAGAGTATACTCAATGGTGCCTTTGAATTGGTCTCGCTGTTGACGACGACAGGATTTGGGGTTGCCGATTATGCTTCATGGCCCGGTTTTCTGCCCTCTATGTTATTTTTGCTTGCCTTTATGGGTGGGTGTGGAGGGTCGACAGCGGGTGGTGTGAAAGTCATTCGTGCCTTATTAATTTTCAAACAAGGTTTGCGAGAAATCTATCGTCTTATCCATCCAAACGCAGTAATTCCTGTCAAAATTGGTAAAAATCGAGTGCCTGATCGCGTTGTCGAGGCAGTCTGGGGGTTTTTTGCCGTTTATATGCTAAGCTTTATTATGATGTTTTTGATCTTATTGGGCACTGGTTTAGATTTTGTTACCGCCTTCTCCGCCGTTGGCGCTTGTATCAACAACCTTGGTCCCGGCATGGGTGATGTGAGTGCTCACTATGGGGCCATCAACGATACTGCCAAATGGGTATTGGCATTCGCTATGTTGCTAGGGCGGCTCGAGGTCTTTACCTTGTTAGTATTATTCACACCGGCATTTTGGCGGCATTGATACAAAGAAAACTATTGAAAAAATTAATAAAACAAGATCCCTACGCTGCACGCGAAGCGGAGAAGTATGATCGTCCTATTCCCAGTCGCGAGTATATTCTCAGTATACTCAATGACGCTGCCAGTCCTCTGAATTACCGTCAATTATGTTTGTTACTGAAATTGGAAGATCTGGCACAGAAGGAGGCATTGCGCCGCCGGTTGCTCGCCATGGAGAGAGATGGCCAAATTTGTGGCAACCGTCGCAAAGCTTATGCACCAATTGATAAACTCCAGTTAGTCCGTGGTCGTGTACAAGCCCACAGAGATGGTTATGGGTTCTTGATTTGCAACAGTGATAAAGGAGATATTTATCTGCCTTATCGGCAGATGCGTAAAGTGTTCGATGGTGATGAGGTGCTGGTACGTTTATCTACAAATAGTCCTCGGGGCAGGCGTGACGGCGTTATTGTAGAAGTACTCAAACATCATACTCACCAATTAGTTGGCCGTTACTTTAATGCAAACAGTAACATTGAAGCCAGTGTTGGTTTTGTGCGACCAGATAACGGACGCCTTGTGCACGACATTATTATTGCTGACAAGGATGCAGGTGATGCTAAGTTTGATCAGTTTGTCGTTGTCGAGATTACTCGTCAGCCCAGTGCTAAAAATCCGCCGATGGGAAAAATCATTGAGGTTTTGGGTGATCATATGGCGCCGGGTATGGAAATTGACGTTGCCATACGCACTCACAGTATTCCTCATCGTTGGCCAATCGACGTTGAAGCTGAAATAAAGTTACTGGCTGATCATGCCACCTCCGTTGATAAAAAACATCGGGTCGACTTACGTCATTTACCGTTCGTTACCATTGATGGTGAGGACGCCCGTGATTTTGACGACGCAGTTTACTGTGAAACTAAACGCTCGGGCGGTTGGCGGCTATATGTAGCCATCGCCGATGTTTCACATTATGTTACGGTCGATAGCGCCCTCGACCGCGAAGCTAAACGCAGAGGCACATCGGTATATTTTCCCGATTTTGTAGTGCCGATGTTGCCGGAAATCCTGTCTAACGATTTGTGCTCTCTCAACCCCCAAGTTGACCGATTGGCAATGGTGTGTGAAATGACCATCAGCGCTCGTGGAAAAATTAGCGGTTATACGTTTTATGAAGCGCTTATTCATTCCCATGCGCGCCTGACTTACACGCAAGTTGCATCGATGATTGATCATCAAAGCGATAAATCACTGTCGACCGATCATCCTCGTCGACAGTTCGCGCCACTGATTACTTATATTGATGAATTATTCAATTTGTATAAAGTACTACGCAATCAGCGTGAAGTGCGTGGTGCCATTGACTTTGATACCGTAGAAACACGTATTGTTTTTGATAAAAATAGAAAAATTGAACGGATTGTACCTGTCGTTCGCAATCATGCGCATAAACTGATAGAAGAATGTATGCTATGTGCGAATGTATCGGCGGCTAGCTTTTTGGAAAAACACGAATTGCTAGGGCTTTATCGAGTGCATTTAGCGCCAAAGGCGGAAAAATTAGATAACTTGCGCCTATATCTGCAAGAGTCAGGTATCAGCCTGAAAACCAGAGGCCAGCCTCAACCTCAGCATTTTCAAAAGATTTTGACTGAGATTGAACATCGCCCCGATGCTCATGTCATTCAAATGGTGATGTTGCGCAGCTTGCAACAAGCCGTCTATCAACCTGATAATCAAGGACATTTCGGTTTAGCCTACACTGCTTACGCTCACTTTACTTCACCGATCCGCCGTTACCCCGACTTATTGGTTCATCGTGCTATTCGCCATATTATTCG
>CAZEUZ010000090.1:0-5513 GCA_964515805.1 uncultured Cellvibrionaceae bacterium | reverse complement strand
GATCAGAATCAAGAAAATAACTTCATGTTGCGAAAAAAGAAAAATGAAGATCTGTATTTACTGGGTTTTATAAGCCCGTCGGTTGCAGTTGGCGCTGGCAGCCGAGCTGAGGTCAGCGCTGATTTCTATGCTGGACCTAAGGATATTGATCGGCTTGAAGCGATTGCTGACTATTTGGATCTCACCATCGATTTCGGTATTTTGTGGTGGGTAGCCAAACCGCTATTTTATTTCCTTAATTGGATTAACAGTTTTGTCGGTAATTGGGGTTGGTCGATCATTATCTTGACCATAGTGATCAAAGCGGCTTTCTTTCGATTATCTGCAGCCAGTTATCGGTCGATGGCCAAAATGCGTAAAGTAGCGCCAAAAATGCAGACCATTAAAGAACGTTTTGGCGACGATCGCCAAAAAATGTCTCAAGAAATGATGAAGCTGTACAAGACGGAAAAGGTCAATCCAATGGGTGGTTGTTTGCCTATCTTGGTGCAAATGCCGGTTTTTATTGCCCTCTACTGGGTACTGTTGGAAAGCGTAGAAATTCGCCACGCGCCTTTTATTCTGTGGCTGAACGATTTATCCGTTAAAGATCCGTATTTCATATTACCTCTATTGATGGGCGTGTCGATGTTCATCCAACAGAAACTTAATCCCACACCGCCCGATCCCATGCAGGCAAAAGTCATGCAATGGCTACCGGTTATCTTCACCTTTATGTTCTTATGGTTTCCCGCTGGCTTGGTTCTTTATTGGGTGGTCAACAATACATTATCCATCGTGCAGCAATACATAATTACCCGCCAGATAGAAGCGGCTAATTAAACAAGCCACGCCAACAGTTAGCCCAGAGGTTTACTGTAATGGCTAAGGGCCAAACGACAGACACCATAGCCGCTATTGCCACCCCAGTGGGGCGTGGCGGCATCGGTGTTATTCGTATCTCAGGCATTGATGCTCTCATGCTCGGGGAATCCATCACCAAACGTAAACTAGAGCCTCGCCTAGCCCATTACGGCCCATTTTATCATCCTGAAAGCAAGCAACTACTCGATCAAGGCATCGCGTTGTACTTTCCTGGACCAAATTCCTTCACTGGAGAAGACGTGCTGGAACTCCAGGCTCATGGTAGTCCGGTAGTACTTGATCTACTCTTGCAGGCAATTATCTCTCAAGGCGTACGGTTGGCCAGACCGGGTGAATTCTCTGAGCGTTCCTACCTCAATAATAAAATGGACTTAACTCAGGCAGAAGCGATTGCCGATTTAATTCATGCCTCCTCGCAACAGGCGGCCCGTAACGCAATTAATAGCCTGCAAGGCGCATTTTCAAAAAAAATTGAAGCATTGGCGGAGCAGCTAACACGATTGAGGGTCTATGTCGAAGCCGCTATTGATTTTCCTGAAGAAGAAATTGATTTTTTCAACGATGGGAAGCTAGCCACCGCCCTTACCGAAATTCAACATCAACTCGATTCTATCTATCGAGAAGCTAAACAGGGAGCATTGTTACGCGAAGGAATGACCGTTGTTATTGCCGGGCGACCCAACGCCGGTAAATCCAGTTTGCTCAATGCGCTATCGGGAAAATCATCCGCCATTGTCACTGATATTGCCGGTACTACGCGGGATTTGTTGCGTGAATCTATACACATAGACGGCATGCCGTTACATATTCTCGATACTGCCGGCTTGCACGACAGCGCAGACACTGTGGAAAAAATCGGTATCGAAAGAGCTAGAGAAGCCATCGATAAAGCGGACCGGATACTTGTGATTTACGACTACAATACAATTGAGAAGGGTACAACAGAAAAAAGCAACCTTGAAAAGGCCGAAGACCCTCTGCATATTTTGGACAAAAAAACGAGTGAACACTCCAATCGCTCGCGGATATCATTAGTGTTCAATAAAATTGATCTCGCGGCAATAAAACCTAAATTCGAAGTAGGAAAAGATTATCCAAAATTATATTTGTCGGCAAAGACTGGGGAAGGCATAGATTTATTGCGCCAGCACTTAAAAATATCCATGGGATTTAGCCAAACTGGTGAAGCGGTTTTCACCGCCCGTCGACGCCATTTAACGGCGCTTGATAAGGTTGGACAGTGCCTTCAGCAAGCCTTCAGTCAACTTAGAGCCGGCGCTGGCGAACTGATGGCGGAAGATCTTAGAGCCGCTCAACAACACTTGGGTGAAATTACCGGTGCTGTCAGTTCCGATGAATTGCTGGGGGAAATATTTTCCAGCTTTTGTATTGGAAAGTAATGTACAAGTGAATTTTTACTCGAGAAATTGTTAGTAGCTAATCCGCCAATAATTCATCGTGATCATTAAGCCCGATCAGGTACAAAATGGCATCTAATCCAAGCTGGATCGAGTGTTCAGCGGATGCTCTAACCAGAGGTTTAGCACGAAAGGCAATACCGAAACCAGCTGTACTCAGCATCGGCAAGTCATTGGCGCCATCCCCTACGGCTATCACTTGTTCCAAACTGATTTCTTCTTTATCTGCTAACTCTTTTAGCAACTCCGCTTTTCGGGCACCATCCACAATTGGCGTGACAACCTTACCCGTCAGTTTGCCATTCTCTATATCTAAATGATTCGCAAACACGTAATCAATCCCTAGACGCCGTTGTAAATAATGGCCAAAATAATCAAAACCACCGGATAAAATTGCCGTCTTGTAACCGAGTTTTTTCAGTGTTCGAATTAATTTTTCCGCGCCTTCCGTCAACGATAGTCTATCGGCAATAGTCGACAACTCTTTTTCATCAAGACCCGACAAAAGCCGCATACGTTCAGTAAAACTCTTTTTGAAATCCATTTCACCTCGCATTGCCGCTTCTGTAATTGCCGCCACCTGCTGGCCTACACCTGCTTCTTTGGCTAATTCATCAATTACTTCCGCTTCAATGAGTGTCGAATCCATATCGAAGCAGACGAGACGGCGATTGCGCCGAAATATATTATCTTCCTGAAAGGCAATATCGGCATCCAGCGATGTCGATAGCTCCATAAAATCTGCTTTTAAACGCGCCGGATCATCGGGTTTTCCGCGAACGGAAAATTCGACCGATTCTTTGCTTGTTGCCGGTTTATTATCCGGTTGACGTATCTCTCTCGATCGATTTGGCTGTGGCGATAGCGCACTCAAAGGAATACGACCAGACAATCGCTTAATACTATCGATATTAAGGCAATGGCGGGTAATCACAGTGGCTACGGCAGCCAGTTGCGCTGCGGTAATTTGTCTGGCCAATAATGTGACAATATGACGCTTTTTCCCTTGTTGCTCGACCCAGTGACTATAATTAGCCTCGCTAATAGGCTCAAACTTTACCTTCATATCCAATTTATGGGCGCAAAATAAGATATCCTTCAACACAGGCGAATGCTCGTGAGTAGCGGGAATTTCTACTAAGATACCGATATTCAGATGGTCGTGAATAACTGCTTGGCCTATATCGAGAATATTAGCTTGATATTTAGACAGAATTTCACTGACCGCCACCGTAACACCTGGTTTATCCGTGCCAGAGAGGCTAATTAATAATATTTCCTTCACAATGGAATCAATATTTCTGTACAGTTGTAGCAAGCTGGGATATGTTCATAGTTAGATTCCACAATTTTAATTTATCCATTCGTCTTTCTTTATAATCCTTATGTCGCTATCACATTTCTTAAAACTATTTACCCAGTATAAGTTGATATATCCCTATTCATTGTTTTTTGGTTTTTTCAGCGGCAGTCTGATGACACTTTGGTTAACAGCCTACGTAGCTAACCACGGACAGCATTTTCAATATCGCCATGCAATAAATAGTTTTGGCCAAGTCATGGCAAATATGGTTGCCCGTCAGGCGATGGATGCAACCTTAAACCACGATAGGCTGAGTCTGCAAATATTGTTAGAAGATATTACGTTTGATCAAATTGTTGTTACTTCAGCTATTTACGATGTAGAAAATAAACTGATTGTACAAGCAGGAGAAACGGGTAACCATCTTCCAAACCATATACAACATTTTAGTGCTCCGATTGTACTACATGACACTATGTCCGGACATGTTGTACTAGGAATTGATACCGCTCACCCAGACAGTATACGCTACCCAGTAATACTATTATTGATTAGTGGATTGTTAGCAAGTACGTCAGTATTTTGCTTATATCGAGGAATAAACCAAATTCAACCCGTCAAAGATAAAGAAGAAAAAAAATCAGTAAAAAATAGTACAACTGATGAAGAGGAAGCTATCGGCAATCAAAGTGTTTTATTGACGTTAAGTATTAAGAATTTTGATGATCTTTATCAAAAGTTAAACAGTGATTCGCGCAAAAAAATCATCGATAAGCTATTTCGGCATGTTCAAAAAGCACTCCGTTTGTATAACGGCGACTTAGTGTACATAGGTTCGGCAACCATAGTGCTTTCTTTTAAAAAAAATCACTTTGCACAGGACGATCTAGAAATAAACAATGCTATATTTAATGCTGCTTGTTGTGGATATATAGTTTGTAAATTAAACAAACAACAGAGCAACTTCTCCATAGCGCTCGAAGCCCGTATTCACCATACACCTGAAAAAGCGATAACTAAAGAACGGTCACTACTGCCACGTCACAAAAATACTGTTAGTTCCACCAGCTTGTCTATCGAAAGATTTTTTTTAGAAGACCGTGAATTAACGTCCTATTTTTTAATTAATTCTGAAGAAAATCATACAAACTTTGTCGATATTCAAGGTTTCCAACCTATGTATGCAGACTTACTCGACAACCAGCTTAAGTATTTACAAGATATTGAAGAATAGTATGGGTTTAAGTAACACTCTTGTCATAACTTTTTCGATCGCGCTTGTCATATTTATTAAGGATTTTTATTGATTGTATATATATGAAAGGCCTCGTAGTTTAGCCTACGAGGCCTTTGTATTAAAGTCTGACGATGACCTACTCTCACATGGGGAAGCCCCACACTACCATTGGCGATGTATCGTTTCACTGCTGAGTTCGGGATGGGATCAGGTGGGACCAACACTCTATGGTCGTCAGACAAACTGGTTGTTTCTTTCAGTCATTGATGACTGAAAGACGCATCGAAGCCGTCTGAAACAGCTTTCGATGCCGCTATAGGCATCTACTCTATTCAATACCCATAGCACAATGCAATGTAAAGTGGTTACTAATTAATACGTTCTCTCTTTTCTGTTTGTTTTTGATTACCTGTCCAGGTTTAGATTGATTGCTCACTTAACTTACAAGATTTACAAGTGGCCTCAATTATATGGTCAAGCCTCACGGGCAATTAGTACTGGTTAGCTCAACGCCTCACAACGCTTACACACCCAGCCTATCAACGTGGTAGTCTTCCACGGCCCTTCAGTCTGACCACCCGAAGGCGGCCAGAAGGGAAAGCTTATCTTGAAGGAGGCTTCCCGCTTAGATGCTTTCAGCGGTTATCCCGTCCGAACATAGCTACCGGGCAATGCCACTGGCGTGACAACC
>CAZEUZ010000089.1:0-5986 GCA_964515805.1 uncultured Cellvibrionaceae bacterium | reverse complement strand
CCAATACCTGTGAGCCGCCGGCGTTGTCCATAAACACCATATCGCTCTGTAACCCTGGAAAGTGACGACGTACTCTATTTACGTCGAGATATGGAGTAGTCATGGCAATATTTGAGGTATTTATTTCTCTCCTACCGAATCGTAATGCAAAGTAATTTGTTGGAAAGGTATGACCCAGCCTTCACGATTTGCGACGTCGACAGACGCCCTTTGAATCAGACGTTTAATAGCGTAGTAATCTTGCGCCGCATCGCCACTGAAACCAGCCACTATTCTAAAATCCAGAGACGATGCAGCGGCCATGCTGAAGACAACAACAATTTCTGTACTGAATTGACCGTATGGCGACGACTTGATGGCTTCTTCCATAGCCTGACGATAAGTGTCCAGTATAGTAGTAGTGATGTTGGCTTGATGCTGGTAATCGATGCCAAAGGTCTCGTAAAGCGTAAAGCCATTTTTAGAGAGATTACACGGTCTTCGGGATAAAAAATCCGCAGTCGTATAGGTATAAATCGAATGACCACGGTCAATTTCGACAATGTCGGGCGTTTGCTGATTTACCCTGCCATATACGCCATCTTCCATCAATACAAAATCGCCTGTTTTTGTGGGAAACCATGCCTCGTCCCTCTGGATGGGACGAGAACTCAAATTGACTATTTCAGTTAAGGACACCCTCAGTCTTCCGTTAAGTGCCGGGTTGTGCAAGTGTGAATGTACATTCAAGCGATTGATTCGCCAAGGCAATCCATTATAAATCAAGCGTTCACCGTGACGAATGGATCCCATGTTGAGCAGTGTTTTTGCTTCGACCATGTAACCTGGCAATGTTTCTCGCAATCCCAGCGCCAAACTGGCAACGATTAACAATGAAACTACAATCAACAACCATTCAGTCAGACTGTACAACACAATAAAATAGGTCACGATAGTGACCACGCTACCTAATACCAGGCGACCTATCTCTATCGAGCGTTGGGCAAATTTGTGATCGCCCACTTTATTTTTTGGTAGTACATTGATGATGATTACCGAGAGCCATTTAATGGCTTGATAGGCCAGAACGGCTGCCAATACAGCGAAAGAAAGATGTAGCAAGATTTCGAAAACGATGTTGACAAAAATATCGCCAATGGTTGTCCATATAGGACTTTTTGCCGTCTTCAGTGCCTCTAATTCATTCTGCAGTAAAGACAATTTTTGCTCTGCCGAGTTTAGCCGTGAACCGGTTGTATCTCTGAGCGCTTGTACCTCTTTTTTCAGTGTCGAATCATTAATAGTGCTGATATTTTTGTCGAGATTGTTCGCTGCTTCTTGTAACTCCTGTCGACGCCTCTGCCAATAGCCGATTTCCGATTCTGTTTTTTCAATCAATCGAGGCTGTTCTGTCAAGGTCCGTAATTGATCAACAAAAGGTTGGAAAAGCAATTCCATATCCTTTTTCCAATCGAACTCTTCTTTTACTAATACCGGCTCTTTAAACACTGTAGCGCCACCGGTAGCCGATTTGACTATCTCTTCTTGCATACCAACGATAATATCTTCTGCAGCGACCAGTTCCTGTTGTAGTTGTGCCTTGACGACTTCGTCTTTCTCTTTTCGGAGTTTGCGTTCTAAGGTTTCTTTTTCCTCTTCTTTTTCATTTAGATCCTTCTGCATTTGCAGTAGTTGTTGCTCTACGGTCATAAGCCTATCTTCGACAACTGTTTTTTCTTTATTCTTTTTGTCGATGTCAACATCATCGGAGGATACTTGTTGTGACCAAGCAGAGTTGAAAAATACACAGCAGCATGCATAGACTGCTAGACGTAATAAAATTGATTTCATAAGTATATTGATTGGCCGGGCTAACTTGAGACGGTTGATAAGCGAGAAAAATTATACGCAGGGGATTCTATATTTCTCCCTGATTTTACACAAATAAAATTGGATTCCGAACTTTGAGCTTGTCGAAGCATAAGGATAAATAAACACCTGTAAACCTAAGCTTCAGCTAAATGGTTCCTAAAACTGACCGCCTAAGTTACAATCCGCCTCTGCGATTTACAGCCCAATTTTATCTGCTAACGGACGACCTGTGGAAATAAACCCTTACATGACAATGCTTGACGATTTGCAACGGCGCACCGATGTTCTTCGGGGGTATCTTTGACTATGAAGATAAGCAAGAACGTCTTGTCGAAGTCGAATTAGAATTGGCTGAACCGGACGTTTGGAACGAGCCGGATCGCGCTCAGGAATTGGGGCGGGAGCGCTCTTCTCTAGAAGCTGTTGTAAAGACCATTGATAGACTGGATACAGGTATTGGTGACTGCCGCGAATTGTTGACCATGGCCGTCGATGACAGCGACGAAGATGCCCTAGTTGATATAAAACAAGAGCTTGACAAGCTAGTCGATCAGTTAGATGTATTGGAATTCCGACGTATGTTTTCTGGCGAAATGGACGCCAATAATGCCTATCTAGACATACAGTCGGGTTCTGGTGGCACTGAGGCTCAGGACTGGGCGGAAATGATGTTGCGAATGTATCTGCGTTGGGGAGATGCCAAGGGATTTAAAACTACGCTGGAAGAAGTGTCCGCTGGGGATGTGGCAGGCATCAAAAGTGCGACGATTCGTTTCGAAGGCGACTATGCCTTCGGCCATTTGCGAACAGAAACCGGTGTTCACCGGCTGGTGCGCAAATCACCCTTTGATTCTGGCAACCGCCGCCACACCTCTTTTGGTTCGGTTTTTGTGTCGCCAGAAATTGATGAAGATATAGACATAAATGTCAGCAAGGCTGATGTTCGTGAGGATACCTATCGCGCCTCCGGAGCCGGTGGACAGCATGTTAACAAGACAGATTCTGCCGTTCGCCTCACTCATGAACCCAGTGGTATCGTTGTTCAGTGTCAGAGTGAACGTTCACAGCATCAAAATCGAGATAGAGCCTGGAAGATGCTGCGCGCCAAACTTTATGAACAAGAAATGCTAAAACGGTCGGCGGCAAAACAGGCAGAAGAAGACAAAAAGGCCGATATTGGTTGGGGCAGCCAAATCCGTTCTTATGTATTAGACGACCAGCGCATTAAGGATTTGCGCACCAATGTGCAGACCAGTAATTGCCAGGCGGTTTTGGATGGCGACTTGGACCAGTTTATTGAGGCCAGTTTAAAGGCAGGATTGTAGTTAACACTATGACAGAAACAGACACACAGCAACAAGAAAATAAATTAATTGCCGAGCGTCGAGCAAAGTTAGATGCTATCCGTTCAACGGCTCTCTCTTCGCAGTCTAGTGCTTTTCCCAATCAGTTGACTCGGGAGCACTTGGCTGCTGATCTGCAGACGCAGTACGGTGAGGAAACCAAAGAAGCGCTGGCTGCACTGGACAAAAAAGTCTCCGTCGCCGGCCGCATCATGGCAAAACGCGGTCCATTTATGGTGTTGCATGATGTGTCCGGCAGCATCCAGTTATATATGGATAAAAAAGCGCAGCAAGCCATAAAAGCAACCACTGGTTTATGGGATATCGGTGACATCGTCAATGTGACCGGCGCCATTCACAAATCAGGTAAGGGTGATCTCTACGTCAATGCGGAAAATTTTCAATTATTGACCAAAAGCTTGCGTCCATTGCCGGATACATTCTATGGCCTGGCCGATCAAGAGTTACGCTACCGTCAGCGCTACATCGATCTTATCGTCAACCCTGATGTCCGCAATACCTTTAAAGTGCGCTCCCAGGTGGTCAATTTTATCCGTCAGTATCTAAATCAGCGGCAGTTTTTAGAAGTAGAAACACCCATGTTACAACCTATTCCCGGAGGAGCTACCGCCAGACCATTTGTCACTCATCACAATGCACTCGATATGGAGATGTTTTTGCGTATTGCGCCAGAGCTGTACTTAAAGCGATTGGTGGTCGGCGGCTTTGAACGTGTCTATGAGATCAATCGAAACTTTCGCAATGAAGGATTATCCACCCGTCATAACCCAGAATTTACTATGTTGGAGTTCTATCAAGCCTATGCAAAATACGAGGATTTGATGGATCTGACAGAGGATATGTTACGCCAGTTAACCATCGAAGTACTAGGTTCGGCAACGGTGAAAAAAACGGTCAAAAATGCGGAAGGTGAGCTGGTTTCGACAGACAGCTACGACTTTGCTCAACCTTTTCAACGTCTGAGTGTGTTCGATGCCATTCTTAAGTACAATCCCGACATGTCTGCAGATGCTCTGGCCGATTGCGATGGCGCTCGCCGTATTGCGGAAGCGTTAGGTATTCCCTTAAAAGATTCTTGGGAACTCGGTAAGCTGCAAATAGAAATTTTCGAAAAGACAGTGGAACACCGCTTGCAAAATCCCACGTTTATTACTGAATACCCCACTGAAGTATCGCCACTAGCGAGACGCAACGATGACAATGTCTTCGTTACCGACCGCTTTGAATTTTTTGTCGGCGGGTGCGAAATAGCCAACGGTTTTTCCGAGCTCAATGATGCCGAGGATCAAGCTGAACGTTTCCAGCTGCAAGCTGCAGAGAAGGACGCCGGCGATATCGAGGCGATGTATTACGATGCTGACTACGTTCGTGCACTGGAATATGGCCTACCGCCTACCGCAGGTGAGGGCATCGGCATTGATCGACTGGTGATGCTATTGACCGATTCGCCATCGATAAGAGATGTCGTACTATTCCCGCATATGCGGCCAGAATAGGGTGGGAAAAGAGGTCAACGCCCGTGACAGTGAGTAATAGCATACAGTTAGAAGACTCTTGGCTGGCGATTCTCAGACAGGAATTTGAACAGCCTTACATGCAACAGTTGCGACAATTTTTGCAGGCGGAAAAAGATCGGCGCAAAATTATTTTTCCACCAGGAAAGCAAATATTCCACGCGTTCAACACCACCCCCTTCGAGCAAGTCAAAGTGGTTATCCTGGGGCAGGACCCTTACCATGGCCCCAATCAGGCGCACGGCCTTTGTTTTTCTGTGGTGCCTGGTGTTAGTCCACCACCATCTCTAATCAATATATTTAAAGAAATCGAAGATGATCTAGGCATTCCTGCTCCTAAACACGGCTGCCTACAATCCTGGGCGGAACAAGGCGTGTTGTTGTTAAACTCTACCCTAACTGTCGAAAGAGCCCGCGCAGGTTCACACCAAGGAAAAGGTTGGGAAACCTTCACTGATAGAGTGATTGAAGTTTTGAATGAGCACCGAGAAGGCTTGGTATTTATGCTCTGGGGCAGCTATGCACAGAACAAAGGTGCGCTGATTAACCAGCAAAAACACCGGGTACTAAAATCACCCCACCCTTCCCCACTGTCGGCGCACCGCGGTTTTTTCGGCAACCGGCACTTCTCTCAGGCCAACGAATATTTAGAGCAGCAGAGATTAACACCAATTCAGTGGCAATTGCCCTAGTGTGAATAGATATGAGAAAGACAGTTAAAAAAGTTGTTAGATTATTTATTACCTTACTTTTATCCCCTTTAATCCTTCTTTATTTCATTGGTTGCATTTTTTTAAGTAAAGATTCTCTGTTTGCAACTTTTGCACAGTTTTTAAGTTTATTCCCAGGCATTACCGGGAGTTATATACGTGTAAACTTTTTCAAATTTGTTATAAAGAAGTGTTCTACCAACTGCCGTATAGGCTTTGCCACACTGTTTTCCCAGGTTGATACCGAAATAGAGGAAGGCGTCTATATTGGTCCACAGTGTAATATTGGTGCATGTAAAATAGAAAAAGATTGTCTGCTCGGCAGCGGTGTTCACATCATGAGCGGCAAGGGCCAACACAATTTCAACGATTTGGATACTCCCATACGAGAACAGGGCGGCACCTTTAAAAAAGTGACGATCGGCGAAGATACATGGATAGGTAATGGCGCTTTAATTATGGCCAATGTAGGTAAAAAATGCATCATTGCTGCAGGCAGCGTGGTTGTAGACGATGTCGAAGATTACTCCATCATCGGCGGCAATCC
>CAZEUZ010000088.1:0-3098 GCA_964515805.1 uncultured Cellvibrionaceae bacterium | reverse complement strand
GTTAATAACCCTTCGCCTTCACCAAAACGGGTTATTTGGTACAGCAACTGTTTTTCAGGGTGGTGATGAGAGGGCAGATCCAAGACGGATTCGCATTCATTAGCGCTAAGGTAGCGTGCAAATTTTGGATGGCGAATGTAGTTGAGGATAGAACTACTTTTATCGATCGACTTAAATGCCAATAGCTGTCCGGCGGCATGGTTCCACCAATTAATGCAATCGTGCTTATCTAATAGAATAACACCATCATTGAGTGCGGCTGTTGTTGATTGAACGCGATTGAGAACCGCTTTAAGCCGTTGCTGCTGACGTTGTGCACGTTTTTCTCCGTAGCTCAGATTGTAAAAAATATCTCCCCAAATACCACTGGCGTCGGGAATAACCATTTTCTTACGCTGTGTTAACCATTTATCCAGGCGATAAATGTTACCCAAGGTCCAGCACATATAGAGGATGCAAAACAGCATCAATGTCGCTATCAGGTGGTCAATAATCAATCCGATGATCAAAGATAGAAGACCAAAGCCAACTAAGCGACGCAATTCCGCATTGAATCCGTATCGCAATAGACTAAACCTCTATCCAGTTGGTTGAAAAGCGATAGCCACTGCCACGTACTGTTTGTACAAGAAAATCATGATTGTAGGGAGATAGCACTTTTCGTAAACGCCGAATATGTACATCCACTGTCCGTTCTTCCACATAGGTATTACTTCCCCATACATGATCCAATAACTGATTGCGTGAATATACGCGATCCTGATGCTTAATAAAAAACTCCAACAATCGATATTCGGTAGAGCTCATTTTCACAATCTGGTCGTGAATGGTCACAATATGGCTGGTTAGATTTATAGTAAGACCTTCCACGGATATAATCACTTGATTGCCAATTTTTTCGGTACGACGCAATACTGCCTGTATTCGGGCAATGAGTTCGCGAGGCGAAAACGGCTTGGTAATGTAGTCATCGGCGCCTGCTTTAAGTCCTTTTATCTTGTTGTCCTCTTCACTTTTAGCTGTCAGCATGATGATAGGAATTGAAGCAGTTAATTCGTCTTTCTTCAATCGGTGAACTAAGGTAACACCATTGATATCCGGTAACATCCAGTCCAACAGTATAAGATCAGGTTTCTCGTCAATAACAGTAGCGCGAGCTTGCTGCCCATTGGCTGCCTCGAGACACTGATAACCTGTCTTTTCTAAAACCATACGGAGCATGTCGCAAATAGCGGGCTCGTCATCGATGATAAGTATAGTTTTATCACTGGTCATTGGGATGATTTCCAGATCATATTTACCATTCGTCCGGTAACACCATCTCTACGATAGGAAAAAAAATGCGCCGATTCACTAAAAGTACAACGGTCACCGCCATAGATAGCATTCACGCCAGCCATGTTTAATTGATGGCGCGCTATGCCGTAGAGATCACACAGCCACCTGTCAGCAGCTACCGTTGCCTGAAAATAGCGAGCGTATTGTTTGTCTTTTTTCATGTAAGCCAGACGTAAATCGTCACCCACTGTGTAGACATCAGAGCTAATAGCCGGGCCTAGATAGGCCATCACCAACGGTTTTATCGGAAAGCAATCCAACGTTTTCAGTAAAACGCCGTTTAGCAAACCTCGCCAACCTGCATGTGCAACGGCAACCTGCTCACCTTTTTTATCGCAGAAGAATACAGGCAGACAGTCCGCTGTCATCACTGCGGCAATTGGCCCTTGGCTACGGCAATAACTGGCGTCTGCCTTGTTATCGATAGCTGTGGCGCAAGCTTCTACCACTCGAGTGCTATGAGTCTGTGTCAACCAGCAGATAGCGTCCGTATCAACAAGACCATCAGTCAGATTATTTAAATATCGACGGTTTTTGTGGACAGTAACGGGACAATCCCCAACATGTAGACCTAAATTCAAGCTGTCATAAGGTGCTTGGCTATAACCCCCTGTTTTAAGGGTATAACAGGCTTTAACCTTATCGGGCGCCGGCCAATCCAGCCATTTGATATTGGCCATTATTCTCTGCCTTTGTAATCATTTAATGCTTTCAATAGCCTTTGCATATCTGCAGGTAATGGTGCTTGCCATGATAATAGTTTGCCGTCAACTGGATGCACTAAGGATAATGCTTGCGCATGTAAAGCTTGTCTAGGGAAATCTGCGATCATAGATCTTAATTCCATTGGTGTACCTGGGCTCCATCGTTTACGTCCAAGATAGAGCGGGTCGCCTACTAATGGATGATGGATTGCGGCCATGTGAACGCGTATTTGATGAGTTCGGCCTGTTTCAAGCCGGCAATGTATATGGCTGTAGCCCGTAAAACGTTCTAATAAGCGATAGTGCGTAATAGCTTCTTTACCCTCTAGGACGATAGCCATTTTAGTCCGTTGTGTTGGATGGCGGCTGATCGGTCGGTCGATACTGCCACCACCCGTCAGCTCGCCGAACACAACTGCCTCATACTCCCGACCTAGAGTTCGAGACTGCAATTGTTCAACCAAGTGGGTATGAGCTGGCAACGAACGCGCAATGACCATAAGTCCAGTTGTTTGCTTATCGAGACGATGCACGATGCCCGCGCGAGGCAGTGCAGCGAGCTCAGGGAAGTGATACAACAAGGCATTAAGTAAAGTGCCATCAGGAACACCAGCGCCAGGATGAACGACTATATCATCAGGCTTATTAATGACAATAAGATGTTCATCAGCATGCACGACATCCACGGGGATATCTTGTGGTTGCCAGCGCTGTTCGTCTTCAATATAGGTTAGGACAGACAGATGCTCTCCGCCGTAAAGTTTATGCCTGGGCTTACATCTTGCACCGTTCACAGTTAGAGCACCCGCTTTAATCCATTCTTGAATACGAGCGCGAGAGAAGTCGGCAAATAGCTCCACTGCCAACTGATCCAGGCGACGGCCCGTTATCTGTGGAGCTACCGTTGTCTGCCGGTGAATTTTACAACTCATAATTTACCATTACTCTACTCTTACACAGTTTCTTTTACACGCAAGGTTCCTCTTAACATGCAAGGGCTTTTCATCAAAAAAAGAACAGCTTTGGCATGTTCAATTACTGTGTTTAAATAAGCGC
>CAZEUZ010000087.1:0-17512 GCA_964515805.1 uncultured Cellvibrionaceae bacterium | reverse complement strand
TTTTCTGTCGTAGTTGAGCCCGATTTTTCTAGCAGTTTGTTTTGCCGTTGCGGGCATTATTTGCATCAGGCCAACAGCGCCCGCAGACGACAGGGCGTCAGTTGCCCACGCACTTTCTTGTCTGGCGACTGCATAAATGAGCGCTCCAGGGAGTTGCACCTGTTCAGATGCTTTATTTATCCATTCAGCGTTTGCCATCGGGAAACGAATAGTGAGATCATCCCAGTGTCTTGCGGCGGCCATTGACTCAATTGCTTTGCGGTTCCAGCCCCAATTAGCGGCTAATTGAGCAGCAGCTATATGTTGTTCATCGGTAAATTTTTTAGTGCCATAGTCCCATTCGTGACGGGCCGTATACATTTTGCCAAGAGCAAATAACTCCAGACCTCTTTTTAAGTCGGGTACAGCTTGAACGTTTTGTCTTACTCTAATAGGGACTACTGCGGGTTCATGTACAAGTGCGTAATCTGATCCGATTCGATCGGCTGCCAGAAACCCGTAGTAGCTACGCTTAGTCGATAATGCTTGATATATACTTTGAGCTATTTGTTTTGATTCTCTTGTTTGTTTTTGAGCCAGCGCGCGTGCTTTCCAATAGCGCCAACAGTCCGACTGTTTTTCGACGGCTGGAAGCTTATCTATCCAGACTAAAATGTCATGCCACTGCCTTTTGTTCAGTAGTGCTCGCAGGATTATAGTAACTAGCTTTACGTGACTCGACGATAAATTACTTTCCGAGTCCGGGATAGCCAATTGATTTGCATGGTCAATATGGCCTTCTTCAGCAAGTTGAATAGCAATAGAGAGATCGAGTTGACTCTGTTCTTGAGTCGTAAACGTGTGCTTGTAGCGGTATTCTTGCCAGATAGTATGCGCAGCCATAGCATCTTTACGCGCATATTTACGAAGTCCGTGCGCAATAATGTCTCTATTTTCAGATGTATCTTTGTCGAACAGTAATTTGTCAGCGACCATTCTGGGGGTTTTATCTACGCGTTGGTACAGCTTTGTTAAATGTTGCATAGCGTTGGGCATATTTCGGCTGATGTAGCCAGCCAGTCGATGATTACCCTTTTTAACTGCTTTTTTGTGTCTTTCCCAGGCGATTTCAGGAGTCAGATAGCCTTGTTGGCGCCATGCATCAAACGGTTTGTCGCATGCATCGGGTTGAGATTTGCCTACATTCCACAAATTAGTGATTTGAGAATATATGGTTTCATCACCATCTTTAAGTTGCGACCATAGGTAATGGCAATGTAAGGATGTAGAGTTAAGTCCCGATTTGTAGTAACGTCTGTAGTTGTACCAATCTTTTTGCCTTGCCAAGTATTGTAACCAGCGTTTTAGTAACTGATCTGCTAGATGAGACTCTGGATGCTTTTCTAAAAATCGATCGATTTTTGGATAGGATAATCGATTTAGCTGACTTACAATTTCGCTATATTCCAAGTAGGGATATAGCGGGTATTCCTTTAGATTCACTTTCAATTTTTCATACAATACCTTTTTATTCTGACGAAAGGCTTTCTTTGCTGCGCTATAATTCTGACGTCGTTCTTGTAATTGCTGGTCGTCAACAGGCAATTTGTTACTCAGGCTGGTGGAATTTGCTGCTGGGCTTATGCAAACAAATATCGGCAAAAGCAAGCCATATAGGAAAGCGCCACATGAATTGCGACAAACAGGCGGTTGTCTGAAAGGAAATAGTGTCATGTCAAAAGACTCTATCTAATAGTATTCTTATCTCACTGCATCTAATCTATTGAACATGAATTGTAGAACAAAATATCAGTTCGTCTACAGTGAATGATGCAAATGATTAGCTTTATTCTGTAACTTGTGGCAAAATCGCTGCCCCAATTAGTTGTCAGCATTGTTTTTTATTAAATTTTTTTTCGCGTGTGAAAAGTACGGGCTGACGTTTGTCAAGTATTATGCGGACGTGGTGAAATTGGTAGACACGCCAGATTTAGGTTCTGGTGCCGAGAGGTGTGAGAGTTCGAGTCTCTCCGTCCGCACCATCTACTATAACACTATAAATTATACCACTCGGTACCTATTGCTTGATATTTATCGCTTGAATTTGAGAGTAATAAATCGCACATACATAAATAGACAAAAAGAGGATTACCATGCAGGTGTCTAATCAAACTGAAATTACCGACAGTGATAAATCGACCACTGATATAGCGCATTCATCGGCACCAGTTGATACGTCATCTATACAAACATCTATCGATGTTACGGTCGGTTTAGAGCGTTGTATAACTGTCACTGTGCCCGCTGAAAAAATAGATCCTAAAGTTGACGAGCGCATTCAACAAGCGACGAAAACGATTAATTTAAAGGGTTTCCGTAAGGGCAAAGCGCCATTCAGCGTGGTTAAAAAACGTTTTGGCGCCAGTTTGCGACAGGAGGTGTTGAACGACGCTATCAATGAGACTTTTCAACAGGCAATAACGGCGGAAGACGTAAAGCCTGCGGGTCAGCCCGATATTTCGCTCAAGGAATTGGATGAAGGCAAAGATTTGCAATACACCGCAACATTTGAAATTTATCCTAACATTACTTTGGGCGATTTTGCAGCCATTAAAATTACCAGAACCTCTGCTGAAATTACGGAGAGCGATGTCGATAAGATGGTGCAGCAGTTACGTGAACAGCAGTCTACTTACGAACCAGTGACGAGAGCTGCTGAAATAGATGACGAGGTGACTATAGACTATTCCGGTTCTAAAGGTGGAGAACCGTTCAGCGGTGGTCAAGCTGATGATCAGAAATTAGTCTTGGGCTCCAATAGTATGATCCCCGGTTTTGAAGAAGCTATTGTAGGCATGACCGCCGGTGAAGAGAAGGTGGCGCCATTAACCTTCCCTGAAGACTATAATGTTGAAGAACTGAAGGGTGCTGACGTCGAGTTTACTATAAAATTGAAGCAGGTTTCGGAGCGAATTTTACCGCCACTAGATGAGCCGTTTTTAGCCAAATTTGGCGTTGCTAATGGTGATATGGATAAGTTTCGTGAAAATATCCGTGCTAACATGAAGAGAGAATTAGATAACACTGTAAAAGACAACATAAAAAAACAGGTTGTCGATGGATTAATAGACAATCATGAGTTGGAACTGCCAAAAACATTAGTTGCTAGTGAAATAGAAGTTCTACGCCAGCAAATGGCATCACAATTTGGAGCCGTAAAAAACCAAAATCTTGATCTTAAAGCTATATTTCCAGACGACAGCCTCACCGAACAGGCTGAGCGGCGTGTAAGTTTTGTTCTGTTGGCCAGTGAAATTGCTAAGTTGAATAACGTCCAAATTGATCAAGACCGTGTCAAGTCGGCCATTAATGCGATTGCAGAAACTTACGAACAACCGGACACGGTGGTTAACTACTATTATCAAAACCCACAATTGCTACAGCAAGTCCAGTCCTCCATTTTGGAAGATCAAATTATTGAAATTGTCTCCGAACAAGCGCAAATCAATGAGGAAGAATTGAACTACTTCGAATTAGTTAAACGTCGGTAACCATTGTTCAATAATAAATTGTCTAAATTTGCACGTTAGGTGCGCATGAATAAGCGCTTACAAACCAGAGAACTTTGCTGATTTTGAATGGTCATACTCCTTTTATTGATTCCAAATCATCAGATGATACTAGTGATAACTGGCCAAATTCTACAACCAGCCGAATGATTTGTTAATTTTAAGTTTACTAGCTCAGGAAGGTAAATAGTATGACAAACCTTAGTGTCACCGCCATGGCTCAACCCACACGCGCTTCAGGTTTGGTGCCTATGGTTATCGAACAAACTGCCCGAGGAGAGCGCTCTTATGATATCTATTCCCGACTATTAAAAGAGCGCGTCATCTTTTTAGTAGGTCAAGTCGAAGACTACATGGCTAATCTGGTGGTTGCCCAGCTGCTGTTCCTGGAGGCTGAAAATCCTGATAAGGATATTCATCTCTACATCAATTCACCTGGCGGTTCAGTAACTGCGGGGTTTTCAATTTACGATACTATGCAGTTTGTTAAGCCCGATATCAGCACTATTTGTGTTGGTCAAGCTTGCAGTATGGGCGCTTTTCTGTTGGCCGCAGGCGCCGCAGGTAAACGGCATTGCTTAGCTAATGCTCGTGTTATGATCCATCAGCCTAGCGGCGGTGCGCAGGGGCAGGCAACTGATATCTCCATTCACGCCGAAGAAATTATCAAAATTCGTCATCGCCTAAACGAAATCATGGCATCTCACACAGGTCAATCAGTAGCAAAAATTGCTAAGGACACCGAAAGGGATAACTTTATGAATGCAGAGGAATCGAAGCAATACGGTCTAATTGACTCTGTATTGATAGAAAGGCCGGATACGCCAAAGAAATAGCTCGATTAGTATGGACGTGTTGTATTTCAAAATTCCCATACAATTTGGTATTTTGGTTGCTGTAACTCTATGATGTGTGTTCAACGGGTATTAAATAGAAGTTTTATGCGCAGTAAACGATTTGCTATATTATCAAAAGGATAGAACTGTTAGCGGAGTGTATTAATGACCGATCACGGCAAAGAAAGTAATGACGAAAATGGTAAATTACTCTACTGCTCATTCTGTGGCAAAAGTCAGCATGAAGTACGCAAGTTAATTGCTGGTCCTTCGGTTTTCATTTGTGACGAATGCGTCGATTTATGCAACGACATTATCCGTGAGGGAATCCAAGAAAGTAATCCTGCTGAAGACGATGCCGATAAATTGCCTATCCCGATGGAAATTGCCGAGATATTGGGTGATTACGTCATCGGGCAGAACCGTGCCAAACGCGTGTTGGCTGTCGCCGTTTATAACCATTATAAACGCTTGCGCTTTGGTGAGGCTAAGCTTTCCAAGGAAGAGATAGAGCTGAGCAAGAGTAATATTTTGCTCATTGGCCCCACGGGAAGTGGTAAAACTCTGTTGGCTGAGACACTGGCTCGGCTCTTACACGTGCCTTTCACGATTGCTGATGCAACGACATTAACGGAAGCCGGTTACGTCGGTGAAGACGTCGAAAATATCATCCAGAAATTGCTGCAAAAATGTGATTACGATGTTGAAAAAGCGCAGCAGGGAATCGTATATATCGATGAAATTGATAAAATCTCCCGCAAGAGTGATAACCCTTCCATTACTCGCGACGTGTCCGGCGAAGGTGTACAGCAAGCCTTGTTAAAGCTTATCGAAGGCACCATTGCTTCAGTGCCTCCGCAAGGTGGCAGAAAACACCCTCAACAAGAATTTCTACAAGTAGATACGAGTAACATTCTATTTATATGTGGTGGCGCTTTTGCCGGCTTGGATAAAGTGATACAAGACCGTTCTGAGAAAGTTGGAATAGGTTTTAATGCGGTCATTAAAAATAAGAACGACGACAAAGGCTTTGGTGATTCACTCAAGGATCTTGAGGCGGAGGACTTGGTTCGCTATGGATTAATCCCTGAATTTGTCGGCCGCATGCCAATGGTAGCGACATTGGATGAACTTGATGAAGAAGCACTGGTTCGAATATTGACCGAGCCCAAAAATTCTCTGACCAAGCAGTATGCCAAATTGTTTGAAATGGAAAATGTCGAAATTGATTTTCGTGTCGATGCTTTAAAAGCGATTGCTGCCAAAGCCATGGAGCGTAAAACCGGTGCTCGCGGTCTACGTTCCATCATGGAGTCAGTCTTGTTGGAAACGATGTACCGTATACCATCCGAAAACAATGTGGTTAAAGTAGTGGTTGATGAGAGCGTCATCAATGGGGATTCAGAGCCACTACTGGTTTACGATAACAGTGAGAAAGTTAAAGCCGCGCCAAAAGACTAGGTGACAATTCGTAATTACCGCAATGAAAAAAACATAGATGAATACAGCAACTAATATTAACCAGATCCGATTGCCTCTATTGCCTCTGCGCGATGTGGTCGTTTATCCCTTCATGACAATCCCCTTGTTTGTAGGCAGGGAAAAATCCATTCAGGCGCTAGATGCCGCAATGGCCTCCAATAAGCAAGTCTTATTAACAGCTCAGAAAAATCCTTCAGAGGATGATCCAGTTCAACAGGATATATACTCAGTAGGTACCATTGCTTCTATCCTACAGTTGTTG
Source organism: uncultured Cellvibrionaceae bacterium (assembly GCA_964515805.1). Lineage (GTDB taxonomy): Bacteria > Pseudomonadota > Gammaproteobacteria > Pseudomonadales > Cellvibrionaceae > CAZEUZ01. The sequence goes on along the minus strand of CAZEUZ010000087.1, from coordinate 11,384 downwards.
AAACTTCCAGATGGCACCGTAAAGGTATTGGTAGAAGGAAAGCATCGAGGACATATTTTGTCAGTGATTGACACCCCTCCTTGTATTCAGGCTAATGTTCAACTTCTTGAAATTAACCCCCTGGCTAAAACTGATATCGAAGTGTTGGTTAGAGCGTTGCTTACCCAATTTGAGCAATACGTTAAAGTCAGTAAAAAAGTGCCTACAGAGGTTTTTACCTCATTGTCAGGTATTGAAGATGTTGGCCGATTAGCTGACACGATTGCCAGCCATATGCCCCTTAAGTTGCCACAAAAGCAAGGTATTTTGGAGATTAATGATCAACGTGTCCGGATTGAGCGGTTGCTCGAATTGATGGCAGGTGAAATTGACTTTTACCGAGTAGATAAACGTATCCGTGGTCGTGTTAAAGAACAAATGGAAAAGAGTCAACGCGAATATTATCTCAATGAACAAATCAAGGCGATACAGAAAGAGCTTGGCGATATAAACGAAGAAGTCGACGAGGCAGAAAATTTTGAGCGTAAAATCAATGACGCCGGGATGACTAAAGAAGCCAAACAGAAAAGCCTCTCAGAGCTAAACAAGTTAAAAATGATGTCGCCTATGTCGGCAGAAGCTTCTGTATTGCGTTCTTATATCGATTGGATGACTAGTATTCCCTGGAAAAAACGCAGCAAAGTCCGCAACGATTTAGCGCGTGCGGAATCTATTTTAGAAGCTGATCATTACGGTTTGAAGGACGTTAAAGAGCGGATATTAGAGTACTTGGCCGTGCAGATGCGGGTCAAAAAAGTTAAAGGTTCAGTGCTTTGCCTGGTGGGTCCACCGGGGGTAGGTAAGACCTCTTTGGGTAAATCTATAGCCAGAGCCACCAACCGCAAGTTTATTCGTATGGCATTAGGTGGCGTCCGCGATGAGGCGGAAATCCGAGGTCATAGGCGTACTTACATTGGCTCGATGCCGGGTAAGCTCGTGCAAAAAATAGCTAAAGTTGGTGTAAAAAATCCTCTCTTCTTATTAGATGAAATCGATAAGATGGGTATGGATTACCGTGGTGATCCTGCTTCTGCGTTACTTGAAGTGTTGGATCCGGAGCAGAACGAAACATTCAATGATCATTACATCGAAGTCGACTACGATCTGTCCGATATCATGTTTATCTGTACCTCGAATTCGATGAATATACCAGCTCCGTTACTGGACCGAATGGAGATCATCCGTCTTCCAGGCTACACTGAAGATGAAAAAATTAACATCGCCCAACGATACCTAAGCCCTAAACAAATGAAACGCAACGGAGTCAAAGAAGGCGAACTGGTCATCAAAGACGAAGCAGTGCGCGATATTATCCGTTACTATACTCGCGAAGCAGGTGTTCGCAGTCTCGAGCGCGAATTATCAAAAATTTGCCGTAAAGTAGTTATCGCACACGTCAAACAACAGTCCAAGGAAACAGTTACGATTAAATCGGATGGTTTGGAAGGTTATCTCGGTGTTCGTAAATTTGACTACGGTGTTGCCGAAGAAGAAAATCAAATCGGAAGAGTCACCGGGTTGGCATGGACGCAAGTTGGCGGTGAGTTGCTGACCATAGAATCATCTATTGTGCACGGCAAAGGCCGTATAGTAAAAACTGGTTCTCTGGGCGATGTGATGCAAGAATCCATTCAAGCAGCGCTCACCGTTATTTTATCCCGTGCGCAAGTATTGGGTAAAGCGCCTGACTGTTTAGAGAAATTTGATATCCATATACATGTTCCCGAAGGGGCGACACCTAAGGATGGTCCCAGTGCAGGTATCGCTATGTGTACCGCATTGGCCTCGATTGTCACTAATATTCCAATAAGGTCGGACGTTGCAATGACCGGGGAAATAACCCTGAGAGGTCAAGTGCTGCGAATCGGCGGTTTGAAGGAGAAATTATTGGCAGCTCATCGTGGAGGGGTAAATACAGTCATCATCCCGTTGGATAATGAACCTGATCTTAAGGAAATACCGGATAATATCAAGCAGGATATAGAAATTATCCCTGTCAAATGGGTCGATCAAGTGCTCGAAATTGCCTTGCAGTATATGCCGGAACCTTTATCCGATAGTGAGTACAAAGCTCTCAAATCAAGAGCTCTGAATGAAAATGACAATTCAGTAGCAATTAAAACTCACTAACGTTAAGATTCAAAAGGTATCAACATCTGTTTTAGGTACATTTTTTGAGTATATTTACCTCTAATTTGAAAATATACTGATTGTGATCTTGACCGCCCCATGCTCTATTGGTATAAATCGAATTCTGAATAGATAGGGTGATTACTATCAGACAGCAAGAGATAAACAAGTTAATAGTTGGTCGTTAAAATAAACCTGCGTTGAGTCAGTAAAGCAGTATAAACTGATGACACGTCTTGGTTTTGTTTAGCCACTCAACTCAATTTAAATTAACACAAGATAACTAACACAATTAACCAAGAGAGGTGAGATGTGAGTAAATTGAATAAATCGCAGTTTATTGGTGCAGTCGCTAAACATGCAGGCATGTCAAGAACGGTTGCGGAAGCAGCCGTCAATGCGTTTATGGGCACAGTGACAGAACAACTTGCGCAGAATAACTCGATCAGTATAGCCGGTTTTGGCACTTTCTCACCAAAAGAAAGAAAGGCCCGCACAGGTCGAAATCCTAGAACTGGAGAGGAAATTAGTATTGCTGCTGCAAAAGTTCCAAATTTCAAGCCGGGTAAAACATTGAAAGATACGATTAATAAATGAGCTTATTTATTAATACCCAAGCCTTGCGGTCAGATACCAATCATTTTGACCAGCTATTGTTTGGTTACTAATCTATAATAGGCTACTAGCTGAAAAGGTGTGTCGTAACTGACACGCCTTTTTTGTTTCACGATGCTAAAGATCTTTGTTGTTAAGAGAATTTTATTTCTAAGGATGACTTATGCTGCAATCTATGAGAAACAATTTAAAGGGAACCGTAGCCTTTATTGCAGTCGGTTTTTTGTCATTTATTCTTGTAGGTAGTCTACTGCAGTTCTCTGGTGTTAATGATTACAACGGCAGTGAAGTTGCTAGTATTGACGGTAATACCATTACCGAACTCGAATTGTTGAGAGCCGTTGAGAGCCGTAGGCAACAACTTATCTCTCAATTTGGAGATCAATTGCCACCGGATTTCTTATCCGATGAACGTTTAAGACCTTTAGTGCTAGACAGTCTTATCGATTATAACTTGCTAGTCAACCAAGCTCTCAACAGCCACATGACGGTTAGTGATCAATCATTAGATGAGTACATCGTTGCACTACCGCAATTCCAACTAGATGGACGCTACGATCCTGAATTGTTCAGGAATTGGCTGACAAGAATGCGCTACACAGCTCCTGGTTTTAAGGAGGTTTTGAAGGATGACATTATTGCTGGCCAGGTTCAACGCTTATTGGTCGACAGTGGTTTTGTTATCGATCAGGAGTGGAATGCAGCAGCCAGATTGGCTTTTCAAACCAGAGAGTTTAGCTGGATAACCTTACCTCTTGACAGTGTAGAAAGCCAGATCACTGTTACCGAGAAAGAGATCCAAGCTTTTTACGATGAGAATAAGTCAGCTTATCTGAGTAGCGAAAAAGTGGCCGTCGAGTACATCGAAATAAACACAGATGAGATAGTCGATGCTGTCGTTATAGATGACGATATGTTGCGTCAACAATATGAGCAAGAAGTTGCTAGTTATAAACAACAGACTGAACGTGAAGCTGCCCATATTTTGATTGAGGATAAGGAAGATGCTGAAGATATCATTGCTGAAGTAACCGCTTCCTTGATCGCAGGTGAGGATTTCACAGATTTGGTCAACCGTTATTCAGATGATATTGGTTCCAAAAGTTCGGGGGGGGCACTCGGATTCACGACGGGGGATATATTCCCGCCAAAGTTTGAAAAAGCCTTAGCTGGAATCAGTGTCGGCCAGGTATCGGAGCCGGTAAGGACAGAGGCAGGCATACATTTTATCAAGTTGTTATCTTTGCGAGAGAATCAACCTCCCAGTTTTGAACAAGAGCGTCAACGTATTGAACGATCATTAAAATCCACACAGGCAGAGGAAATTTTTATCGAACAATTGGATTTGCTCAAAGACCTTTCCTACAACGCCGAAAGTTTAGCTGAGGTCGCAGAAAAACTATCCGATGAAAAAATGGCTGTTGTCGCTAACCGGACTGAATTGTTTAATCGCAGCAGCGCGCCCGGGATATTGGCTAATAACGCTGTAAATAATGCTATTTTCAGTGATCAAGTACTTAAAGAAGCCTATGCCAGTGATGTGATTGAAATTGCTGAAAATCATGCTGTTGTGGTCAAGATGATAGATTATCAGCCGGTTCGTACGTTGACTTTAGAAGAAAAACGAGGCGATATTGAAACTGATCTTAGGTTGAAAAAAGCCAAATTAACATTGGCTAAAAATGCCGAAACCTTGAGCTCATTGCTGTACGAAGGGCAAGATCTGAAAACCGTGGCTGCCAGCCAAGGATTGACTGTTTTAACTCGTACCGCTGCCAAGAGAGACGATAGTGAAATCGATGCGGAATTGATAGATTTTGTTTTTTCTATGGCAAAACCGGTTGCCGAAGGAAGGTCTATTGGAGATACTCATTTATCCAATGGTGATTATGTTTTAATCAGCTTATTTAATGTAGAAGACGCCTCAGCGAGCTCCCTTACTGAGGAAGAACAAGCCAATTTGCGTGATAATCTCGCATCGTTCTACTCTAGTGATGAATTCACTGCGTGGCAATCTCAATTGCGCGCTAATGCCGATATTGAAATTTTTGCAGAATCTTCGGACAACTCAAATTCCTTGTAGCCTATATGGACTCGTGGTGGCCACTATTTCTCGTAATTGGCGCTATAGCGCTGGTTCTAGGTCCGATAATGGTGTTGCAGCCCAACAATCGTCAGCGGCAGTTGGCGGAACTAAGACAGACTGCACTAAAACGAGGTATTTCAGTTCGTCTCGATAGTAGTAATAAGACAGCATCGCCGATAGCGGTTTATAGTTTGGCTTGGCCAATATCAGTAAAAACGGGCCGTTTTTATTTAAAAAAACAGGATTTTACTCACGACCTACATCTGTTGGATTATTGGTACTGGGAGGGCGATGGGCGTCCTCCTAATAGCTGGTTACCACCGTTAAAAGCAATGCTTCGATTATTGCCGGAAGATATAGTAGGTATCGAATGCACCAAGCATTCATTGGGTCTGTTCTGGTTGGAGAAATGTAACCAAACGACATTGGATACTATAGAAGACCTACTCAAACAGAGCCAGACAATATTATTAGACGCAGTTATGGGTACAGCTAGTTCTAGCTAGTATCACTTGCGAGCTAAGAAACTGACGAACCCATACCTCGCATTTATTATTTCTACTTCAACAAAACCTAGTTTTGGCAGTAATGTGAGATACCAGTCCACCGAATAAGGCGTCAATACGCCTTCTAATTGTTGTTCTTTAATTAGAATTTCCTCGTCTGTGAGGCCATTAGTGCGTTTAAATTCTCGATAGAGTGCCTGTACCACTTTAGATGACTGAGTTTTTTCAGTCAGTATCAACACGCCATTAGCGGATAAACTTTCTGCGATGGCTGTGAGGTAGGTTTTACGGTCTTTTATAAAGTGTAGGGTCCAGTTTGCCAATACGACATCATAGTGACCCTGATCGCAAGGAAAGTTATTCGACAATATTAATTGTGCAATTGGCAGATGGATGGTTCTGAGCATATCTTCGCTACTGTCCACCCCGGTTAAACGAGTAAAGCCAGCATTATATAAATGCCTTAATGTATTTCCCGTGGCGCAGCCGACATCAATGATATGTGGGTTTTCGATACCTATTTTTGAAATGATTTGTACGCACTGAGTGATAACCTGCTCATAATCTGGTATGTTTTTGTTGGCGATTTCGTTAAAATCGTTGGCTACGTTCTGGTCAAAAACCCAGGGTTTGATAGTATTCATTTCATTTAGCATATTGCCGTCACTTACATAAGCCCTTAAAATTGCGCTCACCTTATTTTATCAAATTATCAAATTGCAGGAGATACTCCAAGTGGCTGTCGAACACACACTATCCATTATCAAACCAGATGCAGTTGCTAAAAACGTAATCGGCAAAATTCTGGCAAGCTTTGAACAAGCTGGGCTCACTATTGTTGCTGCTAAAATGCTGCAGTTAACCCGTGAACAGGCAGAAGGTTTTTATGCAGAACATAAAGCACGCCCTTTCTTTGGTGAGTTGGTCGAATTTATGCTGTCTGGTCCGGTTGTCGTACAGGTTTTGGAAGGTGAAGACGCCATTGCTACCAACCGCAGACTGATGGGGGCGACCAATCCGCAAGAAGCCGCATCCGGCACACTTCGCGCTGAATTTGCCGAATCTGTCCAGGCTAATGCTGTTCATGGCTCTGATTCAACAGAATCTGCAAGCAGAGAAGTTAGTTATTTCTTTGCCGCTAGTGAAATCTATTCTCGTTTGTAGTTCTACTGTTTCAGTTGTCTCATGAATACTCAATTAGCTCAGTTTCAATATAGATCTTTTTAATGTCTGTATCCATAACCACTGAACATAAGGAAAAAATCAATCTGTTGAATATGTCGTCAATTCAGCTGTTAGAGTTTTTTCAAACCATCGGTGAAAAGCCTTTTCGTGCTATTCAAGTGGTCAAGTGGATTCACCAATATGGCATCAAAAATATCGACTTGATGACCAATCTAAGCAAAGGGTTACGTACCAAACTAGCGGAAATTGCCACTATTCAGCCGCCTGCTGTTACTCAGCAGTGGGATTCTGCTGACGGCACTCGTAAATTTCTGATTGAAGTCACTGGTGGCAGTGCCATAGAGACAGTTTTCATACCCGATGGAGATAGGGGTACGCTCTGTGTTTCATCCCAGGCAGGTTGTTCTTTGGATTGTAGTTTCTGTGCCACCGGTAAGCAGGGTTTTAGTCGCGACTTAACAGTATCGGAAATTATCGGCCAAGTTTGGATTGCGGCCAAGTCTCTCGGACAATTTGATAACGACCGGCCGCGTAAGGTGACCAATGTCGTATTCATGGGGATGGGAGAACCGCTGCTAAATTTTGACAATGTTATACATGCGATGAATTTGATGATGGACGATAATGCTTACGGCATCTCCAAACGCCGAGTGACTTTAAGTACCTCTGGCGTTGTGCCCGCATTGGATAAATTAGGCCGTTACACCGATGCCTGTCTTGCCATTTCTCTGCATGCACCAAGCGATGAATTGCGCGATCAGCTGGTTCCGATCAATAAAAAATACCCAATTGCCATGTTGCTGAAATCGGCAAAGGCTTACATTGAGGGACTTGCTGATAATCGACGTAAAATGACCATTGAATATACACTGATTGATGGAGTTAACGATAGAGTGCATCATGCAAGAGAGTTGGTTGAACTATTGCGTGAAATTCCAGTAAAGATCAATCTGATACCTTTTAACCCGTTTTCGTTGTCGACTTATCGCCGGGTAACCGCCAAAGCGCTTAAACGATTTCAGTCGATCCTGATTGAGGCGGGTTATGTGACCACTATTAGAACGACTCGTGGTGATGATATTGACGCCGCTTGTGGACAGTTAGCGGGTAGTGTTCGCGATCGTACTCGTCGCAGTGAACGCTATCAAATCAGCCAAACACCAGAACCTGTGAGACTTATCTCGCAGCCACTAAATCGCATTTCAACGCAGGTGAGATAGAGATTTAATAGTGAGCAATTACCAACTAACTGTCATTGCCATCGTTTTAGCGTTGTCGGCTATATTAACCGGATGCATCACTGTGAAAGAGGGCGGTGGTTCTATCGATAAGCAAAAGCTCATAGACAACTACGTACGGCTGGGGATGGCCTACCTTCAACAGGACAGTCGCGATGCCGCCCGCAGGAATTTTGAAAAGGCGCTTGCCATAAATAGTAAATCAGCTCCGGCCAATAATGGTATGGCGCTGTTGTATCAGTTAAACGCCGAGTTTTCATTGGCTGAAAAATACTATCTCAAAGCTATTAGTTCTGATGCCAGTTATACTCAGGCAAAAAACAATTATGGTATTTTCCTCTACCGGCAAGCGCGTTACCAGGAAGCTTACGATGTTTTTAAAGACGTAGTTGAGGATTTGTCCTACGTACACCGAGAGCACGCATTGGCTCAGTTTGGTCGCGCCGCATTAAAGATTGGAAAACGCGAACGCGCTAAATCACTCTTTCACCATTCGTTAAATATTAACAACAAGGTGTTAATATCCAATATTGAATTAGCAGAAATATACTTTGACGAAGAAAATTATGCCGAATCCAAGCGTTACTTAGATCAATATCTATTGTTTGCTGACCGGCAGTCTCCACAAAGTTTATGGCTGGGTATCCGTATTGAGCGGATCTTTGGCAATAAAGATAAAGAGGCCAGTTATGCTCTGGCGCTGAGAAATCTGCACCCCTATTCCAATGAATATCTACAATATCAAGCAACCTTAGACGATGAACAGAAATAGTTATAACGTTTTCGATCAAGATAATATGCATAAAACGCCAGGCCAGCTACTGCGGGAGCAGCGGCTCAAGTTAGCAATAGAAAAAAACCAGGCGGCTGATTGTTTAAATATTACCCGTACCAAGTTAGAAGCTATCGAAGCGGATGATTACAGTGTATTTTCATCGGCAGTTTACATCCGTGGTCATCTGCGTAACTACGCGCGATTAGTTAATGTGTCTGACGCCGAGATTATAGACTGTTACTCTGCTTATGCTGAAAGTCAGTCTCAGTCAACTCCAGAAAAAGCAGGGAAAGTTGATGAAAGCACAACTTCGTCATTAAGTTTGAGCCAATACCCTTATTGGCGATGGCTCTATTTTTCCGCGGCTGCATTAATACTGTTATGGACGGTTGTCTATCCATTTATTGGTCATGACTCTCAGCGGATAGTGATTGAAAACGCTCCTGTTTTTGAATATCCGGTTACAGCAATTGACGCGACACAAGCGAAGGAAGGCACGGAAAGTAAGAAGTTTGGTGAAAGTAGCGGCTTAATTAATAACGATTCATTCAGCAAAGCTGAAATAGACAGCGCTAGTGATGCCAGTGACGGTAAGTCGGTCCAAATGGATATGGTTAATTCACTGCCGGTCACCACTGAACTCACTTCAGTAACTGACCACACACTGATGTCAACTAGTGAGAATCACAACGATAAAGTTTCGGTTGCTAATCGATCTGTTGATACGCTATCTACTGAAGAGATAGACCAATTAGTTTTGAGTTTTAGCGATGATTGCTGGCTTGAAGTGACCGATGCAGCAGGTACGGTACTCGCGGCTAAACTACATCGTGCTGGTGATAAGCTTGTGCTGCGGGGCAGTGCACCCTTTAGCATTATGCTAGGTAATGTCAAAGCAGCTGAACTTCGCTTAAATGGCAAAGCAGTCGCTGTGACGCCTATTGGTAGTCGGCGGACTTTGAGATTTAAGGTAGATAACACATAAGGGTACCGATGTTTAATTTCTTATCATAGCCTAGGCTACCCTTACAAACTAAACGTTGAATTCCCCACCCCCCGAAGCAGGATCGATAATGCATTTTGAGTCTCATATCAAACGGCGTGAATCACGACAGTTAATGGTAGGCGATGTGCCTGTCGGTGGCGATGCGCCCATTTCCGTACAGAGTATGACCAATACCGAAACCACTGATGTGCGGGCCACAATAGCGCAGATTGAGCAGCTGCAGCAGGCGGGTGCAGATATTGTTCGTGTTTCAGTCCCAACCATGGATGCGGCAGAAGCCTTTGGCGCTATTCGTCAGGCAGTGACCATTCCGTTAGTGGCAGATATTCATTTTGATTATCGAATTGCCCTCCGAGTAGCAGATCTCGGCGTCGATTGCCTGCGCATCAACCCAGGCAATATCGGCCGTGAAAAGCGAATCCGCGCCGTTGTCGATAAAGCCAAAGATCTTAATATTCCTCTGCGTATTGGTGTTAATGCCGGCTCTTTGGAAAAAGACCTACAAAAAAAATACGGTGAACCTACTCCAGAGGCCATGGTTGAATCGGCTTTGAGACATGTGGCTATCTTAGATGAATTGAATTTTCAAGACTTTAAAGTCAGTGTTAAGGCATCGGATGTATTCATGGCTGTAGCTGCCTATCGCTTGCTTGCAAAGGAGATTGAACAACCTTTGCATTTGGGTATCACCGAAGCAGGTGGTTTCCGTTCCGGAACAGTCAAATCGGCAGTAGGCTTGGGTCTTCTACTGATGGAAGGTATTGGTGACACGCTACGTGTTTCCTTAGCTGCTGATCCCGTTCAGGAAGTAAAAGTCGGTTGGGATTTGTTAAAAAGTCTCAAATTGCGTTCTAAAGGCATTAACTTTATTGCTTGTCCCAGCTGTTCTCGGCAAAATTTTGACGTGATCGGTACTATGAACGCTCTGGAGTCACGCCTAGAGGATATTACCACCCCGATGGATGTTGCAGTTATCGGCTGCGTTGTTAATGGACCCGGAGAGGCGAAAGAAGCTGATCTAGGTCTTGCTGGGGGTACTCCCAACAACCTTATTTACATTGATGGCCAACCTAGTCGTAAGCTGTCTCAAGAAACACTCGTTGATGATCTGGAACAATTAATTCGAGAAAAGGCAGTCGTCAAGGCCCAGCGGTTAGATGATTTAATTATCAAATCATAAAGTACATTCCGGTTACCTCTTTTTCTCCTCTGCTTTATGCAATACATGCCCTTTTTTTTCGACCTCAAGCGCCGTCGGTGTTTAGTGGTTGGAGGCGGTGGAGTTGCCATCCGCAAGGCGCGGCTACTCACAAAGGCAGGCGCTCTGTTAACAGTTGTTGCACCCAGTATTAATGATGAGATGGTCGTGATGACTGAAGCCGTGGGCGGTGTTTGTCACTACCGCGCCTACCAGACAAGTGACCTTAATAACTGTGCATTGGTTATTTGCGCCACTAACGATCACACAGTGAATACGCGCGTCTCAAAAGAAGCGCAAGCAGCAAACATACCAGTGAATGTCGTTGACTCTCCATCGCTCTGCAGCATTATCACCCCCGCGATCGTCGATCGTTCACCATTGATTGTTGCTATTGGTAGTGGTGGTGAGGCACCCGTACTAGCACGGCACCTGCGATCAAAGTTGGAAACGCTGTTGCCCTCAGCTTACGGTCGTTTGGCAAGTATTGCGAGCGATCTAAGAGGTCATGTTAAAGCGGTGATTAGCAATGCTGATTTACGTCTGCGTTTTTGGGAAAAAGTATTTGATGGGTCTGTTGCTGAACGGGTTTTCAGTGGCGATATT
>CAZEUZ010000086.1:0-4227 GCA_964515805.1 uncultured Cellvibrionaceae bacterium | reverse complement strand
GAGACGGTCAGTTTTCAGCTGGTGATTGAAACCGAACCAGGCCTGGATGGTTTAAATGATGTCAATGTTGTTTTTAATGGTGTAACCAACGACAACCATCGCATCGATAACAGTAAGGCCAAATCTCTACAGGACCCCTATAATTATGTAGACAAACCAATTCAACTCTATCGTAGCCGCTATATCAAAATGCCCGATAAAGTGCTTCAGTTTGTCAACAAAGAGGTTGCTAAAGTGGCTGATACGTTCGGGCGCTTTACTCCAGCCATGCAAATCCCCTTTGAAGCCGAGTGGGGTGGCGCACCCTTTGCTATCTTCCCTGGAAAAACCCAATCCGTATTGATAGACATTGTGATACCTGAACAAACGAAAGCCGGGCGTTATCAGGGAAGTATTGATGTGCTAGTCAAGGAGAAAGTGATATCCAGTCTGCCCGTTTATTTACAGGTGCATGACTTTGCGCTGCCAAATAAACCATCGATTACCTCATTTATGTTTGCTGGACATGCCTTTCAACAACGCCATGGGGTGACGGGAGCTGCAGCGGAAAGGTTAGTACAAACTTACCATCAATTTTATCGCCGTCACCATACCAATATGCAAATGGGATCACACTGTGAACCGGGTAGCACTTATACTTCCGAGCACAGCTATGAAGGTCGTGGTTACGGCTTAGAACCAGACTATTGTTTCCTGACTTTTTACGGATTAGGCGACTTAAAACGTGAACGCAATCAAAATGTGTGGAATGCTGCTTTAACTGATCTATATAAAAAGGGCGCTAATATACCTAAATCGACCAAGCGAGTGCTGTATCTGTGGGATGAACCCAGCCACAGTTTTCAGGGTGGAATACCGGCTTTTAACCAATGGGTGGCGACTATTGCTTCTTTTGTTGAAGCCTTTGACCAGCAGAATCAATCAAATACTTTGTTATACGCCACCACTCATCATCATGAAGTGGGAAATCGTTCTAAATTGGATGCCTATGGATATCGGACTTTGAAAGAACATTCAACAATGAAAGCCAATGGCAGGGAGACCTGGTTGTATAACGGCCCACGCACCTATCAAGATTATGTATCCGGGCCACGAATTATCGGCTGGAAAGCCTTTCAAAAGAAAGCCGATGTCTGGTGGATGTGGGAGTCAACAGAGGCGCCAAACGGATTCGATTTTTATCACGACGCCATTAATTTTACCAACCAGTATGGAGAACAGGCCGCCGGAGACGGTTTATTTATATTCCCTGGAACTGATAAATTAATCGAAAAACGCAATCCAGGGCTCAATGGACCTATCGCCGGGCTGCGCTTTTTTAACTGGCGTCAGGGTTTCATTGATTATGAATATCTCGTTTTAGCTCACCAAAGAGACCCTGCCGCTACCGATGCAATCGTTAACAAACTGGTTGCTGAAGCGAGCTTGGGGCAGGGATTACCAAATCATATCCGCAGCGCCGGATACCCCAAAGACAATAGCAGTTATGCCTGGGCCAGGAAGAAGCTAGTGGAAATCATCAGCGCTTCCCCTCCGTAGGCTCAAGCATTAATAATGAAACATCATCCGGCACGGGGAGTGTGGCAAATTCATCAAAGCGCTTCAACGATAATTCAACGGCAGCTTCAAGCGGTAGGTCAGAGGATTGTTCAAACACGTGTAACATTGCTTGTTCTAATCTTTCCCGTTTAGCCTTACTATCTGCGCTTTCTACAAGACCGTCACTGAAAACGGCGATGCGCTCTCCTTGCTCGAGAGTTACGCTAGCGTCCTGATATTCAACAGACTCCATCAACCCCAATAACATACCTTTTGTGGAAAGTTCCTTGATGCCATGATTTGATATGCATAGCGAAGGCGGATGTCCCGCTGTGCAATAGGTTACTTTGCCTCCGGGTTGAAGGTGTAATATGCAGCAAGTCAACATTGATGCTTGCAATAACTCGTGCTGATTAACTGCGTTAGAGAGTTCCTGCATAATTTGATTGGGTGGCAGTACCGTTTTCATCGCTGCAAATAGACCACGCAAAAAACCTGCATAACTGAAAGCAAAAAATTTGGCGGATGCATCGTGACCCATAACATCAGCAAGCACAATAATACGGTCGCTGCCCAATTGGTGATCGAGCAAAAAATCGCCTCCACCGAGTCCTGTCGCCCTAGAACCGTTCACCACGCGCCAGTGCTTGGTGGCAGGAGTTGCTTCACCAGGGTTGACTGCGCTCAGTTGACGAAGGAGACGAATATTAATCTGCTCTTGAAGCTGTCGTTTGCGCAATATTGTTCGGTCAATGGTATTGATCAGTTGCTGACGCTCTACCGGTTTTTGTAGACAGTCATCAATAATCATTTGATTGGCTAGGTTCAATTTTTGATGGTCATCTTCTCCGGTGAGAAATAGGAAGGGAATCATCTCGTTTTCAGGGTCAGCTAACAGCGCCTGGCGAAGCTGAAAACCATCCATTTCCGGCATATTGATATCTGAAAGTATCAAACTAAATGTTTGCTTTCTAATGAGATCGAGCGCTTCTTTACCGCTGCTGGCAGTAGAGACATCATAATTTTTTTCCAGGTAAGCGCGGTAGAGGCTACTTAGAGCAGGGACATCCTCGACGATCAGCACAGACGGCAAGTCCTGATATTCATCCCGTTCTATTTGAACAATAGTGACTGACCGCCCTTGATCATCAACCTTTTCAATATATTTATCAGCTAACATATTGAGAATAAAAAGCCCCCGACCACTTTCAGCGTCGGATAATGGATTGGCATGACCGGTATCGTATTTATCGCGTCCACCGTCATCGGTCAATTTCAACCACCACATACTTAAATTATGGCCCAGTTCAACATGCAGCTTTTCTGCTTTTGGATTGGTGTGAAAAACAATATTATTCGCTACTTCACTAAAGCAGGTGATGATTTTATGTTCAACGGACTTTTGAACACCAGAAGCGTGACAAACTTTACTGATTACCCGGCGAAGCGGACCGATATTTTCCAATTTACAATCGACAGTAGACGTAAAACTGATTCTATCCATAATTCCTAGTCAGCTTTTTTCAAGGCTGATCATTTAGAGATCATCAAGCAAATTGAGTTTGAGTGAACGCACATCATCCCAATCGCTATCTTCCGCCATTTCAAAGCCCTTCAAGGCAATGCCTTGCAAGAGCTTTATGCCGGCTTCGCTCTCATCCATGGCGGTAAATGCCTGTTGAATTTTTTTGCGCAAATTGTGATTCATCGCGGCATGAGTGGCTATTGCATGAGGCGTGAACCCCTCTGATGTCCAAAAAATTCTCAATTGTTCACGGATTGACGGATCGAGATTGTTATAGGTCCTGATAACGCCGCCGCCAGCGGGGAAAAACCCACTGGCAACTGAACGATAGACTGAATCGTGGGAAGAAACATAAATAGGTTGAAATTGAATGCCGAGCGCAGACAACTTCGAACGAGTTAGGATGCTTGCGGCGAACGCTGCCGGCGCTGGAAATGCCAGTTTTGCACCGTCCAAGTCTTTGAGCTCAGATATGTTACTATCTTTGCGCGTCACCATGATACCGCGAATACGTTTGTCTTTGGCGCGTACTATGGCGCGATAACCCGGATCAGCATTGAAAACGACAAAATGATAGGGGTTCATGTAAGCGATATCGTATTTTCCCTTAGCCAATCGCTTTTCAAAAGTGGGAATGTCGGGTGCTGTAGCAAAGTGGACATTTTCTCCCGTTGCATTACTGATGTACTCTGCAATCGGCGCCCATAGTTGGGCCAGCCGACTGGCTGATTGTTGGGGTACAATCCCGAGTGTTAATGTTTCTGCACTAACCGTTAGATTGACCATAAACGTTATTAATGCACACAATATTTGGCGGCAAACTAATGTTGATATCCTGTTATGATTAATCATTTATTTCCCTTTCTTACCCATTGACATATAACCATTTTCACATGCATCACTGACTGTTTCACTATTAACAGACTACATTGAAGAGTAGCAGATTTTATGCCAATCCTATCGGTCATTATAGCCTAGTAGGCAATTAACCCTCTATATGATAGGTTTGCTGTGTTTCATTGATGAAATGCGCGAAATTAGCTGATACTTGATAAAAGTAATTGAGTTAGGATTAATAGAGTTGGAGGTCAAGAAATACAGTGTATGATTTAGCTGCGGCTGCAGCCCGAACGCCTGTTTGCCATCAGCACCAAAGGCACTGA
>CAZEUZ010000085.1:0-5448 GCA_964515805.1 uncultured Cellvibrionaceae bacterium | reverse complement strand
CAATCTTACAGTGCTTTAATCGCAGCCCGAATTGAACAGAATTGGAGTCGTCCACTCTCTGCGCGCAAGGGTATGCAGTGCGAATTGGAGATACAGATGGTGCCTACCGGACAAGTGATTAATGTCAAGGTGACCAAGAGTAGTGGCAATATAGCATTTGATCGTTCAGCGATGCAGGCGGTAAAAAAAATAGAGCGTTTTCACGAAGTGAAAGATATACCGTCACGGATCTTTGAACAGTATTTCCGAACATTTAAATTAAGTTTTAATCCTAGAGACTTACCATTGTGAGACTGTCAATTATAAAGCAGCTAATCGTGTTATTTTTTGTTACCAGCCTTACTGTTGTAGCCAGGGCAGAATTGGTGATTGAAATTACCAAGGGGAGCGACAACCCGACAGTGATTGGTATCGTGCCTTTCGATGTATTGGGTCAGTCGGCATCGGCGGAAGAATTGTATCAGATTATCGCCAATAACCTCACTAGCAGTGGTCAGTTCCGCGCTATCAAACCGGCCAATATGTTATCTTTCCCCACTAATGCTGGAGAAGTGATTTACCGTGATTGGCGGATGTTGGGTGGTGAATTTTTAGTCATTGGCAACATTGAAACCCTGCCAAACGGTTTCCGTGTTATCTATTCATTGTACGATGTAGTCAGCGAACGTGAAGTCATTGCACTGGAAGTTATTGAGCGCCCTAAAAACGAAATTCGCGACGTGGCTCACTATATCAGCGACCGTATTTATGAAGCTATTACCGGTATGCGCGGCGTTTTTTCTACCCGACTGCTCTATGTTGAGGCAGAAGAAAATGTAAGCGAATATCGGTTAATTTTGTCGGATATTGACGGCGCGCGTGCGCGCGTACTATTCAAATCTGGTGAGCCGATACTATCTCCCGCGTGGTCTCCTACCGGCAGTCACATAGCCTACGTTTCTTTTGAAACTGGGCGCCCTGCTATTTTTATCCAGGAATTAGCCACCGGTTCCCGTCAACAGATTACGAATTTTACCGGCCTGAATGGTGCGCCCAGTTGGTCGTCAGATGGTAAAAAACTCGCGTTGGTTCTATCGAAAGAAGGCAATCCCGAAATCTATATTTTGGATCTTGCACTGCGACAGTTGAAACGTATCACTTACACGCTTGCAATTGATACAGAGCCGGTTTGGTCAACGAATGACGAAAAGATATTTTTTACTTCAAACCGTGGCGGTATGCCGCAAATTTATCAGGTTACACTCGACAATGGCCTCATAGAACGATTGACTTTTGACGGTAGTTACAATGCGCGCCCTCGTGTTACACCAGATGGTAAGGGGTTAGTAATGGTTCATCGTTCTGAAGGAATGTTTCATATCGCTGTACAAGATTTAATGACTGGCGATGTACGCATTTTGACAGAGACAGATTTAGACGAGTCACCCACGATCGCGCCTAATGGGTCTATGTTAATGTATGCTACCAAATTAGATGCAAAGGGCATTTTGGCCGCTGTCTCTCTAGATACTGGAATGAAATATAATCTGCCTTCCAGATCGGGTAATGTTCGTGAACCTGCTTGGTCCCCCTATTTTAATTAGAGTGCATCCGATATCCTTACATGGGCGGAACATTTCCAGTAACCCAACGTGATGTAGTCAGAAAAATGTATTATTTAATTTTTGACTCTAGGCTTTTAGAGTAGTATTGTACGCCTCTATTTTATTCGTCAAGCTATATAACATATAGATATTTTCACTAACCTTTATATAAACCAACCGCAATATCGGGGAAATTATTATGATCAAAACTACCTCAAAAATTGGATTAGGGCTAGCTTTACTGGCTATGATTTTGGCAGGATGTACGGCCACTCAAGAAGTTGAGCCGGAGCCGGCAGATGTAGGAACGAGAGGCGTACAATTTCCAGAACAAACATCTGATCCAGTAGAAGAAGCGATAGAAAACACCTTCTACTTCGATTTTGACAAATCGACATTGTCGGATAAAACCAAGTTTTTATTGAGGCGTCATGCAGAACAATTGAGCCGCCAACCTGTTGCTATTACTTTGGAAGGTCATGCTGATGAACGTGGCACCCGCGAATACAATATGGCCCTAGGTGAGCGACGTGCTGAGGCAGTTCGTGGCTTTTTGTTAGGTGAAGGTGTTACCGTGCAGATCGAAGTGATTAGCTTCGGAGAAGAAGAACCTGCTGCGGTAGGAAGTAATGAAGAAGCCTGGGCACTCAATCGCCGTGTCGAACTTAAATATGACAACTAGTTATCGTCGATAACTGCTGTTTATATTTATGCCAATAAAAAATTGGGCCGCAATCAGTTTGATTGCGGCCTTTGTTTATCTGTCAAATGCAGTCAATGCACAACAGCAACAGGCTGAAGTGCGTGATCTCCGTCCACCAACACCTGGCACGGCTGTTGAGATACCAGGCAGTATTCAGCCAGTATCAGTGCCAAAACCATCCATTAATGAGAATTTTTTTAGCCAGCTGCAAATTTTGCAACAAGAAGTTTTGGAATTGCGCGGTCAAGTTGAACAGCAAACCCATGAAATCAAAAAACTGAAGCAGCAGCGACTTGATGATTATCTAGATCTAGATCGCCGTATTGGTGAAATTAATCAGTCTTCATCTCAGTCTTCCAATTCCTCTAGAGGTGTCGTTGGTAATAACGGTTCCGATTTTCCACAACCTGGCATCGGCAACGTTAATGGCACTCTGCCACTCGCTCCCGGAGAAGATGAAAAAGAGCGCTATCGCAAAGCTATTGATCAGGTGCTTAAACAACAAGATTATCCAGCCGCTCAAGTGGGCTTCAATGATTATTTGAGCCGTTATCCGCAAGGCTACTATGCACCTAATGTCTACTACTGGCAGGGTGAAATTTTCTTGCTACAAGATAAAGCAAATGAGGCAGCTACGGCGTTTAATACGTTGATCACTAGATATCCAAATCATAGCAAAGTGCATGATTCCAAATACAAATTGGCAAAATTGTATTTCCAACAAGGTAAAAAAGAAGAAGCTAAACTCCTGTTGCAAGCTGTCGTGCAAAGTGCCACAGATGCTTCGAGATTAGCGCAATCTTTTCTTGATAGTAACTACTGACGGGTAGGGTTATTGACAGGCAGAGTTATTGACAGGAAGAGTATAAGCAGCTCGATGTCTGGCGACTGCACACTGCGTATCACTGAGATTTTTCTCTCAATTCAGGGCGAGGCAGTTTCAGCCGGTTACCCCACTGTATTCGTTCGGCTTACCGGTTGCCCATTGCGTTGTCATTATTGTGATTCTGCGTATGCATTTGAAGGTGGTAAACAGATAATACTGGAAGACATTGTTCAGCAAGCATTGAACTTTCAGGTATCTCGTGTTTGTGTTACTGGCGGTGAACCTTTAGCACAGCCGAATTGTAGATCATTGCTAAGCCTACTGTGTGATCAGGGTTTAGGTGTTTCATTGGAAACTAGCGGTGCCTTGCCGATTAAAGGAATCGATGACAGGGTATCTATTGTTATGGATTTGAAAACACCCATGTCAGGTGAAGTCAGTCGTAACAATTACGATAATATTGACTGTTTGCGGCCTCGGGATCAGCTAAAATTTGTTATTTGTAACCGTCAGGATTATCAGTGGGCTCGTTTTAAACTGGAGGAATACCGCCTGGCAGATAAAGTGGATAATATATGGTTTTCCCCTTCCTATGATCAGATCAAACCAGCGGAATTGGCCCAGTGGATATTAGACGACCACCTGCCGGTGCGTTTGCAATTGCAACTGCACAAGGCCATTTGGGGTGATGTTCCCGGCCGCTGATGTCAAGGTTTGCGAAAAAAGCCGTGGTATTGGTTTCAGGTGGGTTAGACTCCGCTACTGTGTTAGCTATCGCTCGCGATAGAGGTTACCACTGCTATACATTGAGCTTTGATTATGGCCAGCGTCACCAGGCCGAGTTACATGCGGCTGCGGTTGTTGCAGAAACATTTGATGCTGTCGAACACAAGGTGGTAGCGTTGGATTTGCGTACCATCGGTGGATCTGCACTGACGGATGATGCCATTGCCATACCGGAACAGAGTTCCGTTGGTGTACCTACAACTTATGTGCCTGCGCGCAATACGGTATTTCTTTCGATTGCTCTAGGATGGGCTGAGGTATTGAGCGCTGAAGATATTTTTATCGGCGTCAATGCGGTAGATTATTCCGGTTACCCCGATTGTCGTCCCGACTATATTGCCGCCTACGAAACTATGGCCAACCTCGCCACTAAAGCCGGTGTTGAAGGGACTCGGCTACGTATTAAAACACCGCTGATTGACTTGACTAAAGCCGATATTATCCGCCGCGGTACGGAACTCGGTGTAGACTACGGCCTCACCATTTCCTGTTACCAAGCAACTGATGAAGGGCTCGCCTGTGGGCTTTGCGACAGTTGTCAGTTTAGACGTAAGGGATTTAGCGATGCCGATATTGCAGATCCTACCCGCTATTGCGACTGAAATATCGTTATCTCGAAACTCATTAGAACGTCATACTGGATACTGGATCGAGTCCAGCACAAGCTTTGATCGCAGTATTCAGAAATTAAAAAAGCATTAATTAAGAGGCTAATTGCTACTTAATCGACCTGATATTTCTATATTTTAATATCCATATCTGTAGTACTATTAATCGTACTCTAAATAGTATTTTAGGTTGAGGTATAAAGATGGATACAATTACTGCCAATGAATTGAAAATAAAAGGCGCATCTGCTGTGGAAGCTTGCTTGCGCGAGCATGAAGAAGCCATTATTTCTGTTAGGGGTAGAGACAAATACGTTGTCATGGATCTTGAAAAATATGCCAAATTGCGCGAATACGAGCTTGAAGTAGCACTGCTAGAAGCAAAGGCCGATATTGAAGCGGGCCGCTATTCTACGGTTAGCATCGCTGACCATATGAGGCAAGTAACGGGTGAGCTATAGACTGATTTACCCAGAGAGTTACATCAAGCGCGCGAAGAAATTTTTAAAGAACCCCCCTGAAATCCACGGACAATATCAAAAAACACTGGCGCTTTTGGAAATCAACCCTCATCACCGGTCACTGAGATTACACAACCTTCAAGGTCGGCTCAATGGTCTATCTTCAGTCTCGATTAATATGAGCTATCGTATCGTACTGGAACTTACTATTCGTGACCGGGATATTATTTTGCTCGACGTGGGAGACCATGATCACGTGTATCGTGATTAAATAACTGGATCCTGCGGCCGATTGTAAATAACGCCTCGTCCAAATGAAAGTTTAGGCTCGGCTATTTGAAGATTTATTATATCAATAAGTTTACTTTTCAACTGGTTACCATTAGCACCCTTCCGTTCATTTCTAAGCTGCCTGTGCGGCAGTGAACATCGATCTGGCCCTTTCTGTTTTCTAACCTTATTTCTAAGCTGCCTGTGCGGC
>CAZEUZ010000084.1:0-2724 GCA_964515805.1 uncultured Cellvibrionaceae bacterium | reverse complement strand
TTAGTTCACCAATATACCAATGATCAATACAGTCCCATAGCGGCGACAACATACCGGGGACATTCTTATCGGACATCACCGCAAATACAGCCCGTATTTTGCCGTAAATAGTTATTTGTTTGAGACGTTCCGCCAGTAATTGAGTCGCGGCAGGATTATGGGCAACATCGAAAATACAGTGGCGGCTTTTTATCAGCAGCTGCTGATAGCGGCCCGGCAATGTTGTCTGAGTGATAATTGTCATCAGCTGTTCGATTGCAGGCAGAGCATTCAGTAGACTCACTACTTGCATGCCAGTGGCGACACTGGGAAAGGGTAACTGAGGTTCCGGCAAGAGGTAACCTCTGTTTTCTGTAGATGACTGCCATAACCAATGTTTATTTGATTGCTGATAGCTACTAAATTCTTTGCCGATCCAATAACAATGGTGATCTTTATCAAGTATCAACAGCGTTTCTGGAGGATTGTCGTCTGCGCATACTACCGGCCTTCCCCAGCGGCAAATACCCGCTTTTTCCTTAGCGATAGCAGCGCGATCATCTCCCAGCCACTGCTGGTGATCTAAGTCGATACTGGTGATCACGGCTATATCGGCATCGACAATATTCGTCGCATCCAAACGTCCTCCCATACCGACTTCCAAAATCACTATATCAACTTGCTGTTGTTGAAATAGCCATAGGGCAGCTAAAGTACTATATTCAAAGTACGTGAGGGTAATTGAACCTCGAGCACGATCAATTTCAGCAAAGGCTTGGCAAACCAGCGATTCACTAACTGCTGTCCCATCGATTGTTATTCGTTCGCAATAATGGAATACGTGGGGTGAGGTATAGCTGCCAACGGTTAAGCCGGAAGCCAGTAAACACTGCTCAATAATTTTACAACACGAACCCTTACCATTAGTGCCGGCGACAGTGATTACATTAACTCCCGGCAAATGCAGACTACCGGAATAATCGCAACTGATTTCTGATGGAGAAAGCAGCAAACCCATGGCCATAGCAACATGATAAACACGAGCCAAACCCAGATCGATAGCATTTGGGTGCAATGTCTGCAGCCTGGCCAACCAGTCAGACAAAGTTGGCGATTCGGAACATGGGATCAAATGTTCCTGCATAAGCTCTCTAGCTGGCCAATAAATAAGTTAATTAATGGTAACTATTATGCAGTGTAGATTAGGCAATAGATTCTATTTGCACTTCAGGTTGAATCTGATAGTTAGTTAATTTTCTCAACAATCGATTTATCACCTCACGCATTTCTTTTCGATGCGTAATCATATCGATAGCCCCATGGTCCAGCAAGAATTCACTGCGTTGAAAACCTTCGGGCAACTTCTGGCGTATAGTCTGCTCAATAATATTAGGACCGGCAAAACCGGCACGCACACCAGGTTCGGCAGCATTGATATCACCCAATAGTGCCAAACTCGCCGACACGCCACCATAAACAGGATCCGTCATTATGGAAATATAGGGTATACCAGCAATCTTCATCCGTTCGATGACAGCACTAGTTTTGGCCATTTGCATCAACGAAATTAATGCCTCTTGCATACGAGCACCACCGGTGGCGGAAAAACAAATCAGCGGAATTTTTTCTTGCAAAGCATATTGAGCAGCGCGGGTGAAACGTTCGCCCACCACGTAACCCATGGAACCACCGTGGAAAGAAAATTCAAACGCAGCGACAACAACCGGCATACCTTCTAATTCACCTTTCACAACCACTAAGGCATCTTTTTCTCCGGTACTTTTCTGTGCAGCAGATAAACGATCTTTGTACTTTTTAATATCCTTAAATTTTAGCCGGTCGACAGGTTCAATATCGGTAGCTAATTCCTCACGATTGTCTTTATCGAGAAATATATCCAGCCGACGCCGCGCGCCAATACGAAAATGGTAATCACATTTAGGGCAAACGCTATAGTTACGTTCTAGCTCAGGGCGGTAGAGTACCGCGTCACATTCTTTACATTTGTCCCACAACCCTTCCGGTACACGGCTGGAGCCTGGTTTACTTTCTGAACGCACTATACTCGGTACAATTTTGTCTAACCAACTCATATCCTTAACCTTTGATACTTAATTGTTTGAATTCACACACTTGTTAATCCAAGCTTTATTCATCTAAGCCTTGGCGAATATTCTTCACTATATCGCCGACAGCCTCGGCAATGGTTTCGTTATTCTCACCACTGAGCGTCCCCATTTTATCTACCAAAACACTGCCAATGACGGCACCATCAGCATACTGAGCCACTGCCTTGGCTGCAGTGGCATCTTTAATACCAAAGCCTACACATATTGGCAGGTCAGTGTAATGGCGAATATCAATAAGTTTTTGTTTGACTGCATCAGTATCCAAGTTACCGGCGCCGGTAACGCCTTTAATGGCGACATAATAGATAAAACCGCCGGCAATAGATGCTATTTGCTCAATACGTGTGGACGTCGTCGTTGGTGCTATCAGAAAGATAGTCTCGATGCCTACACGTTTAAGTTCACCAGTTAATAAAACTGCTTCATCCGGCGGCAAATCGACAACAATGACACCATCGACACCTGCTGCTGCGGATTTGTCGGCAAAAACGGCATAACCCATGCGTTCAATCGGGTTAGCGTAACCCATCAAAATCAATGGCGTCTGTTGATCATACCGTCGAAAACCGGCTACCGCATCAATGGTGTCATTAAGACTGACATTGTGCGCTAAAGC
>CAZEUZ010000083.1:0-4177 GCA_964515805.1 uncultured Cellvibrionaceae bacterium | reverse complement strand
CGGGTATTGCTAATAGTCAGCGGTCATTGTGCTATAAATTGTCGCTATTGTTTTCGCCGCCACTTTCCTTATCGTGAACATCATCTTAATCGACAGCAATGGCTGAATATTATCGCCGATATTGCGGCTGACTCGACAATCAGCGAAGTGATTTTTTCAGGCGGTGACCCGCTTGCCGTCTCCGACAACCAACTGACTTGGTTAACTCGGGAGATTGCCGCTATACCGCACGTTAAACGCTTGCGCGTTCACACGCGGTTACCTGTGGTTATTCCAAACCGAATAGATGCTAACTGCATCGCTTGGCTAAAGGATGCACGACTGCAAACAGTTGTCGTCTTGCATATTAATCACGCTAATGAAATTGATTGTCAGCTCACAGCTGCAGTGGCAAGATTACGTCGAGCGGGCGTTACACTACTCAATCAAACAGTGCTGTTGAAGGGTATTAACGACCATGCGGATGATCTAACTGAACTTAGTGAAAGGCTTTTTTCAGTAGGCATTATGCCTTACTATCTGCACTTGCTGGACAAAGTTGATGGAGCACAGCATTTTGACACCAGTGAAGTCGATGCAAAGGAAATTTACCGGCAGTTATTGTCTCAATTGCCAGGCTATCTGGTGCCAAAATTAGTTAGAGAAGTGCCTGATATGGCCTACAAATTACCTCTTATTTGAGTAGAAAAAGGATTAGATAACGATTGACAAATACACGTAGTACAGCCTCTTTATTTCAGGCATTCAGCCTCCCAAATCAGGACCTCTCAAAGCTCTCATTTTGTGCGAGCGAACCTGCAAAATTAGGGCAGTGGCTTGAATCATTGCCGTCAACCCGAACGACTGAAACCAGTGTTATTTTCTATAAAGCGTTACCTGAAATCTGCCGATTAACCATATCGCCTGAAAAGCGTATCCGCTTATTAGAGACAGTATATCCCCACGTTCATCAATGTATCGAAGGAGCAATGCACAAATTGTTGCGTCAGCCGCTGCTATTATCGTCACAGATGATGAAATTGGCGGTCATAACACAGGCGCTGCAACGTCACCTCAACGAAGGTTATATGGTAGCGCTTAAAGACTTAACCCAAACTAGTAAAAATACAGGCGACCAATCATTATCCGCGCTTTGTCTGTATCGGGTCATCAGTGGTCTCGGCTTACTGCTGTTGCGCAGCTATCAATTTTACACGCCACAACCGCCAACTGGTATCTGGCTCAAATTACATGCTTTTTATCAATTTGCTATCGAACAACAGTTAGAAAAGATGGCGATTAAAGATTCGCTCTTAAAAAGTCAACAAGCGATGGCCATTAGCACCAGTTATAAACGCAGTTTACTGTTGGCTTGTAGTTCTCCATTGCAGTTGCGTCAAGTCGATATGATTCATGTTTTTCAGGCATTTGAACAGTGCGCATCAATGGTTCATTTAAAGCCAGCTAAAGAGGATGATCGACAATCTCTTTACTGGGTTTCTCTAAAACATGATAAAAGCCCCTTTTACAACCATCACCTTCGTGGCGAACCCGGTAAAGGAATCTATGCCATCAACCTAGAATCTTTGATAGCTACGTTGAAAAGTACTGGCGAATCCAACAATAACTGCCAGAGTAGCCTTCATCTTCCCATCCCTTACAGCAATGTAGTGGTCACTCACTTGTTGAGATGCTGGGGAAAGACTAATAGTCGGTTGATGGAGCGTCAGTCGAGCACTGAGCCATTAGAAATTTGTGTTGGTCTGACCGCTTTGCACAATCAACTACTGGGGGATGACCGATTCGAATCACTGACACATAATTCACTACAGAAAGGTCTGGAAGAAGGGAATTTACTCAGCAATCCCAATGATGATTGGCAGCTCGAAGAGAAACTCGAAGCTCCCATATCACAGGCTAATACTAGTGAAACACTATTGACAGTTAATACCCTCAATTCAAGCGTCAGCGGTTACTGCCTGATATGGGAGAATGAGGTGCCTGACAAGGTGAGAGTAGGTGAATTGCTTGGCTTGCGACAGCCAAAACAGCTTGGTTGGCACATCGGTATTATCTGCTGGGCGCAGCGTCACAAGGATAAAGTGTATACAGGTGTTCGGTTGCTATCTCAAAAAGCCACAGCCTATGCTGCCAGTACGGTACTATCTGATGGCAGCAAAAGCCCTTATTTTCGGGCATTGTTACTAACGAGTGGGAGTCGGGATGAATCACACAGTGTTATTACACCTTCTATACCGTTTGCGGTTGATCAAACGGTGGTCTTACGTCGCTTTGAGGAGAAAATAAGCGCCTATTTGACGGATTTATTGATTACTTCGGCGACGGTAAGCCAGTTTAGTTACCGGCTGGTTAACGAGTCTCAAAAATCTATCTGAGCAAAAAAATCAACGGGAAGTGTAAGAGTGCTGCTAGTCACTGCTAATAGATTCTGCTCTAATTAATCATAATAGCAAGTCTTTGTTAAAACGCTTAAAACGAGCTTGCGCGTCTTTCATTATGGTCCGTTTTTGAGAATTATCCAGCGTATTCCAGTCGGTGATCTCGCGAGCACTGCGATAGCAGCCTTTACAGATATCTTCCTCATTCAATACGCAGACTGAAATACAAGGGGATTTAACAGGAATGTCGGCAGCTTGACTGTTTGTCATCTGATTTGTCATCTCAATGGTTCTCTCTTCAATAGTGACGGTATAAAGGTTAAATGGGTAACATCATCACCGGTTTAGTCTATAATTCTTAAAGGACTAACGGGCCGACTATTTTAAAGGACAATGACAAAGAGTCACCCAATTTCATCTATTGTATTTTAGTGCTTACTTGTAGTCAGTTATGCGTTTTAGCTTTAAATCATTCACCATAATCATGGTGCTTACTCTCACATTGGTTAGTTGTGGACAAACAGGCCCATTAACGTTACCGAAATCAATGGTTAGAGCTGATTTTATCAGCCATTAAAACCACTATTAATCCATTCTTGTTGAGAAACACTATGCAATCATTTGACTATCATGATGGCGAACTCTGTGTCGAAGAAGTGACTTTAGAGTCGATAGCTAATCACTATGGCACACCTACTTACGTCTATAGTCAGGCAGCATTTACCCAGCAATATCAAGCGTATAGCCAGGCATTAGGTGATTGCCCGGGTATTATTTGCTATGCCGTCAAAGCCAATTCCAATATTGGCGTGCTCAATTTACTCGCCAGATTGGGCGCCGGTTTTGATATTGTATCTGCGGGTGAATTGGAACGAGTGCTAAAAGCAGGGGGTGATGCCAAAAAAGTTGTCTTTTCCGGTGTCGCTAAAACCACTGCAGAAATACGCCGAGCTCTTGAAGTGGGTATTCACTGCTTTAATGTCGAGTCACAACAGGAACTGGAAAGGCTTAACCACGTTGCCGCAAAAATGAATCTGATCGCGCCTGTTTCGTTACGTGTTAACCCCGATGTGGATGCCAACACCCATCCCTACATTTCCACCGGTTTAAAAGAAAATAAATTTGGCGTTGATGTCGACGATGCCGTCTCTCTCTATCAATATGCAGCGAATTTGGCTCATGTTGAGATTAAGGGCGTCGATTGCCATATTGGCTCTCAATTGACCAGTTTGTCGCCTTTTATCGATGCATTGGATCATATCTTGCAGCTGATCGATCAGTTGACCAAGCTTGGCATCGAAATTAAGCATCTCGATCTCGGTGGAGGCTTGGGTGTTGTTTATGAAGATGAAGAGCCTCCATCAGTCATCGAATATTTAACCAAGGTAAAACGAAAACTGGCTGATAGGCCACTGACATTAATTTTTGAGCCAGGTCGTTATATTGCCGCTAATGCGGGAGTTTTATTGACCAAAGTGGAATATTTAAAACAGACGGCGCACAAAAACTTCGCCATCGTCGATGCCGGTATGAATGACAATATACGTCCGTCGCTCTACCAGGCATGGCAACGTGTTCTGCCTCTTAAGCAACAAAATTACCCATCGGACATATGTTGGGATATCGTTGGCCCTGTCTGTGAAACGGGTGACTTTTTGGCTAAAGACCGTCTACTCACAGTCAATCAAGGCGACTATCTCGCTTTAATGTCTGCCGGTGCTTACGGATTTACTATGAGTTCCAATTACAATAGCCGCTGTCGTCCCGCTGAAATTATGGTGAGTGGTAAAACCATTCAC
>CAZEUZ010000082.1:0-2843 GCA_964515805.1 uncultured Cellvibrionaceae bacterium | reverse complement strand
ATGGTTCACCACGGCATGCGTTGGATAAAACGCTGGAACTGGGCGTTTTGTTGTTTTCCGAAGCCACCAGCAAAGAATGGCGAGAGGTGCTTGAACGCCCGAAATTCGATATCTATCTAAACAAGCACACCCGCCAAAGGTTGTACTTTGAGATCATCACTTCAGCCATCATGGTGCAGCCTAAACCTTATTCCCAACAGTGCCGAGACCCCAAAGATCAAAAATTTCTGGAAGCCTATATCGGCGGTGAAGCCGATTATTTGATAACCGGAGATAGAGACCTTTTAGTGATGAAAAATAGGGAGTTGCGAGTATTAACGGCTGAAGAGTTTTTGAAGGTCACATCATAAAAAAGCTTATCTGACCCCGATTATCCACGGCAGACTAACCCTCGGCCTCCTTGGCATAACAACCTCCTTATTGTTTATTAAACTGTTTTATCTAAACTGTGGTCTGTCCCCTGTTGTTTTCCTGTTGTTATTTCATCACATTGGAAATGCCTTGCTTTGCAGCACGACTTATTATGGGCGATCCCTTTTTTCAGCAGAAAATTTAACTAAAACTATTGAAATAAATCTGAGTGAGTGCCAGTCCTGTAGAAAGTTGCCACATTTTCATCGACGGTATAAATCAGTAACCAATCCGGCTGAATATGGCACTCTCTAAAACCGTCCCAATTACCTGAGAGGTTATGAGGCTGACACTTCAGAGGGGCATCACCTTCTGCCAGAATAGTATGGATGATGGCTTCAATTTCTGTTCGGAGTTTGCCTCGTTTTTTCTGGCGTTTAAGGTCTTTTTTAAAAGTCTTCGTAAAAGCAGGTGTTCTCATTTAAAGTTCGCGATTATTCCTTGTTCCACATATCGTCTAACGCTGATTTTGCGTCTGGATAATGTGCTAAATCCGTTTCTTGCAAAGCTCTAATAGTCTTATCGTTGGGCATTTTGACTTCAAAAGGTAAGCCGCGCTGTTTAACCACCTGGGTATAAAACATCGTAATCGCTTGAGATGGTTTAATTCCCAAAGCGGACAAAATAGCGTCTCCCTGAGATTTCAAATCTGCATTAATCCGGGAGCTAATGCGTGCGTCTTGTGCCATAACAGTCACTTCTCAAGAGTTAATATTTGTTCTCAACGTACACCATTTGTCACCCGTTGGCAAATTTAGGGAAACCGGGGTCTAGGGAAACCAGGGTCAGATAAGGGTTTTAAATCTCATTACGTCGGCAATACTGTAAATGGTCATCCAGGCTTACCAATCCTGACTCGCCTCTTGTGCAAATATTCTATTTCTTCTTTAAACGGTTCAGATCCCAACGCAAGGCCGCCATTGACCGAGTTCCGGATATCTTTCAACAGGTCAGGGTCAAGGTGCGCATCAAATAAGCGGCGTTACGCTTGTTGACGCAAGGCTGGATTGCCGCCCAATTGTAAATATTTCGCATGAGGGCAACACAAGGGCGATATTTTACCCAAGCCGTTACACTGATAACTACTCCAGGCATATTCTGCAGGGTGAGACACTAT
This sequence comes from uncultured Cellvibrionaceae bacterium, assembly GCA_964515805.1. GTDB lineage: Bacteria > Pseudomonadota > Gammaproteobacteria > Pseudomonadales > Cellvibrionaceae > CAZEUZ01. The sequence goes on along the minus strand of CAZEUZ010000082.1, from coordinate 1,315 downwards.
ATTTGCTCTCACAGGGTTAAGTTCAATATAGCGGTAGCAACTCAAGACATACTGATCGTCTTGCGTTATACAAGACTTGAAGCGCCCTTCCCATAACGTACCGGTGCGTTGATAAGTCCTATTAATATACTGCACATAACGCTGCCCGAGACGTTTCATTAACTCACCGAGACCGGAGCGTGTTTCAGGCGTTACAAAAAGATGTACATGATTCGTCATTAAAACATAGGCATGTACTTGGTATTGGCAATGTTCTGCATAGTCAAATAGCCACTCCAGATAAAAACGATAATCATTCTCTGAGTAAAAACAAGCTATTCAATTATTGCCCCGTTGAATAATATGATGGGTTACTCCCGGCAGACTAACCCTTGGCCTCCTTGGCATAACAACCTCATTTCTTAATCTGGATACAAGTGTTCTTGGACGACCACGTTGGCTGTACCCTATCTTTTGGTTGTCAGTTTGCTCCAATCTTCAACAGGAAGATTTTTGATTCTTGCATATTCTCTCATATTGTTAGTCACCACTACACAACCTAGCGCTATTGCATGGCCTGCAATGGCTGCATCATTGGAGCCTATCGGTGTACCTTTTGCTGCTAATGATTTTTTAATCTCGGTAGTAGTATCGACAGCCGATTTATCCCAGGGAACAACAGCATCGATGCGTTCCAAGAACTGAGCAACAATTGATGGCATCTTAGGAGACGCTTTTTTACCTATGCTGCCAAACATTAATTCGGCGTATGTTATTGCTGATATGATTATTCTGTCTTTACTTTCAACGTGTGCTTGTAACACTTTTAATGTCTGTTTTGGTTGTTCACGCATTATGAAAGAACAAATATTGGTGTCTAACATATACGTTTTTCTCACAGGCAAACTCGTCCTTCTTCCAAAATATCATCACGTTCAGTAAGAAAATCAGGATCGGCCCTTTCGACTTCTATCAAGCTTGCCCAAGACTTACGAACAGGCTTTAAAATTACCGTATCGCCTTCTTTCGCAATTTCTACTTCTGAAACACCTTCAAATTCAAAATCTTTTGGTAAACGAACCGCTTGGCTTCTACCATTTTTAAACAATGCAGCAATTTTCATAAGGATTCCTTTTGGCATATCACATGCATATGTCAACCTATCGATTTTCTTGTCAGATGTCAAGCATAAAGCGATCTCAAATTGCAAGCCTACTAAGCCCAATCCTCAACCAGTTTTTCATCCAGGGTTTTCTCCGCCTTCAGGTATTGTTGGCGTGCAGCTTGCAGCAAATGTTACATGGTGATTGGTTGATCGGCTTGCAGGGCGATGCTG
>CAZEUZ010000081.1:0-9805 GCA_964515805.1 uncultured Cellvibrionaceae bacterium | reverse complement strand
TCATTAGAGTAGATGATGCCTTGCGCCAATTGATTCACGAAGCTGCTGGCGAGCAGGCGATGTTAGCCCATGCGCGTCAGTTCAGTGCGTCCTTAATAGCCGATGGCCGCCGCCGAGTGTTAGCCGGAGAAACTAGTCTTGAAGAAGTATTGCGGGTTACTGCGATCAGTTAATCATAGTCAATAACGATGGCCAATAAACAATAATGGGCGCATTCAGCTACCGCGCTTTAAATGCTGCGGGGAAAATGATTAAAGGCACGTTGGAGGGTGACTCCGAACGTCATGTGCGCAACCAATTGCGCCGTAATCAACTGAAGCCTATCAGTGTTGAAAGTGCTAAAACAGAGAGAAAGTCGGCCGTTAAGAGCGGCGACCGGTCGCGGTTTAGCCTCCATTTATTCACCCGAAAATTGTCCATCAAGGATTTGACTTTACTGACTCGCCAGTTGGCCTCCTTGGTGCAATCGGGCATGCCTATCGACGAGTGTTTGCAAGCGGTGGCAAAGCAGACGCGCAAGGATAACGTGCAGCAGATTATGTTGCAGATACGCTCGCGAGTGACCGAAGGCCTGAGCTTGGCTCAAGCCATGGGGGAGCACCCTCAGGTTTTTAACGATACTTATCGGGCGATGGTCGGTGCTGGCGAAAAGGCGGGCTTTCTCGGTCCGGTGTTAGAACGCCTGGCGGAATACACGGAAAACAGTCAGTACATAAAGCAAAAGCTGCAGTCAGCGATTATCTATCCTATTGTGCTTATGTTAGTGACTATCGCTATCGTGACTATTTTAATGGTTAAGGTGGTTCCCGAACTGACCAGTATTTTTATCCGAGCGGAGCAAACATTACCTTTCAGCACAACACTGTTGATTGCAGTTAGCGACTTTCTATCCAACTACGGTTTATTCTGTATAGTGGGGCTATTGGGATTGGTGATCGGTTGGACACATTGGTTGCAGAAACCCAAAAATCAGTTGCGGCTTCACCGATGGCTATTAAAAATACCGGTGGTTAGCCATATCATTGTGCAATCGAATACAGCACAGTTTGCAGCGACCTTAGGCCTGTTATTGGACAGCGGCGTGCCATTATTAGATGGTTTACAGATCGCATCACAGGTGATGGGCAATAGGCATTTACGAAAAAACAATAGTCAAGTGACCGATGCAGTGCAAGAGGGTTCAACGCTACATCATGCATTGGATAAAGCACAGTTTTTTCCACCCTTATTGGTGCAGATGGTCGCCAGTGGCGAAATGAATGGCACCTTGGCGGAACAGTTGCGCTATGCTTCCCGCAATCAAGAGCGAGAATTAGACTTACAAGTGAGTTCCGCACTAACTGTATTGGAGCCACTTACGATTGTGATTATGGCGGTTTTGGTGGGTTTTATTATGTATGCGATATTGACGCCGATTTTTAATATGAATGACTTAATTTAGTGGCTAAGGTTTTTAAGGAGTGTATAGAGAGAGTATGGAAGGTATGGAGAGAAACGTGTATAGCATTGGTTTTTACAAAAAGAAGTATCAATCGGGCTTTAGTTTGATCGAAATTATGGTGGTGCTGGTAATTATCGGTATTTTGGCAGCCACTGTGGCTGGCCAGTTTGGCGGTGAACCTCACAGAGCCAGGGTAAACGCCGTATTTCAGGATATGAACACGATTGAAATAGCATTGGAACGATATCGTCTGAACCATAAGAAACTGCCTACAAGCGAACAAGGCCTGTTGGCACTGGTGGAAAAACCATCTATTGAGCCAATACCGCGCAGTTGGCCGGAGGGTGGTTATCTCAAGGGTGGTGAACCGAAGGACCCCTGGGGTAATCCTTATATCTATTTAGTGCCCGGCGAAAAAGGTGAATATGATTTATACAGCTACGGTGCCGATGGTGTGAGCGGTGGCGTAGAGGAAGATGCAGATATTTACAATTGGCAGCGATTTGAGGATAAATAGACGAGCGTAGCTTGCGCACGTTGTGTGATGTGAACAGAGGATACCTCAACACCGGTTTTACACTGTTGGAAATGATGATAGTGGTACTTATCATTGCCACAATGGCAGCTGCAATCAGTATCAATATTACCAGCGGCAACACACAGAAGCGCATTGATGATATCGGCGATAAATTTTATCGGCAGCTGCTATTAGCAGCGGATACCGCTTTATTATCAGGTAATACCATCGGCTTGCAGATCGAGCAAAAAGAGACGGAAAATAGTGCTATTTATTGGCAATATGCTTGGTATCACCATGTTAAAAATCGATGGCAAGCATTATCCAAACCATTGACGGCAACCCAACTGCCTGATGATGTGATATTGGAACTATTGGTTGAAGATGAGCTGATTGAAGATTTCAGCGAAATACCGACAACAGTAAATGGCGTTAAATCAAGCACTGGCACTTTCCAAACTTCACAAGCTACCATTAAACCGGAAGTTGTTATTTCTTCCAGTGGAGAGATAACGGATTTCACACTAGAGCTCATTTATCGTGCTGGCTCTGATGATACAGCAACGTATCGCATCGGTGTGGATGAGACCGGAGAACTGACAACGAGCAGTCATAATGAGATGTAGTAATTTAAGTAATGTCGGGCTGAAAAATACCAATAAAGGCTTCACGTTGATAGAAGTCCTGGTCGCTATGGCGATTATCGGTTTTGCATTGCCTGCACTGATGTTTTCCATTATGCAACAAATCAACACTACCCGGGAATTGCAAGATCAAACGGCAGCCTATTGGTTGGCGGAAAATCAATTGACCCGGTTGCGGTTGCAACACCAGTTGACAGGTGCAGTGCCCAATGCGCCCATAGATGACAGGGCTGAGATGTTAGATACAACCTGGTATTGGCGTATTGAACCGGAGAAAACTGTCTCTGAGCTCATTCGCATACAGGTCACTGTGAGCCGCGATGCGGATGAAGAACCGTTGGTTACTATGGAAACCTATCTCGACGGTTAATATCAATGGCTGGAATACATGCCTAACAATGCACGCCATTGCGGTTTTACACTGATTGAACTGATAGTTGCCATCACTATCGGTGTGCTGATGACAACCGCAGCTTACCGAGCGCTAACTAGTGCTGTCCAATCGGTGGTGCAGGTACGTGAAGTTACTGATCAACTGCATGCCGTTGACCGTGTTTTTCAATGGCTATCAGCGGATTTTAATCACGCAGTCAATCGCCCTTGGGCCGACGTGTATGGGCAGCAACAGCCAGCATTTACTGGGCTTTTTGGCGATCGTTTAAGTCAGAGCAGCGCTGTTATCACCGGTGCTGATGACTCTATTATCCGCCTCGTCCGCAGTGGCTGGGACAACCCGTTGGAAAGGCAGCGAAGCCATCTTCAGCTGGTGGGTTACCGGTTGACGCAAGATGAGAATAATTCAGGAAAAAAAGTGCTCTGGCGTGACTATTGGGCGGTTGTCGATACCGCCGATGCGCCGGTAGCAAAGCAGCGCCGTTTACTCAGTAATATTGAAGAGCTGCAGTTACGGTTTTTGCCCGCGGATGCCGATAGCCTTAATGATAATAACTGGATAACCGGCTGGCCGCCGACAGGGAAAAATAACATGCCCTTGCCGCTAGCTGTTGAGGTGGTATTAACTGTAGAAAATAGAGGTGAAATTACCCGTATCTTCACTTTTGCGCAGACACCTTGATAAAGCTTAGAGTGTGATATCAATCATGGAGAAATTAGTTCAACCAATCGTCCAACAAAATAAAAAACAGCAGGGTGCAGTATTGATTATTGTATTGTTGATCGTCGCCCTGATTACCGGCTTAGTTTTGCGATTTAACGGGAATTTTCAATTAACCATGGCGCGGGCAGAGCAGCGCCTTCATGGCGGTCAGGCTAATCACTATTTATTGAGTGTGGAAAGTTTTGCCCAGTGGGGCTTGACTGCCGACGCTCAAGCAGACAAGGAAAATGGCAATGGTAGCTATGATCATTTGGGTGAAAAATGGGCTGCCACTAAAATTTCTGCGCCGGTTGATGGCGGCTGGACTGAAGCGGAGTTAACCGATGCCCAGGGACGCTTTAATATCAATCAGTTGCAGGGCCGCCCTCAGCCTTATCAACCCAACGGGGCATTTGGCAATCGCTTTACACCGGCTCAACGGCGTTTTATACGGTTATTGCAAACAGATGAAAACAACCCGATCAGCAGCAGCGATGCCATACCTATCACGGAAGCAATTATCGACTGGATTGATGCCGATGATAATACCACTGGCGCCGGTGGTGCGGAATCGTCTTTCTATGCAGGTCAAACAGTGCCTTACCGAGCAGCCAACCAGTTATTTGTCAGTATCACGGAATTGCGGTTAGTACGCGGTATTACGCCTGATATTTATCGTTACCTAGAGCCGTTGGTGATAGCGTTGCCCGACAATAGTGGCATTAATCTCAATACTGCGCCAGCAGTGATTATGCGCACCATTAACACCAAACATAATCCCGAACCGCTGAGCGAAGACGACGTTCATTCGTTGATGAATGACCGCCCGACTGAGGATGCTGCCCAAACAGATGATTCATCATTAGATGTATTCACTAACAACGATAATGATCAGGAAGGCTTTAAGGCAACAGGTGATTTTCTAAACAGTGCCGGTTTTCAGGCGGTGTTTGGCGCAGACCCCACCATCTGGCCAGAGATGGATGGATTGACAACAGGAAGCAACTATTTTCTATTGACTGCAGAGGCGCAGGTGGTCAACCAATATCGGCATGGTGTGAGTTTATTAAAGCGTGTGCAAAAAGATAATGCATTCAAAACGTTGGTTATTCGCCGCAGCCAAAATCAGTTATAGTTCTATTACAAAATAATCACATAAAAGAATCGTCAAGCAAAAGGAACACATTCTTGTTACAACAGGTGCTGGTGCAACACTTAGTCGATACACCTGACGATTATCGTTGGGGCGTCGTCAATGATAAGGGGCAATGGGAAGACCAGCCGCAGCAGGGCGATAAGGCAGCATTGCTATCATCATTACAGTCCTTACAGCTATCGATTGTGCTGGTGATTCCCGGTGAAAAAGTTGTAACAACCAGCGTCGTTTACAATGCTGCTGAGAAGCGTCATTTTCGTCAATTACTTCCCTATCAATTGGAGGAGCAGATTATCGGCAATGTAGAAGACTTGCATTTTGTCACAGAGCCAATGACAACGGATAGCGCCGTTGTTGCCTATGTGGACGATGCATGGTTCGCTGAAACAGTTGCCTGGTATCAAGAACAAGGTCTCATCATCAGTCGTTGCGTGGCCGATTTTCAATTATTGACGCCCGGCTTCAATCAGTGGGTTATCTGGTCAATGGAGTCGCGAGCATTGTGTTTTCACAGCAGTGGCCTGGGATTTTCTACCGGTCATAAGGCATTGCAGCCATTATTGGATGATGTATTAAACGATACCCATGCAGATATACAACTTTATGGCAATAGTGAACAGTTGCTAGATAATCTTGTTAAATGTCTGCCGGATTCGTTGCGTCCACAGGCTACTCGGTGCACAGGAAAACCTGTATTGGATCTGCTGGGCAACAGTGGTATTAATTTTTGTCAGGGACCCTATGCAGAAAAATTACCTTTAAAGCAGTGGTGGCAAGCATCGCGGATTTATATCACCCTATCCGTTGCGACTCTGCTGGTTTTTGTAGCCGTTAATCTGTTGGAAATTTTCCAGTTAAAAAACCGCCAACAAGCGATAGAGCAGCAAATAGAGCAACGCTATCGTCAGATAGCACCAGAAGGTGTTATGGTTGATCCAGTCAAACAATTGCAGCGCAGACTGGACACAACGGACAATGGTGCCAGCAAGAGTCAAGCTACTTATCTCATCTCTGCAGCAGCCCCCGCGATTAAAGCCGAAAATATTAATATTACGGCACTGACATACGATAACGACAGTCAGGAGTTGCGTTTGACCATTGAGGCTAAAGCTTTTAGTGCCATTGAAAAGCTACGCAAGCAATTGCAAACCGCTGATTTACAAGCAGAGTTGAAGCGTTCTGATAACAGTGATGATAGCGTCAGGGCGCGTCTCCATATTCTCAGGGTGGAAAACTAATCGTGATTCAAAAAATACAAGCACTCTGGCAGGCACAATCTTCAAAAGATCAATTGTATTTGATCGTTGGCGCTATTGTGACCTGTGTTTTTTTACTGTGGGCATTATTGTGTCAGCCACTGATAGAGCGGCGAAATAAAGAAGTGCAGCGGACGGCTAATCTGACGCGTACATTGACAACAGTGGAATCATTGGTCAGCCGGTTGCAGCAACAAGTACCACAAAGTGGCAATACTGCCAACGGAAGTAACCTCGCTGAGATCATCGACACAAGCTTGCGCGGCAATAATTTACGCATGAAAGGTTTTCAACCGGGCCGTAATGGCGAAGTACGCTTATATCTGGAAAATGCAGCTTACAAACCATTAATACAATGGCTATACGATTTGGAATACAATCACAACCTGCAAATTCTAGAGCTCAATGTAGCGCAAGCACAGTCAGAGAGTATATTAACGGTTAGCCTCAATGTTAAGAAACTCTAGCCATAGGTCAAAAAACCTTAATCATTACCGGAAATTTTACGTACCTTAAAATGTGTTCGGCTAAAACACTGGAGAGCAGAGTATGTATTAGTGGTATTGCTAAATAAGTCAAAGGAAGAAGACTTATAATGATTCAGTATGTAGCTAAAAAAATATTAAATGTAATGATATTAACAATAATGATGTTAATGGGCATATTCTTATTAACTGCTTGTCAAACATATACTCAATTATCTATTGATGAAAAACTGGTACCTGCGGCAAAATCTATTCTGAAAGCTGAAAAGCATGATTACCGGGAATCGACATTGTTTTTTGATAAACATAGAGCATCATTGAGCATGCTAGCCACCTTAGCAGAAGGAAAAGAAAACCTTGTCAGAGGCTATCAATTTCAATTTCGGTCTCGCCGCGATCTGCCGGTAAAGATAAGCAATATTGTTGTTACCGTGGGGGGCAAACGGATTACTCTGGAATCAGGGGTTCTGTATTTACCTAAAAGTAAACCTCTAATTCTTGAATTGTCTGCAGTTGATTCTCGATATATTCAGGGTCAACCGCAGGCGGTTTTTTTATTTGAGTATGAAGGTGATACAAGAATTGTGTTGATTAAACACCACCAATTGGTTGCATTTATTGGTAGTCAATAAGTATCCGTTTAGCTGCCCCACATTTTTTGATGCTCTCCAGCTATAAGGGCATTAATCCAGTAACACTTTAAAAAACATAGCCTGCAATTTCTCTGCTAAACCCCCGGATGCTATTTCGTCGTAGTGTCGGTATTGATTGCAATACTGTGTATTATCCGCTTTACCAAACTCTTGAGTCATTGAGTGATTTCATTGCCCAAAAGTAAGTTGGATGTTATCGGTTTGACCGCCACTATAGAACACGTTAAGTGTTGCACTAGCGCTAGTGGCTGTACCGGTGTATTCAACCATAATTGCCTGTGTACTAACAGTCGATATTAGGAACGGTGTCGACGGCGAACTGGTTATTACAAAGTCGGTCGCATCGGTACCTGTAATCGATAGATTGTTGATAAGCACGCCCTGATTGCCATCGAAGTGATCGATATCGATCTGCACTGGCGTATTTGCGGTGGTGATTGCAACAGTAGTAGGCAACATAATTACGCCTGGAGTACTCGCTTCGCCTGCCGGCTGATCCACACCATAGACTTCCATGTTTTTCTGATTGCCGCCGCCTTGGTTGGGCGAACCGGACGCAATATAGAGGCCCTGGCCAGAAACGATCGACTGGGTACCATGGCGTGCGTGATTCATATCAGACAGTGTCTGCCAACCATTGGTTTGGGGGTCCAATGCCTCAACCGTTTTGTAAGCCTGGCCGTTACCTTCACCGCCCATAATCATGATTTGTTGATTGAAGACCGATACAGCTGATCCGGCTCTGGGTGTCGGCAAATTACTCCCTGAAGGCAAGGTAGACCACGTTTGAGTGGTGAAATTATACACATCCACTTCCGGAATTAACGGGGCAAAAACACCACCGACGCCGCCAGAAAGCCGGCCGCCGACCATATACAGATTATCGCCAGAGACAGCGGCATGGAAATGATCGCGCGCGCGTGGTGCATCAATCAATTGGGTCCAACTGCCCGTCTTGGGATCGAATTCATCGAACCAAGCCACATAGCCACCATTATGACCCACAGTATTACCTCCAACGATATAGAACTTATCGTTATAAACTACCAACCCCGTGCTGCCACGCCGACGCGACTCGGGGATTTCTGGGCCCTGAATCCAGACATCATTAGCGGGATCGAAGGCCCAGACATATTCAGCGGGTAGCTCGTTCGGGAAGTTATTATCCTTAAAGGCGCCAATAACCCAAATAAGGCCCTGATACTCGGTCGCCTGAAAGTGATTAAAGGGAATCGGTGCGCTTGCACTTTGTGTCCAACTATTTGTTGTATAGTTGTAGGTGTCCAGAACTTGCGGATTCTCTCGGCCACCGAACAGATAGAACTTGTCGCCGGCTTGCACAAACGAGTTCTCGTGACGTGCAGTGTAGTTTTCATCCTCATTCTTATCAATCCAAGTCAAAGTGTTGGGATCGGTAATCGTCCAGTTAAAGCTTTCCGTCACGGTATCGTTCGGGTCGCTATCGCTATCATCGACCGTAATGGTGACAGTGAATGGACTGTTCGCACTGGCGCCCACTGCCACCGTACCAGAGATCTCACCAGTAGACTGATCAATCGCTAGTCCTGTTGGCAGGCCGCTGGCGCTATAGGTAAGGGGCGTACTACCGCCGTTGGCACTTACCTGTAACGATACCGCATCGCCTTCGGTGTGTTGCTGGTCGCCAATCGGATCAATGCTGATCGGCAGACTGCCACTGTCACTAATAATTTCAATCCCATTGATCAAAGGGTTCTGTACTTTGTGTAAAAACTCGATATTGAGCACGCCGTCGCTAACCGTCACCGTTTGGGTGATTATACCGCCAACTTTATGACCAAACGTCGCGGATAGATCAATGTTAGTCAGTTGCGTATAGCTTACCCCTTCGATTACAACGTCGAAAACGCGCTCACCCGGATCGTTAGTGCCATTCCAGCCATTGCCCATATAAAGCCGAACTTCGTAGCTGCCCGCACTGACCGGGAAAGCGTAGGCCATACTGGGCGCCGCACTCGAATCCCAGCGTTCGGTGTTGTAGATCGCCGTTGGCGTTGTCGTCTGATCGACACCGGCATCGTAACCGTTGTTCATCGAAAAGCCCGTGGTTTTGTTGCTGCCAGCACTGGCGAGATAAGCCGAGTTGTTGCTCTGGGTATCAGCCTCCCAATTGATGTCGCCATCGATTGCAGTAATTTCTCCACCACCGGCATTAACGCGGTAAAGGATACTTGGTGCGATAGGAGTGATATCCCAATTAAAATTTTCAGTGGCTGTATTAGCACTATTATTACTGTCAACGACTGTGACCTCGACAGCATAGGTGCCGCTGGGGCTCGCACTGCCAGCGATCAGGCCAGTTGCATCAATCGTCAGCCCACTGGGCAGACCAGTAGCGCTATAGCTAAAGCTGCCGCTACCGCCGCTGGCACTTACCTGCAACGATACCATATCGCCTTCGGTATTTTGCTGGGGGCCAATTGCCGTAATACTGATCGGCGAGCTTCCACCGCCATCGGTAATAGTCCAGCTAAAGCTTTTAGTATCTGTATTAGCACTATTGTTACTATCTTCGACC
>CAZEUZ010000080.1:0-4009 GCA_964515805.1 uncultured Cellvibrionaceae bacterium | reverse complement strand
TATGGCCATGGGTGGTATCGCTATTAGCCGCTTTCTGCTTGAGGTGTTTTAGGATGTGCTCAATTACTGCCGGGTCCTCAATACTGGACAGTCCCATAAGAATAAACCGGACAGATCGTATGCTACCTAATCCGGACAACTAGCGTGTTACTGACAGAATTAGCAAATATATTGTAAGTAGTACATATGTTTGATCGATCCATTTAATTACTTTATGCTTGCCTAAGGAATAGTTGCCAATTTTAGGGAGCTGTTTCGTAACAAATTTAAGATACTAAAAAATATTGGAGACATTAACCATGGGCTATAGAGATGACTTTTACGTTGCAGAAAATATCATAGGTTACACTGGTGATGTAGGGAGTAATCCCTCTGTATATTTCAGATCTGGATCTGAATGGGGGAGAATAACCCAAGACCACGACAAAAAAACCAATATCGGACGAGCTTTCGTTCGAGATACAATGCCCTACACAATAGTAAATGAGACTAGAGTAATAAAGGGAGAACAAAAAGAAGTATCAGTTGAATATGTTAATGGGGAAGAACACCACGTGAGTAGAAATAAGTTTTTTCCTGTAAGTGATGAAAATAGAGACGCATTGGCTTTTGCCATCAAAGCTTTCCACCATGTCAGAGCAAGACACGAAAAGTATGTGAGTGGAGGTGTGGCTTTGACCAATGCAACATATGCAGATTATTTCGACAATGAATCTGATTGGACAGCTTCATAGTACTAAAATAGTATAGGAAATACTGTAGTATTTCAGAACTTATCGGACAGTTACCAATTCTGACGAAGTGACTGTCAGGTCAAGTTCAATTCAATATCTTTCCCTGCCAGATTTTCTCGCCATCGATGAGTGTTTCCATCGGTGTTACTCCCCCGTTGTTTGCCATGGGCTTCCCTTCTATGGCGGTTGGAGTTTGACAAAAGATAATGTCAGTTGTGTGCGTCGAACAAAAACACTGAGCCTGGATGAGCTTGTATTCGGTACATTGATCACTTATCCACTTTATTTTAATAGCGATAACAACATATTTGTCGAACCCGAAGATGCGGTCGACGAGTTAGCTATATTAGCGCTTAAAGAACCAAAAACACGCGCCTGGTATCGCAAAATGCTGCGGTTATTAATAATATTGATGGCACATTTACGATAAACCTTAAATATATTATGAGACTCTAATTCTTTTCAATACAAGGATTATCTGTAATGGAAAAATTGATCGTGAAGTTCCCAACACGCAATAGACCTGATAAGTTTAAACAGGTGTTTTCTGACTATGTGAATTATCTAGATGATAATTACAGAACTAGATTTGTAATCACATGTGATGAGAATGATCAAACTATGAAAAATAATAAGATCATCAAATGGCTTGAAGATCAAAAAAGCGCCTTAGAGGAAAGAAATCATTCTCTTATTTACCACTTTGGAAATAACAAAAGTAAAATTGCAGCATGTAATGCCAACTTAGAAGGTGAGTCGGCAGATGCCCTTCTTTTGGCATCTGATGATATGTGGATCAGGGTAGATGGTTACAATAGAGTTATCCTTGAGGAATTAAAGAAGTATTTTCCGGACGGAGATGGCGCGATCAAATTTAATGATGGACTTCGAAGTGATATATTGATGACTCTGCCAACAATAGGTTGGAAATGGTATAAAAGATTTGGATATATCTACCACCCAGAATATACCTCTCTTTATGCAGACAATGAACAGACACTAGTAGCAAATTATGCTGGGCGATTAGTAATTAATGAGACAGTTCTAGCAGAACACCGATGGACAGCTGAACCATTTGACGAACTACATGCAAGAAACGAGAACCAAAAAATGTATGATATTGATGGTGAGATTTACAAGAAGAGAATGAACTACCGATTCGGTATAGATAAACTTGGCATTGACTATAACTGGCCCGTTGATCCTCTAAAATTCTCTGTCGACCCTCTAGAATCCTGAGATGTCAGTAGAGTCAGACAAAATACTATTTACGGTAATGATACCGTCTATTCATTCTCGATTAGATAAACTAACCAATCTATACTCTAAGCTTGATAAGCAGATTGGTAATAGAGCTGATGTAGAAGTTCTTTGCCTAGTTGACAACAAGTCAATGACAATTGGCGAGAAAAGAAATATTCTCTTGCAGGCTGCCCGTGGTAAGTTTGTTGCCTGTCTGGATGACGATGACACCATCTCTGATGATTACATCGAGAAGATCTGTAACAATCTCTCAGAAGATATAGATGTTTTATGTTTTGAACAACATTGTTCTATCAATGGAGAAAAAGTCATGGTTTCTTTTGATATGAACCATAAAGACAACGAGCCACTGCGAAGAGGAGCAGATGGTAAATTTATTAATATGAAACGGATGCCATGGCATATGTGTGTTTGGAAAAGTGAGATTGCCAAGAAGGTACCGTTTAAAAAACTCTCATGGGGAGAGGATTGGGATTGGTGTTCACGGATGATCCCAGCAATAGGTAAGCAAGTTAAATTGTTTGATGTACTTCATTATTATCAATATACAGATGAGCAATCGGAGTCAATTCAGTATCGGGATAATTAACCTAGGCTTTAGAATGAAGAATGTAATTTCTTTTTGTTTATGGGGTAACAATCTAAAGTACACATTGGGCGCAATTAAAAACTGTGATCTTGCCGACAAATATTTCCCAGGATGGATCTGCCGGTTCTATATTGGAGAAGATGTCCCTCATCCTATAGTTGATCAACTACGAGAAAGAGGTAACGTGGAATTGATTCATATGTCAGGACCGTGTGATCGAACCGGTATGTTTTGGCGTTTTTTAGCTGCGAGCGATCCTGAAGTTAATGCTATGCTATCAAGGGACACAGACAGTAGACTGTGTGCAAGAGAAGCGGCTGCAGTCAATGAATGGATGGAATCAAATAAGGACTTCCATATTATTCGAGATCATCCATATCATGCAACCGAAATCATGGGTGGAATATGGGGCGTGAGAAACGGATTACTTTCAAACATGAAAAATATGGTAGAAGATTATAAAAAGGTTAATTTCTGGCAAGTAGATCAAAACTTTTTAAAAGAAAAGATTTATCCGCTAGTGCACACACATGCACTTGTACATGACCCTTTCTTTGAAAAAAAACCGTTCCCCGTCGAGAGAAACTATAATTCCAGTGTTCGATTCATCGGAGAAGTATTTGACGAGCATGAACAATTCAATTCAGATGACATAACCGTACTCAAGCAAGCGGAAATAGAGTATAGGAAATATAAAGCACCTTTTTGCGTATTAGGCAAAGCGTTTTAGCCGAAATTTCTGAGAACGTTTACTCTTTAAATCCCAATTTTCAGATGGAAACTAGCGCAAATCGAACTTATTTTGTTCAGTTAGACCAAAAATTACCTAATGAATGCTTCGATGGATGCAAATCACCCCACCGAGCCTGCTGTAAAGCAGTTGGCAGTGTATAATAACTTGAGAACTTGTGATCGTCAGTCGAATAGATGAGTCTGTGAAGGCCAGAACAGGCCTCTCTGAGAGGGAGCCCGCTCTGGCGGGCACCGCGCAGGTGTTTCACTCGGAAGAAGAAGCATTGGAGAAAATCCTCGACGGTACAGTGACCGATAAGTTTTAGGCGACTGAAAACAGACTGGTCATAAAACTTACGCTTTATCCAATGCCTGAGAAACATCGGCGATGATGTCATCAATGTGTTCAATACCGACTGATATACGCACCAAATCGACAGTCACCCCCGCTTTTGCCAGTTCCTCTTCACTCAGTTGACGGTGGGTGGTGGAAGCTGGGTGACACGCCAGCGACTTGGCGTCGCCAATATTGACTAAACGCAAGATCATGTCAAGAGCGTCAATAAATCGGGCGCAGGCTTCAAAACCACCCGAAATACCAAAACTCAAAATGCCAGATGCTTTACCCTTAGTTATCTTTTTACAATTCTCATAGTCGGAACTTTCGGGTAAGGCTGCATAGTTTACCCAG
>CAZEUZ010000079.1:0-3570 GCA_964515805.1 uncultured Cellvibrionaceae bacterium | reverse complement strand
GCATGCGGCCAGGAGCATTAGTATCCGAAACATGGTAGTTAACGCTATACCCGTAGCCAACCACTCTGATGCCAGCCATGCCCGCGATATAGTTAAAGACTTCGGGTAGACTGTTGAGCTGGAGTTTATTGATGGTTTCCTGGGTTATTTTACTGACGGAAGCGGGAATATCGTGAGGGCTTTGTTTAAGTCGGGTGGGTGAGATATAGGTGATTTGATTATCCCGCCAATTGTAGTCATCTAGCTCAATCGTATAGGCGACGTTTGATAATCCGATGATAATTACCAGAAGCGGAAATTGATAAACAAGACTGGAAACTTTTTCTCTTATATGGACCATCTTATCGTCTTATCATTCAAGTTTGATTTCAAGTGAGGGCAGTGTCGATTTTTGATCATTGAACGTTGCGCTTGTGATTGTGTCAATATGGCGCAAGTTGTAGCTATAATCGGCTTTTTAGTCAGGTTTTAGGGTTATTTTTATGATACCATGGGCCTTTGATTAAGATTTAATAATATCTTTTAACAAAACAACATGCTTTCTCTGCGACTGAAATGAGAAAGCTAATCAAGTTAACTATTTTGTTTGTGTTTTGAATTGCCTCTAAGGTCAGTTTTACAACATAGTTAACAACACATTTCAATACAATTAGTAAAAATATACTCCCTCTAAAAACATGGTTGAATTAGCACAAGAAATATCTCCCGTCAGTATCGAAGATGAACTGAAAAAATCTTATCTCGACTACGCCATGAGTGTGATAGTCGGCCGCGCTTTGCCCGATGTTCGCGATGGCCTCAAGCCTGTTCACAGGCGTGTGTTGTTTGCCATGAATGAGTTGAGTAACGATTGGAACAAGCCCTATAAAAAGTCTGCAAGGGTAGTTGGCGATGTAATCGGTAAGTACCATCCGCACGGCGATTCTGCCGTTTATGACACTATCGTCAGAATGGCGCAACCTTTTTCATTGCGATATATGTTAGTGGATGGCCAGGGCAACTTCGGCTCTATTGATGGCGATAGTCCAGCCGCCATGCGCTATACCGAAATTCGTATGTCCAAAATCGCTCATGAATTATTGTCTGATTTGGATAAGGAAACCGTTGATTTTGTGCCCAACTACGATGGCGCCGAGCAGATTCCCGATGTGTTGCCCTCACGCGTTCCCAACTTGTTAGTCAATGGATCATCTGGGATAGCCGTCGGTATGGCTACTAATATTCCTCCACATAATTTGACGGAAGTGATTAAAGGTTGTCTCGCTGTCATTGACAATAGCGACATAACCATTGACGAATTGATGGACATTATACCGGGGCCGGATTTTCCTACCGCAGCCATTATTAATGGTCGTGCCGGCATCATACAGGCCTATCGTACTGGCCGTGGACGTATCTATGTGCGCGCCAAAGCCGATATTGAACGAGATGATAAAAACAATAGAGAAGTCATCATCATCACTGAAATTCCTTATCAGTTAAATAAAGCCCGTGTTGTTGAAAAAATTGCCGAATTGGTAAAAGAAAAGAAAATCGAAGGTATCAGTGAACTGCGCGATGAGTCTGACAAAGACGGCTTGCGTATCGTCATCGAATTAAAACGGGGCGAATTGGGTGATGTCGTATTGAATAATCTGTTTGCTCAAACGCAATTGGAAAGTGTATTTGGTATTAATATCGTCGCTTTGGTTGAAGGTCAACCGCGAACCCTCAATTTGAAGCAACTGATTGACTATTTTATTCTTCATCGCCGTGAAGTGGTCACCCGCCGTACAATTTATTTGTTGAGAAAAGCGCGACAAAGAGGCCATACTCTCGAGGGATTGGCTGTAGCCATTGCCAATATTGACGAAGTGATTGCTTTAATCAAGCAATCCGCCAGTCCGGCAGAGGCGAGGGCAGGGTTGTTATCCCGTGGTTGGCGGGCAGAATCCGTTATGCAATTTTTATCGCGCGCCGGCGCCGATGCTTGTCGACCTGAAGGCCTGTCTGCAGAATACGGTTTGAAAGATGGCGCTTACCATCTTTCTCCGGAACAAGTAAAGGCTATCCTTGATTTGCAGCTGCATCGGCTGACGGGCATGGAACATGAGAAATTATTGAGTGAATACCAACTAAAGTTGGATCAAATCACTGATTTTATGGAAATCCTGGCCCAGCCTGAACGATTAATGGCATTAATTCGCGATGAACTAAATGAGATTTTAACTCAGTATGGGGATGAGCGCCGCACGTTGATACAGAATTCCAAGCACGATCTTACCATTGAAGACTTAATTACAGAGGAAGATCGGGTGGTGACTATTTCTCACGGCGGCTATGCTAAAACTCAACCCCTGGCTGATTACCAAGCACAGCGGCGGGGTGGTATGGGTAAAGCGGCCACGGCAGTTAAAGATGAAGACTTTGTCGAGCACTTACTTGTCGCAAGCACTCATGACACTATTCTGTGTTTCACTGATTTGGGAAAAGTCTACTGGTTGAAGGTCTTTCAGATTCCTCTCGCAACTCGCCAGTCACGTGGTCGGCCAATTATTAATTTACTACCGCTGGATGCCAATGAACGAGTGACCTCAATCTTGCCAGTGCGAAAATATGATGAAGGTCATTTTATATTTATGGCCACTGCTTTTGGTACTGTAAAGAAAACATCTCTCAGTCAGTTCGCCAGGCCTCGCAGCAGTGGTTTGCGGGCGATCGATTTGGATGAGGGTGATCATTTAGTCAGCACTGCTATTACCGACGGAAAACAGGATATTATGCAGTTTTCTTCAGCGGGAAAATCGGTGCGTTTTTCCGAGACCAATGTCCGTGCCATGGGGCGTGCCTCCCGTGGTGTACGTGGCATTCGCTTGGCAGATGGACATTGTCTGATTTCCATGGTGATTCCCACTGAACCCGGTAAGGTGTTAACCGTCAGTGAAAACGGTTATGGTAAGCGCACCTCTCTCAGTGAGTTTCCAACGAAAGGGCGTGGCGGCCAAGGTGTTATTACCATGCAAATGAGTGAGCGCAATGGTAAGTTGGTCGCTGCAATACAGGTATTTGATCAAGAAGAGATTATGCTGATATCCGATCAGGGCACTTTAGTGCGCACCCATGTTGATGAAATCTCTGTTTCTGGTAGAAACACGCAAGGCGTTCGAGTGATCAGGCTCAAACAAGGAGAGCATTTGAAGAACGTTGAACGCATCGAGGAAACTGATTGATATCAGTGGCATGAAATTGAGATTCAGCGATGAATGATATGTCCGATAAGTTGAGTAATTTGCGTGACCGAATCGATAGAATCGACGAAGAAATTGCCGATTTGATCAGCGAGCGAGCTCAATGTGCTCAAGAAATTGCTACGGTCAAGAAAGTCGGCGACGAACAAACGACTTTATTCTATCGGCCTGAACGCGAGGCTCAAGTGTTGCGTGCGGTTATGGAGCACAATCAAGGACCACTGCACAATGAGGAGATGGGCAGATTATTTCGCGAAATTATGTCTGCCTGTTTGGCGTTAGAGCAACCAATTAAAGTCGCCTTTCTCGGCCCTGCGGGTACTTTTACCCAACAGGCAGTAAC
>CAZEUZ010000078.1:0-3453 GCA_964515805.1 uncultured Cellvibrionaceae bacterium | reverse complement strand
GCAGGTTGCGGTATCGCCGAACAAATCATTGCGCAAATGGTGGCAGAGGGTTTGAGTGACCAACAGGCGCGTGAACGTATCTTTATGATCAATAGCCGAGGGCTAGTGGTGGAAAGCATGCAGGGGCTCAAAACTTTCCAAAAGCGGTTTTGCCACAGTGATAATATTTTGGCAGATTGGGGCGTGAATGCGAAATATCAGGACACGGCAACATTGGAGCAAACAGTCACCCACTCAAAATCGACTGTGCTCATTGGTGTATCAGCGGTGGCAGGATTATTTACTCAACCCATTGTTGAACAGATGAAAACTAATTCAACACGGCCCATTATACTACCGCTATCCAATCCGACGGCAAATATTGAAGCTGTACCGCAAGACATCCTGAGATGGACTGACGGTAATGCTATTATCGCCACTGGCAGTCCTTTTGAAGCAGTGAAGTACAACGGCACAACTTACCCGATCGCGCAGTGTAACAATAGCTACATTTTCCCCGGTGTTGGCTTGGGTGTCATTGCCAGTAAGGCGAAACATATTACCGATAGTATGCTGATGGCCTCCAGTCACGCGTTAGCCGAGTATGCCGCTACACACAATCAAGGTTCCGGGACTCTACTACCCGAACTCAGCAAAATTCGTCAGGTCAGTAAATTTATTGCCAAGCGGGTTTTTCAGCAAGCAATTGCCGATGGAGTCGCCTTCGATACATCTGATGAACATATTGAAAAAGAGATTGAAAATAACTTCTGGTCACCGGAATATCGCAACTACAAGCGGACTGCATTTTAATAGAATCAGCGTGTCAATTTGAAGTGGTTTCAAACGCTTTGATTTTAACAATATGATTGCAATCAACACGTTTACATAGCGTGCTTACCGATTTTCCTGAACGAGGATCTATCCAGTTGGGAGCAATTTCTGCTAGTGGCACTAATACGAATGCGCGTTCTTGCATTCTTGGGTGAGGTATCGTCAAATTTTGTTGATTGATAATCTGGTCATCAAAAAAAATAATATCCAAATCTAAAGTGCGCGCGCCCCAACGCAGATTGCGCTCGCGGCCATAGGTAGTTTCAATACTCTGCAAGCATAGCAGTAGCCGACAAGGAGTGTAGCCTTGACAAGATAGCCAAATACAGCCGTTGTAATAATTTGGTTGCGGTGGACCAAGCGGTGGCGTTCGATACCATGAAGAACACTGTATTTGGTTGATGCCTCGTTGCGTTGACAATTTTTTTACTGCTGATTCTAGTGTCTGCTTGGAATCTCCCAAATTACTACCCAGGGCAACAATAACCTGGTTACATTCGTCCAAATGATCAGTGTCTGATGCTACCATTAGGCTTTAAACAGCATCATGCCATTGTGGTTTGGCAACCAAAACTTGTACTGTACTGATAGCGCGTAGGTCAAAACCTCCTTGGCAGTAGCAAAGATAAAATTCCCACATACGAATAAATATATCATCGAAACCTTGTTGTCTAACCTGTTCTAATTTGGACATAAATCGCTCGCGCCATGCCGATAGAGTTTTCGCATAGTGGGGTGTAATATCCTCGACGCCAACCATTTGCATATCACTGTATTCAGCTACATTCCGGGCAATAATCGACAATGAAGGTAAAGCGCCACCAGGAAAAATATAACGTTGGATAAAGTCAGTGGCGTTTTTGGCGAACTCGTAGCGCTGATCGGCGATAGTTATCGCCTGGATCAGCATAAGACCGTTTTTTTTCAGTAACTTAGAACAAGTGGAAAAGTAGAGAGGGTAATATTTGTGCCCCACTGCTTCGATCATTTCCACGGAAACCAATTTGTCAAATTGGCCAGCCAAAGTGCGGTAGTCCTGCAATAAAACGGTAATTTTCCCCTCTAAACCTTCACGTTTTACCAGTTCACTGGTGTAATCATATTGTTCTTTGGATATTGTGGTAGTCGTCACTCGGCAGCCGTATTGTTTTGCCGCATAGACTGCCATTCCACCCCAACCTGCGCCAATTTCCAGTAAATGATCCGTTGCTATGAGCTGCAGGCGTCGACAGATATGAGCGAGTTTATATTCTGCAGCCTGATCTAATGATGCGTTCCTATCGGGAAAAATAGCGGCGGAGTACATCATCTTGTTATCGAGAAACAGTCTAAAAAAATCATTCCCCAAATCGTAATGCGCGGCAATATTCAATCTGGCATTACGTTTATTGTTACTCTTAATTCTATGAATCAAGCTGGCAAATAAAAACTTGGTCATAGAAGACCAAGCTCTATCCATTTTTTCTAACATGGCCATGTTGGCGCACATTAATCGTATAACCATCACTAGATCCAACGAAGTCCAGCTGCCACGCATGTAGGCTTCGCCAGAGCCTACAGAACCATTGAATAATACATCACGATAAAAACTAGGGTGATGCACAGTAATATCAGCTATGATAGAAGCTTTTTCCAGACTCTCTCCAAAGCGATAAGTTATAATATGTTGATAATCAACGGGATTAGACTGCTCGCTAGCGTGATTTGAGTTCTCATATGCCTGATTGTTTACTGAGTGTTCCAGAATGGTCAGATGACCAACAGTAATATGGTTCAACCATTTCAATACTAATTTTTTTGCCCATTGATCAATGAGGCTAGTGTTTATTTTTCCTGGTTGAAGACATCGAGTAAGTCGTGTATCGCTAACGCTTACAGCTCTCATCATTTATATTCCTCAGAGTTCACATAATTTACAGTTTTTTGTCTCTACTTCTTACCCGTGGGCAGATTTATTTTTTGAATGTCAGTAGCACTGGGATTAGGGTAGTAAGTGAATTTCGTCAACCACAGTTTAAGCGCTTGCCAATAGATGGCCGCGAAAACTTTTATCGTCATCCATGGATACCGCAATATATAGTAGTTCATATTTTTAGCATTCATTGATGTCCTCGATAATACTAAACTGGCATCTAACATGCACTCTTGTCGCCGCAAAACATCCAAGTGTACCAGTAGCTTATTACCAGGTTTCTTGCCACGCCAACGATAAGTTAGATCCATTGGTTGAAATGGCGATACATGCATCATTTTGTCGAAGTCTAATGGCTGTTGGTTAGAGTTTTCTAACACATAATGACAGCGCTGACGCCAAGGTGTGTTGGTGACTTCGGCGACGACGGTTTGCAGCTGCTGGCCTGAATCATCAAAACAGTAGTAGCAAGTA
This sequence comes from uncultured Cellvibrionaceae bacterium, assembly GCA_964515805.1. Taxonomy (GTDB): domain Bacteria; phylum Pseudomonadota; class Gammaproteobacteria; order Pseudomonadales; family Cellvibrionaceae; genus CAZEUZ01. The sequence continues at coordinate 254 of CAZEUZ010000078.1, read as the reverse complement.
ATGGGATTGATAATAAAGCCAAAATAGCGCAAATTAGTTAACATTCTTATAGGTCCGGTTGGACGCTTGCCAAGATGTTGTTCGACAATATCAGCAACACTCTCGTATAGGGTTTTGTCGCTGCCATCGAGAAAATCCCTTTTCCTCAGCCAGGCTAGAGCAAAATGTTTATTCGACCAGAGCGGGCTTTGATCAAATACCCGATCCAATTCCTGCAAGTCGAGATACACCATAAATACTTTGTAGATAAAAGC
>CAZEUZ010000077.1:0-25135 GCA_964515805.1 uncultured Cellvibrionaceae bacterium | reverse complement strand
GCAGGCTGAGGCGCAATGGCGTCGACTGGTCAGTGATGCTGATGCTGTTTTTGATTGTGAAGTGATCATTAATGGCAGCGATATCAAGCCGCAAGTCAGTTGGGGTACTTCGCCGGAAATGGTAGTGGCTGTGGATGATTCAGTGCCCGATCCCGCTGGCGAAGAAGATGTGACCAAGAGAGCGGCGATGAACCGTGCATTGGAGTATATGGGTTTGTCCGCCGGTCAAAAAATTACTGATATCGTACTGGATCGAGTGTTTATCGGTTCCTGTACCAATTCTCGTATTGAAGATTTGCGTTCTGCGGCAGTGGTGGTGAAAGGCAATCAAAAAGCTGATTCGATCAAAGAAGCCATCGTCGTACCGGGTTCTGGCGCAGTAAAGGCGCAAGCCGAAGCAGAAGGACTGGATAAAATCTTTATCGACGCCGGTTTAGAATGGCGTGAACCCGGTTGCTCCATGTGTCTGGCGATGAATGCGGATAAATTGGGAGCAGGTGAGCACTGTGCGTCGACCTCTAATCGAAATTTTGAAGGGCGTCAAGGTCACGGTGGGCGCACCCATTTAGTCAGTCCGTCGATGGCGGCGGCGGCGGCCATTACTGGCCACTTTGTCGATGTGCGAAATTGGTAGAGAGTCATAATATGAAATCATTCACTCAACATACCGGCATCGTTGCACCTATGGATCGCGCCAATGTCGATACCGATATGATTATTCCCAAACAGTTTTTAAAATCCATTAAGCGCACGGGCTTCGGTAAAAATTTATTTGATGAATTGCGCTATTTGGATGAAGGTCAACCCGATCAAGACTGTAGCCAACGGCCGCTTAATAAGGAATTTCCGCTAAACCTTCCCCGTTATCAAGGTGCGTCTATCCTGCTGACCAGGGAAAATTTTGGCTGTGGCTCCAGCCGTGAACATGCGCCTTGGGCTTTGGATGACTACGGCTTTCGCTGTATTATCGCTCCCAGTTATGCCGATATCTTTTATAACAACTGCTTTAAAAATGGTTTGTTGCCGGTGGTTTTGACAGCTGATCAAGTGGATCAATTATTCGATCAACTCTATGCTGAGGAAGCCTATCAGCTCACTGTTGACTTGCAGCAGCAGCAAGTGATCAAGCCCGACGGTGAAATCTTCAGTTTTGAAATTGATACCTTCCGCCAGCACTGTTTGTTAAACGGCTTAGACGAAATTGGTTTGACCTTGCAGGACAGTGATGCTATTCGACACTATGAACAACAGCGTCGACAGCAGGCGCCTTGGTTATTTGGTTAACTGTATAATAAATGTTAAGACTTCATTGTTGATCATAGTTGAAGTTTCGACATAAATCCTTATCTTACTTCCCTATTGTTTTCTAGTCGGTTATTTTAGAGCTGTGGCGTTTCTGTATCATTAATCTAAAATGTATAGTGCTAGAATAGTTTTTCTGCTGTTTTGTGTCATTATGCAATTTCCCCTGCTCTAGTTTTTTTTACAATATGTAAATATTTGACGTGTTTCAGAGGAAGGTGAGGAAATGTTATTCTCTTTAACTGAACGTAGATCCAGGCACTACGTGTATTGCCTGTTAATTGGTACTGTTAATTATTTATTTTTTAGAGGTGTTACATGAATAAAATATTTTTTATCGTATTATTTTTGTCTTTTTGGAGCAACATTGTTTCGTCTGACGAAATTGAATTATCGCTGAATGATGAACTGATTGATATTCGTGTTAAAGCTGACTACGGATCGGATTTCTTCGGCCGATTAGCCTATATGCGTTCTGATTCTGATGGTATTGATACTGATCTATTGAGTTATACATTTGCTACACAGGGCATGGTTGATCAATATAACGTTATCTTGGGACTTCGTCCATTCTGGATCGATACGGAAGATGGGGAAGGTTTTGGTGCAGCAGTTGGTGCAGGCGGTAATATGGAGTTAGCAACAAACATAATCGTGTCTGCTGAATTTTTCTATGCACCGAAAATTATTACCGGTGGGGATATTGACGATAGTCTTGATATGGAATTGCGGATTGGCTATCAAATCATCGAAAATGGCTCTATTTATGTTGGCTATCGAGAGTTAGACGTCGATGTTGAAGATGGCGACAATATTGATATTTATGATGATTTCTTTGTAGGCATCAATTTACGCTTTTAGTTTCCCATGGATGCTCTTGTAAAAAAATTCTGCTTAATAACTTGACCCGTATAAAAACAGGACTTATATATGCAAATCCATTCAGGCTTTACCACAAGTAAATAAGCCGCGTACAGAATCCAAGTAGAGAAAAATTTATGGGTAAATCCCTTGTCATCGTCGAATCCCCGGCAAAAGCCAAGACAATCAATAAGTACCTCGGCAACGACTATATTGTAAAGTCCAGTGTTGGCCATATTCGCGATTTACCCACCAGTGGCAGTCATTCGGCAAAGACTTCTACCGACCCAAAAGCCAGAGCAAAGCAAGCGGCCTTGACGCGCAAAATGGATCCGTCGGAAAAGGCGCGTTATAAAGAGGAGAAATCAAAACAACAGCTTGTTCACCGCATGGGCATTGATCCCGACAACAACTGGCGGGCGCACTATGAAATTTTGCCTGGAAAGGAAAAGGTGATTGCGGAATTGAAAAAACTGGCAAATACGGCGGACACTATTTATCTAGCCACAGATTTGGATAGAGAAGGGGAGGCCATCGCTTGGCATTTGCAACAGGCTATCGGTGGTGACAACGATCGCTATCGACGAGTTATTTTTAACGAAATCACCAAAACTGCCATCCAAAATGCTTTTCGCTCGCCCGGTCCTATCAATCAACACCGTGTCGATGCGCAACAGGCCCGCCGTTTCCTCGACCGTGTGGTCGGTTATATGGTATCGCCCTTGCTTTGGGAGAAAATTGCCCGGGGCTTGTCGGCTGGACGCGTACAATCGGTGGCAGTGCGTTTGGTGGTGGAGCGAGAGCGAGAGATAAGAGCCTTTGTTCCTGAAGAATACTGGGATATTACGGCACTGCTTTCGACAGTTACCAAATCGACAGTTACCAAAAAGGAGCAGGTGACTTTTGAAGTCAAAAAACAGGGAGATAAAAACTTTCGACCGGTCAACAAAGCAGAAGCCATGGCTGCCGTTGCACTGTTGGAAAAGGCTAACTACAGTGTCAGTAGCCGTGATGACAAGCCCACTCAGTCAAAGCCTGGTGCGCCTTTTATTACCTCGACGCTACAGCAGGCGGCTAGTAACCGGCTTGGATTTGGGGTCAAGAAAACGATGATGATGGCGCAACGTCTCTACGAGGCGGGTTATATTACTTATATGCGTACTGACTCGACCAGCCTCAGTCAGGAGGCAGTAGCGTCCTGTCGCGACTACATCAACGATAATTACGGCGATCGCTATTTGCCTAAAAGCCTCCGTAGTTATGGCAGCAAACAAGGTGCGCAGGAAGCGCACGAGGCTATTCGTCCTTCCAGTGTGTTGGTCGAGCCCAACCATATTACTGGCATGGAGCGTGATGCCGAGCGCCTTTACACGTTGATATGGCGTCAATTTGTCGCCTGCCAAATGGCCAATGCCGAGTTCACTAGCACGTCAATTACCGTTGAAGCCGATGAGTTTGAATTGCGCACTCGCGGACGGGTCATTCGTTTTGATGGATTCCTCAAAGTGCAGCCGCCTTCTGGCAAAAAAGAAGACGATGTCGTACTGCCGGATTTGAAAGTGGGAGATCAACTCGATCTGAATACCTTGATGCCCAAGCAACATTTTACCAAGCCGTTACCGCGTTATACGGAGGCCAGTTTGGTTAAAGAGCTGGAAAAACAGGGTATCGGCAGACCCTCCACTTATGCATCGATCATATCAACCATCCAGGATCGCGGCTATGTGCATATAGATAATCGCCGTTTCTATGCGGACAAAATGGGCGATATCGTCACCGACCGTCTGGTTGAAAGCTTTACCGACTTATTGGATTACGGCTTTACCGCAAAAATGGAGGAAGCGTTAGATGATGTGGCACAGGGTAGCAAGTCATGGCGCGATTTGTTGAATGAATTTTACCGTGACTTTGTCGAAAAATTAACCAAGGCGCAAAACAGTGATGAAGGTATGCGCGGCAACACGCCGACAACAGTCGATATCGCCTGTTCTACTTGCAGCCGGCCTATGCAAATTCGCACCGGCAGCACGGGCGTCTTTCTTGGTTGTTCCGGTTACAATTTACCGCCAAAGGAGCGCTGTAAGTCGACGATGAATCTGATTTCCGGTGACGAGGCAATCAGTGTTGAAGATGACGAAGACGATGAAGCAGAAACACGTCAACTACGAGCCAAAAAGCGCTGTCCGATTTGCAATACAGCGATGGATGGCTATTTACTCGATGAAAAAAGAAAGCTGCACATTTGTGGTAATAACCCTGATTGCTCTGGTTATGAAGTGGAGCAGGGCACCTTTGTGATTAAAGGCTACGAAGGGCCAACCCTCGAGTGTGATAAGTGCGGCAGCGAAATGCAGCTGAAAACTGGGCGTTTCGGCAAGTATTTCGGTTGCACTAGTGAATCTTGTAAAAATACACGCAAATTGTTGCGCAATGGCGAAGCTGCGCCACCGAAAATGGACCCGGTACCGATGCCCGAACTGCAGTGTCAAAAGGTTGAAGATACTTACGTATTGCGCGATGGTGCCAGTGGTTTGTTCCTAGCAGCAAGTCAGTTTCCCAAAAATCGCGAGACTCGCGCGCCTTTGGTGAGCGAAATTATTCCTCATCAACAGCAGATCGATTCGAAGTACAAATTTTTGTTTTCTGCCCCCACTGCCGATCCAGAGGGTCACCCGACAGTGATTCGTTACAGTCGAAAAACCAAAGAGCAATATGTACAGTCGGAAGTTGACGGCAAACCAACGGGTTGGAAAGCCTTTTATCAATCTGGCACATGGGCTCCTTTAATTTCTGATAAATCGGGCACTAAATCAACCGCTCGTAAAAAACAGTAAAGATTATAAGCAAGTTAATGGATTGACTGGAGCCACCGATGACTGTTCGCACCCGTATCGCCCCTTCACCAACTGGAGATCCTCATGTTGGTACAGCCTACATTGCCCTGTTTAACCTCTGTTTTGCCCGTCAGCACGATGGCGAGTTTATTTTGCGGATTGAAGATACGGATCGAGCACGTTCGACGAAGGTGTCTGAACAAGCGATTTTCGACAGTCTGCGTTGGCTAGGACTGGATTGGTCAGAGGGCCCTGATTTAGGTGGTCAATACGGGCCTTATCGGCAGAGTGAGCGCGAGGCTTTATACAAAGATTACGCCGAACAATTGGTTGACCAAGGCCATGCTTTCTATTGTTATCGCACCCCGGAAGAACTGACGCAACTTCGGGAACAGCGGCGAACTGAGGGTAATTTTACGGCATTAAAGCCCAGTGTCTTGATATTACCCGATGAAGAAATTGCACGGCGTCGAGCAGCAGGTATGCCTGCCGTTATTCGCATGATGGTGCCAGAACAGGCCGAGCCTCTCACTATTGACGATATGCTACGCGGCACTATTGAATTCGATTGGGATCAGGTAGATGCACAGGTATTACTGAAAGCTGACGGTATGCCTACTTACCATTTAGCCAACGTGGTCGACGATCACTTGATGAAAATCACCCATGTTATTCGTGGTGAAGAGTGGCTCAATTCTGCGCCCAAACACAAATTGTTGTATGACTATTTTGGCTGGCAAATGCCGAAACTATGTCATTTGCCGCTATTGCGCAACCCAGATATGTCAAAACTCAGTAAACGCAAAAACCCTACCAGTATCTTTTATTACCGGGATATGGGTTTTTTGCCGGAAGCACTGGTTAACTATCTAGGTCGGATGGGCTGGTCTATGCCCGACGAGAGAGAAAAATTCAGTCTTGATGAAATGATTGGCCACTTCGATATACAGCGGGTCTCTCTTGGAGGACCTGTTTTTGATGTCGAAAAACTATCTTGGCTCAGTGGATTGTGGATACGCGAAAATTTGTCGGCCACAGAGTTGTCGCAACGACTGCGAGACTGGGGTGTGGCCGGTGATAAGTTGTTGGCTGCATTACCGTTCGCACGACAGCGTATCGAAATTTTAAGCGACTTTATGCCTTTGACCAGTTTTTTAGCCGCTGGTTTGTTGCCTATTACATCAGATTGTTTTGCTGCCATTAAATTGCAACAACAGCAATTGAAAGAGGTGTTACAGTTTGCACTCTGGCGCTTGGAGACTCTGCCTAGCTGGGAGAGAGATATAATTTTTCAAGAACTAAAGACAATCTCTGCTGCGATGGACATCAAGCTAAAAGAATTTTTGGCGCCTTTTTTTATTGCCATTGCAGGCTCATCTGCTTCTTTTTCAGTGATAGATAGCATGTCGTTGCTGGGATCCGACCTGTCACGAGCCCGTATTCGTCATGCGTTGAAAGTACTTTTTGGTGCGCTTGGGAAAAAACAAATCAAGCAGTTAGAAAAAGCTTATACCCAACTAGATCTACCCTAGCTAAAGTTTGCCCAAATCGGACAATGATCAGATGGTTTCTCCATGGACCGAATGTCGTAGTCGATACCGGCTTCTTGGCAGCGATGATTGAGATTCGGCGTCGCCAAAATTAAATCGATTCTCAAGCCGCGTTTCGGATCGCGCTCGAAACCTCTACTGCGATAGTCAAACCAGCTAAAGCGGTCGTTGACAATAGGGTATTGGCTACGGAAAGTATCCTTTAATCCCCAATTTTTTAATGCTTGCAACCATTCTCTTTCTTCAGGTAAAAAGCTGCACTTGCCAGTTCTAAGCCAGCGTTTTTTATTGTCTTCACCGATACCGATATCATTATCTGCAGGTGATATATTCATATCGCCCATAACAATGATTTGTTCATCGGGTGCATGATTTTTTTCTAAATACGTCAGTAAATCGCGGTAGAACTTTTGTTTGTTGGGAAATTTTAACGGATGGGTGCGGCTTTCTCCTTGAGGGAAATAACCATTGATGACAGTTACTTTATCACCCAACAGTGAGTTGAATGTCCCGGTAATAAATCGCCTTTGAGTACTCTCATTGTCATTTGGAAAACCTTTAATCAAAGACAGTGCGGGAGTCTTCGATAACAGAGCGACACCATAATGGGTTTTCTGGCCATGAAAGTAGGCATGATAGCCAAGTTTTTCAATATCATTGATGGGAAAATCAGTGTCTGTCACCTTAGTTTCTTGCAGGCCGATGATATCGGGTCGATGTTTTTCGATTACGGCAGTCAGTTGGTGTATTCGCATTCGGATGCTGTTGACATTAAAAGAGACGACTTTGATCATGATAAAAATAGGTAGTTTTATCGAATTAAGCTATTGCATATTAGCCATTTTGTAGCTGTTATTACTGCTGCTGATTTCAACGAAATCTTTCAGAATGAAGCCTGCTTCCATCAAAATGGGATCTTCATCGAGATCGATAGTGGTGACATTGGAATTCATCTGCTGCTGTTCTATTTTTTCTTCAGTGTACTGTTTGTACTCTTCTATCGTTTTATGAGGTGTTAGGTTTTTAGCGATTCTACGAGTGTTTTCCAGCGCCAGCGAGGTTAATTCTCTATCTTTCTTCTCTTCCAGACGTTTTGACTTGTTGAGTGAAATACTGTTCTCACTGTCATATCTTTCCAGCAGTTTTTTTTGTTCGTTGATATGAATAAAATCAGGATTCGCCTTGATGCGGTTTTCATGGTTCATTATCAACTGACTGATAACGGTATCAAGGGCGGCATATTTAGTGTGAGTGGCTGGTTGAATTTCTCCCCATGGGAGGGCGGTATCGTAGCTACTTTCACCCACCTCATCAGGGTCGATTAATTCTGGCATCAGAATGTCGGGAATAACTCCCCTATGCTGAGTGCTATCTCCTGAAACTCGGTAGAATTTTGATTCGGTGATTTTCAGCTGTCCGTAGTCGCCGAGATTGGCCAGTGATTGCACTGTGCCTTTACCAAAGGATTGTGAACCGACGACAATGCCGCGACGATAGTCCTGAATGGCGCCAGCAAAAATCTCCGAAGCGGAAGCACTGAGGCGATTGATTAATACTAATAGCGGACCTCTATAGCGTTCTTTGGTTTGAGCCCGAGTGCTCATACGTCGAGACTGACCTTTTTTGCCCTGGCGAATTTGAACAACAGGCCCTTTATGGATAAATAGATCGGTTAAAGCTGTAGCTTCCTGCAAGGATCCACCACCGTTATCACGCAAGTCGAGGATAATTCCATCGACTTGTTCTTTTTCAAGTTCAGCCAGTAGTTGCAATACATCCCGTGTGGTACTGCGGTAACTTGGATCACCTTTGCGTTGTGCTTCAAAATCCAGGTAAAAAGTAGGTACATCGATAACACCTATTTTGAAGGGGTGGTTGCCGCTATCCACTTCAAAGACCGCTTTTTGGGCTGCCTGATCCTCCAAATCGACTTTTTCACGTTTGATGCGAATTGTTTTTGCCACCTCTCCAACTTCGCCACTGGGGATAACCTGCAGCTGTACAATAGTATTTTTGGGGCCGCGAATCAGATCGACGACTTCATCGAGTGGCCAACCGATGACATCGACCATTTCGCTATCATCACCTTGAGCGACCCCGATAATATGATCGGCGGGTCGTAATTCACCTTGTTTTTGTGCGGGGCCGCCGGTCACTAATCTGACAACCTTGGTGTATTCATCTTCCGTTTGTAATACTGCACCAATACCTTCTAGAGATAAAGACATATTGATATTAAAGTTTTTGGAGGCCCTTGGCGCAAGAAAATTAGTATGCGGGTCGTATAAACGGGTGAATGCGTTAATAAATAAACTGTAAATGTCATTAGCGTCGAGTTTTTTTACCCGGTTCAGTTGATTTTTATAGCGTTTAATCAATTTTTGCCGCGCATCTTGTACTGATTCGCCAGATAGTTTTTGTGCTAGCAATGACGATTTGATCTGTTTGCGCCATAAATCGTCAGCTTCGGCTTGATTTCTTAGCCAACCAAGATCTTGACGATTGATGATTAAGGATTCATCACGGGTAAAATCAAAAATGGTATCGGATTCTAACAGAGCGATGACCTTGGTTAATCGTTCCGTTAATCGTTGACGGTAACGCTCGTAAATAATAAAACCGGCGCTGTTGTCACCTTTTTTTAGCAATTCGTCGAGTTGATGTTCATAGATTGTAAATTCGTCAATATCAGACTGCAAAAAATAGCTTTTGTTGGGATCCAACATATCGTAATAGTTGTTCAGGAATCGAACGGATAATTGATCATCCAGCTCGATATCGCTGTAGTGCCGATTATTCAGATGATCGATTATCTCCAGTGTTGTCGATTGTTGCCGTTTATCTATAGCAGATAAGCTGTCACGATCAGCACTGACATGCACCACCAACCATAGTAAAGTTAGTAAAAGTGCGATACCGAGACTTTTTTTCATTGGAGACCTATTGTAGCTAATTTTCGGCAAGATTATCATCGAATGCGATTGCATTGGAAGTGTAAACATAGGCCGTTGATTATTTTTTGCATTTGAGGTCTCCAATTTTTGGATTGGAGATAACGATAATGGGTTGATATTATCGATACACTTTATTTGCCAAGAGATTTTGCTAAGAGGTTTTTTTAAGAGATCAGTAAGCAGCTGTAACATGTCAGCAGGAGACAGAGTAATGACCACTAATTTTTCATCACTGGTACCGGGTTTTAGTGACGCTGGTATTAACGAACATGGTAATTCCGTCACGGTGACTGCCCCTTATGACGGTGCAAAAATTGCCTCGGTGAAAGTGGTGAATGCGGCTGGTGTCGAACAGGCGCTGATAAATGCCGACAGTATTTATAAAGATCGTAACCGTTGGTTAACTCCCTCCAAGCGTATTCAGATATTGGAAAAGGCAGCCGAAATCATGCAGTCTCGTTTCGAAGAGTTGGCGATAGAAGCTGCTCGTGAAGGCGGCAAACCATTGACGGATTCCAAAGTTGAAGTGGCACGGGCAATTGATGGAATGAAAAACTGCATCGATTGCATTCGCAGTGATGCTGGTCGTGAAATTCCCATGGGAATAAATGCCGCCTCAATGGGCCGTTTGGCTTTTACCCGTAAGGAGCCTATCGGTGTGGTTGTCGCGGTTAGTGCTTTTAATCATCCGCTGAATTTGATTGTCCATCAAGTGGCGCCTGCCATTGCCGCCGGTTGTCCATTTATTGTCAAACCTGCCAGCACCACGCCACTCTCTTGTTTGCGATTGGTAACCATTCTTCATCAAGCTGGGCTGCCGCTGGAATATGGCCAAGCATTGCTAACTGATAGCAATGAGACTACCGGTCAATTAGTCAGCGACCAACGAGTGGGTTTTTTCTCTTTTATCGGTAGCGGCAAAGTAGGGTGGGCACTGCGTTCTCAATTGGCTCCCGGTGTACGTTGCGCATTGGAGCATGGCGGTGTTGCGCCAGTCATTGTCGCTGCGGATGCCGATTTGGCTGATGCTGCACCACTACTCGCCAAAGGCGGTTTTTATCATGCCGGTCAGGTGTGTGTCTCCGTGCAACGAGTATTTGCCCATCATACTATCGCCGAAGAGTTGGCCCGGCGGCTGGCCGATCTTGGCAATAATATGAAAATAGGAAATCCCACGTCTGCAGACACTGTCATCGGCCCTCTGATTAGGCCTGAAGAGGTTGAACGCATAGACGATTGGGTGCAAGAAGCCGTTAGTACTGGTGCAAAGTTAGTGACCGGTGGTGAAAAATTGCCGAATAACTGTTATAGCGCCACGGTATTGTTGAATCCTCCTGACGACGCCACTGTAAGCACGACGGAAGTTTTCGGTCCGGTCATCTGTGTCTATTCCTATGATGATATCGACGATGCTATCGCTCGAGCCAATGCATTGCCTTACGCATTTCAAGCCGCTGTTTTTACTCGGGGACTGGACACTGCGTTACACACCTACCGGCAACTCAATGCTTCGACGGTAATGGTAAATGATCATACCGCCTTCCGTGTTGACTGGATGCCTTTTGCCGGTCTTAAACAATCCGGTTATGGTGTTGGTGGTATTCCTTATACTTTTGAAGATATGCAAGTTGAAAAAATGGCGGTTATCCGTTCTTCGGCATTGTTATAATTGATAAGCTTGCCGTCAGATGCTAATGCTGCTAGCACAATCGTGTTAACATTCAAACAGCTTTTAGCATGCATAAACCACTTGAGCGTGAAAATTAGAAAAGCTCAAATAATGATTGAAGAAATTAGCAAGTTTAGTAATATTCCGTAAAGTTAAGAATTCTAAGAAAGAATCAAGAGGAGCATCAACATGCGAATGAGCACAATCAACAGCTATCTATCTACCTTTTTACTCTTTGTGCTGATCGTGTTCCACAATGCTGGTTATGCTGTCGAAAACAATACCGTTAATACTGTTGCACCCATTTGTCCAATGGATCAAGTCGTCAAAGTCGATGGTAAGCGTCAGTTAGCCCTGGTTATTGGCGTGGGCACCTATAAAAATCCGCGTGTGCCTCCACTGCCTGGTGCCTCTGCCGATGCTCAACGCATGTATGATTACTTAATTAGCGAGCAAGGGCCTGCTTTTCCGGCATCTAATGTCTGTTTGTTGATTAATGAAAATGCCAATAAGCGAAATGTTATCGATGCTTTTAGTGCATTGACCGACCGGGCAGATAAGGGAGATACAGTCGTCTTTTATTATGCCGGTCACGGTTCGCAGGTAAAGGATACCAACGACGATGAAAGTGATGGGATGGATGAAACCTTTTTAGTTTATGATGCGCGCGCCAAAGATAGCTCCGGTCGTAGAGTCAGTGATCTTCGCGATGATGAATTCAACGATATGCTCTCCGCCCTGCACAAGAAAACAAAGAACATTACGGTTATTCTCGATTCTTGTAACTCCGGTACCGCAACCCGAAATGTTAGTGAAGACACGAAAACCCGTTTTTTCGAACCTGACACTAGTGCACAGGCTCAAGCTGAGGGTACGAATGGTACTGGAGATGGCGCCAGATGGGCGCCGGAAGATTTGGATGGTGTCATTATGATGGCTGGCGCCGTAGATGGTACGCCTGCATTAGAAAAAGCAGGCAAAGGCATATTTACTGATGCATTGATCACAGTATTGTCTAGACCCAGTACTTCTATGCCAACTTATCGCCAGTTGGCCCGCCAGGCAACGCCATTAGTGCGCGCTTCTAGTTATCAGGTCATACAGTTCCATGGCGATCTCGACCGCCCGTTTCTTGGTGCTAAAAAACCCAATACAGTCAGTGGTTGGGAGGTTGCTGGTATCGGGCCGGAGATAAAAATTGCCGGTGCGCCAATATCTGGCATGGGTGTCGGTGCAAAGTTGCGCATTTATCCCAGCGGCTCTACAGCAGATGTGGTGTTGGATCCTCAGAAGAGCAAGGCCACCATTGAAGTCAAACAAACTGATGGTATAACAGCGACTACTGCAGTTGTCAGCAGTCCGACCAATGCTGAACAAATTGTGCTAGGTGATCTAGTCGTCATGGCACTCCCTGCAGTAACCAAGTTAGGGGTCCGTATTCGTCCCGCTAATGAAGAAGGAGGCTTAAGTGTTGATAGGAAAAATCGTTTGCAATCTGACTTGGCAGCTAATGGCGCCGCCAATAATCTAGTCGATTTCAGTGGCGGTAGCGGTTTCGAACTTGTGGCGGGTAATGATGGCAAGCTGCAGTTATGGGGGCCGGAAAACAAGGTTCGTAAAGTATTTGGAAAAGATAGTCGTGTCATCGAAAACTTGGTTCTCCATGCAAAACAACGCGCATTATTGCAACTGAATAGTCAAGGAGGAGAAGATTATAAGGAAAATCAAACCCTAAAAGCGCGTATTATTCCCTTTCATAATCAGGATGCTTGCTCGCGCAAAACGCCCTGGGTTCAAGCGGAAGATAACTCGACTCAAGTGATTCCGCTTTGCTATAAATGGAATTTACAAGTGACGGTATCTCCCGAAAGTCCGAAACCACTATTGATTGGTGGATTGATTCTAACTGCTGACGGATCCATCTACGGCTTTCCTGCTGACGGTAGAAAAGAATTAGTTAAACCTGGCGACACCATAACTTTCAACTCTCGCAACGAGACCTATCGCGCGGTGCCGCCACTGGATCAAGAGGAACAAATATTGGTGTTTGGCACCGATAATAACAACCCGGTGGATTGGCATACGCTGACCAGTATATCGCGGGCGGTGCCGTCTTCCTCACTGGGTAAGAGTCTGAATCAATATATGAGCCCGGGTGCAACCCGTGGTCTTTCTGTGTCAGAGGAGAGTAATGATGACACTCAGACATGGACTCGCAGCACTATGGCTTTTCGTGTTGAGGCAAACAGCCGTTTTGCTGAAGATTCTCCTAAGGAAAGCTTGGAAAATACCCGGGAATACACGATTCCAAACTTTGATGTTCGTCCCTACCTTCCGGATGACGCCAACAACCCCTTGCACCGTTTATTAATGCAGGCAAACGCCTTGACCAAAGTATCGGCTACAGATGGCTATCCGTACAAACAACATGCATGGTCTCAAGGCAGTGACGCCGCGAACTTAAAGCTGGGTATCGATTGCTCGCGCGCCATATGGTATGCCTTTACCCGTGCTGGTCTACCTTACAATAATAGTGGTAATGCCTATTTGACAACGGCCAAAATGGTAACCTCCGATTCACTGATGCAGGACCAGTTTGAAGCTTGCCCTGCGAACGAGTCCTTTCGTACGGGTGATGTGTTGGTATACCGGGACGATACTCGTGGCGATGGCCACACTGTGGTGGTTATTGATGCAGAGAAACGTATTGCTTGGGGGTCCCACGGTTGGGATGGCAATTCCCGAATTTTACCTGTTGAACCGGATACGGGCGTAGAGTATCAAAAAATAAAGATAAAAAAAGATTGGAATAAATGGGATCGCGGTACTATGACATTGCGTAAGTGTTGGCGTTATAAAGGATTTAATAAGCGAGCACTGCTCGGACAAAAAGCATTGACCAATACCTGTGGTCCCAATTGGTGCGAACAATGATTGAATAATTAAAAGTATGAGGGAGTAAAATGTTCAAACAAGCCATAAAATTCGCCTTGACGGCATTTTTGACCGGTCTGTTTACTGCATTTGCTGCAACGTTGTATAGCTTGGTGGTTACTCAAGTGACGACAGATGAATCGGCCTCTCAGCGCGCTAGGATAGTTCAATTATTGTCGGAGATTTCTAGTAAGTTAGATCGTGGCAATAGCTCACTATCATTTAATATCGGTACGCGTTCAGTCGATAATGTCAAGCCACTCGATATAGAGCAATTATCTCTGAATTACAAATCGCTTAAGTATTACAAAAAACAATTTTATGTGGGCGCAAAATTGTATAAGACATCTATTTCACTGTCCGGTATTGCAGACGCTGGTTTGCAAGAACAGGATATCAAAGAAATTGACTGGACATTTGATGGTAAGAGTGTTGGCACCACTCAAGGAATAGAGGAATTATTTTTATCCGGAATTAAAAAGCCGTTTTTCTCATCAGAAAAATCGTTTGACGTAATAGCACAAGTTTGGTTGAATGAGGACATAGTAAAAGAAGAGGGTGTCAGTAACCCGGTCCGATTACAAACAAACATAGAGTAGTAATGTTTATAAAGTAGTAATGTTTGAAGTTACAATATCTGAAATATAGTTAGTATGTTTGAATGCCTTTGAACCAATACCAATACAATATCAATACAAGGTTAGGCAAAAAGACAATATAAATACCTAATTTAATTAGTTCGTCCCAAAGTCTAATACTACAATGATAAAGACAAACTTATGCAAAGCTTCAGCCAATTCTTAGAAAAATGGGTGGTTGAAGTCGTCGGAAAAAATGTTACGGTAACCAATGATTTTGCCACCGTAACGGATAAGCCGCAGGTGATAGTATTCTTGCGAGAATTTACTTCAGTGGCTCCTAGTCATCAGTATATTAATAAACACTTAGAGCTAGGCGTACGCTATCTCGTATGTGCGGATGGGGCTAAGTCTGTCTCTAAATCTAATCAATTGCTGCAAAGCCTCATTTTTTCGGCTATGGAGCACAAGGAAATAAATGTTGATTTATCGCCTCCACCCCCAGAGTTTTGGCTATCTCTTGGAATAAAGGCACGGCCATGTTTTAATGTTATTGCAAAAGAGATAAAAGAACGCGCAATAGAAAAAATTCCCAAGGTCACTGAGCCAGTTGTAGTGAATACAGCTACCAGAGCTCTTCTCTATGGGACTGTAAAATCTCCTAACAACTTACCTATAACTGGAGCCCAAGTTAAGATTCCAGCAGATAAAATTTCAGTTACAACGGATAATACAGGCCATTTTCAGTTTGGTGCGTTAATGCCCGAACCCGACAAGAAAAAAATTGTTGTACGCTACAAACAATATTGGATTGAGCAAACCGTCTCTATTTCAAAGTCACCGGTAGAGATAATTTTTAAACTTTAACTTTAGTAGAGGGCCTAAGTATGTATGAAGTTCCTGGCATTTATGTAGAAGAAGTATCTACTGGGGCAAAGCCTATTTCTGCGGTATCCACAACAACTTGCGGATTTGTAGGCACAGCTCCTTTAAAGACTGCTTTTGTTAACGAACCTGTTGCGTGCAACAATTTTGAGGAATTTTGTAAAAATTTCCTTCCCGAGGATCGCGACACCATTAAAGATTTTACTCTGGCTCACGCCGTGTACGGCTTTTTTATTAACGGCGGGTCACGTTGCTACATTTGTAATGTAAACGATGGTAGCGTGGCAGGTAACATGGGAGATAAGACGGGTGTCTGGAGTTTTCTACCCTACGATGAAATATCCATGATTGCTGCTCCTGGTGCGTCAAGTATTGCCGATCAAAATGCACTGATCGATTTTTGCGAAAACACCAAAAGTTGTTTTGCCATACTTGATGGGCCTAGTCAATTTAAAGATGTTACTGAATTGACGAAAGTTGCTTCAGAAGAAGCACCTAAGTCGGCAGCGAAGGCAACAGCTAAAGCTGCTGCCGAGGGAGAAAAACCCGCTGATAAAGTTGAAGCTACACCCACATCTGCAGCAGGCCGACCTAGATCCACTTCTTTTGCTGCGCAATATACACCGCATTTAGTTATGTCTTGCCCGTTCACTAAACAAAAAGTGACTTGTCCACCTTCTGGTCACATGGCCGGTATTTACGCAACTACTGACACGAGTCGTGGCGTACACAAGGCGCCTGCTAACATGCCAGTGCGTGCCTGCACAGGTCTGACGCAACGTATTTCTGATCCGGAACAAGCACAGCTCAACAGTAACAATGTCAACTGTATTCGTTTTTTCGCCAGCGGAGGTATTCGTGTATGGGGTGCCAGAACCTTATCCAGTGAAGATGCAGAATGGCGCTATATCAATGTTCGTCGTTTATTCCTAATGGTGGAAGGGTCAATTCAACGGGGCACCTCCTGGACAGTATTTGAGCCCAATGATGAAGCGCTATGCAAATCCATTAAGCGGGATATTTCGTCTTTCTTGAAACTACAATGGCAGGCGGGCGCTCTAGTAGGTGCCAGCCCGGAGCAAGCGTATTTTGTGAAATGCGACAGCGAGAATAATCCCAAGGAATCGGTTGCTCAAGGCCGGTTGGTAGTTGATATAGGCATTGCGCCTGCTAAGCCTGCTGAGTTCATTATCTTCCGAATTGGACAATGGGAAGAAACAGAGTAATAAAGTCTTAACAAATTGTTTTAACATTTTTTGGAGATAAATTATCATGGCGGAAGAATTAAAAGAAGACGTAAAAACTGAGGTATATCGTAACTATCGCTTTAAATTGGATTTTGGCGGTTCCAGAAATGGCGCCTTTTTTACTTCCATTAGGACTCAGGGTGTAAAAATTAGTACGATTGACTATCGCACTGGAGGGGGGACGGTGTACAAACTCCCCGGCCACCACACCGTATCTCCTATTATTTGTGAATGGGGTGTCACCGATAACCTCGACATGTGGAATTGGATGAAGAGTGCTAAAGATGGAAAGCCGGAATATAAGAATATTACCATTACCATTTTAAATCTCGATGGTAGTGAAACTAATGCACCAACTTGGAACTACACTGGAGTGTGGCCATCTGAATGGCGCGGTGCTGAGTTAATTGCAGGTAGTAACGATATTGCAATTGAGAGCATGGTGCTGCAGGCTTATGACGTGGAGCGAGCTAACTAATAGCTTTGTGGAGGTTGGCCGTTGACTAAGTTTGAAGACGGGGATTTTCCTCCCCTGAATAAAAACCGTGATAACGACACTCAACCTCCTGCTCATTGGCTGTCCATGGTGCAGAATCGTGCGCCACATTTGTTGGAATCTGATGGCCCTTTTAATTTTACCAGTGAGTTATCTGAAGAAGAGTTATCTGAAGGAGACATTAATCCTAATAAAATTTCGGCAAACGTCAATAATTCGCAATTGGGATATATAAGGAGACTGGTAATATTGTTTGGCGAGTTGTTATTACATTTAGGTCAAAAACTCGTTGCTACCCAAACCACTACACCCGAACAGTCCGCATACGAACATCTTGAACGACGGCCCTCTGTGAGCGAAATCAATACTGACTCTGAGGGCAATAAACAACCTCCTGCACACTGGTTAAGTATGGTGCAGTCAAAGACTCCACTTTCACCGACTCAACACCTGCGGAATTTAAAAGAGCCTTCCTCAGCTGCGTCAGTAAAAATTTCTACAGAATCTATTTCGGCTGATTTGAATCAAGATTCAATTAATAAAGTTTTGAATAAAACCGGCAGCACCTCTGATGCTTCAGATAGATTGCCTCCACAGCAACTTAATTCACCCGATAATACAATCAATCAACCACCTGTCGCATTTGGCCAATGGTTATGCTATCTAGGTCAAATAGTTATCGATAAGTTACGTGCTATTTTTTATTCTAAGACTAGCCGCCAAACTCACACTGGCGGATATTCTGCTAATTTACCTAACACTGATGAAATTCAAGTCAGTAGAGTCAAGTCTAAACATAGCTACTTCAAGACAAAGAATCGTACTAATGCAAACTTTTCCAATAACGAACACGACGTTGATTTGAATGGCTCGTTTAAAGTATCTCTAAAGCGATTGCAGACGATAGGTTTTAGTTGGTCTATGATTAACTTTGGCAAATGGCTGTCGTGGCTGAGTCGACTTTTTTCATTGAGCAGTTCAGATCAACCCAGTTCAGATCAACCCTATACTTTAAATAGACGACATATCCCATCGCATGGCGCTGATAATCGGTTGATTGCAGATGCCACAATGTTATTAAAACCATCAATACATGGGAGTGACAGTCAAGTCAGTCCAGACGAATCATCCATAAAATCTCCAAAAAAAACGAACCCAGATAGAGTTAGCTTTAGTTGGCCACTGATTAAACTCAGTGCATGGCTTTCATCGTTGGGTCAACTATTCATTGACGGGCATCATGCATTGCGTGAATCTACCAATCATAAAAGCATTGATGACCATAGAGACACCGCTTACTGCCAGCTTATGGAAACCCCAGCTGAGCGATGTACAGACAGCAACAGTATGCCGTCTGATAGTTTCAATCATTTTCAGGTATCTAGTGAACCGGATGTCGTCAGTCACTCGAATCATGCAGACACCACCCCGAATATGCTGTCTACTGAACTGTCATCGTCCTCAGAGATAGTAAGTTCAAGCAAACCTTTGACCGGTTTTAATAACTGGCTATCTTCTTTAATTTATAAGTTTATTGATAAGACGGATGCTACGGTTGATCTTAAAAGTAATGACCACTTTAGGCCACTGCATAATGTAGATATACCTGCAGACATTTTGAGTGAACGTCAGATTAATGCATCTGATGATTCCGATAAAAAATTAAAGGCGCAAGTTGCGGAGCATGTAGAGAGCATGGAGAATATAGAAAGCACAGCTTTATCTCCTGATTACCAGTCTTTAGCTGGAGCAACGAAGCGAGAGCGCCGCTTATCCTTCTCTTCAAACGATCACTTCACATTTGAAAATCAGCAAGTGCAGAAGTCCACATGGCCGACTTTGCCTGATGAAGAAAATCCTGATGAGTATTCTACTGGAATAGGAGTAGCAGCCCTCAGTGAAAAAACATCAACAAAAATGGCGGTAGAAGATATTGTTTGGCCTGAGTTGATAACCAATTCATCCATGGATCATTCCAGTACACTTACCGAAGTTGAAAAATTTAATGCATTGTCAACAGCAAATAATTCTGGCATAACAAAAATCCTTGATACCATGAAAGAGCGTAAGCAGCGTGAATTGAAAGGTACATTATGGAACGCGTAGTTTTTGTTGTAGAGTCCACTAAACAACATATACCCTGTTTGCTGAATCCTGAAAGTTTGTTATTACAGCGACGTGCAGGTGTTGAAACACGCCAATTTAACGGCGGTTTGGTTAAAAATTATGATTTAAAAGATGATCCTTTAATCTTTACCGGTGGGGGAGTGACCGAATTAACGGTTAATCTTTTATTTGATGTCAATATTCCGGGTATTAAGGTTAGTCATAAGAACGTTCGTCATCTCACCGACCCTCTCTGGCGTTTAAGTGAGAACGAATCCCGTGGCAAAGGTCACAAACATCCCGCACTGGTAAGATTGGTCTGGGGTAAAGCGTTTAGTTTTCATGGGGTGATTACTAATATTGCTGAACGTTTGGAATATTTCACTGCTGAAGGTGTACCTCAACGTTCATTTTTACGTATACGCATGCTTCGAGTTGCCGAAGACAATGGATAATAAACTCATATCCGTAGGCGCCTCTGAAACGGATGATAACAATTAATGATTAATACTAAAGAACTGCCCATCTTGTACATTAAAGTTGGCGGCCGCAATATCAATCAGAATGCTATACAGTCTGTCGAGAGTATTATCGTTGTTCAAAATTTATGCTTGCCTAGTTATTGTGAATTACAGTTTGTTCAACAAAATCTGTTGTCTCTCGGTGCTGTAAAACAGGGTGATTCGATAACGATTTCCGTTGAAAATCAAGAAAATTGTCTCTTTGAAGGAGATATCACCGCGTGTGAACATCAGTACACGTTGGGCGGTAACCAAAAATTAATTATCCGCGCCTATGATCTATTGCACCGGCTGCGCAAGCGCCAACAAGTTCGCCAATTTACTGACACTAAACTCAATGCGTTAGTGAGTGATGTTGTAAAGGATATGAATATTAACGTTGTATGGCACGGTAGTAATATATCCATTACTCAAAGTTATCAATGGCGGCAGTCCGATTTAGCGATGATCACGGAAAATTGCCAGCGTTACGGTTACCACTTTTCCTTGTGGGGCGACACATTGAATGTATTTCCATTGTCGTCCGGCTTCAAATCAAACGTAGGTAAGAAAAGTCTGCAGTGGATGAAAAATTTACTCGGCGCTAACGTGGAGCTCAATACTGATCCAGCTTGCCGGAAAGTCGACGTGTTTGGTTGGGATCCACACCGGGCAGAGCCTGTAGCCGGTAAAGCCAGTAGCCATGCCGGACCAGATATCAGTGCAGATACTCATCCACGTCAAGTGGGTGTGGACGGCAATCGTATTATCACTGCTCAAGTTCTCGATTCTCCGGCAGAGGCAAAGGCGGTAGGGCAAGCGATGATCGACCAGCGGAGAATGGGTGAAGCAATCTTCCAAGGTGTGGCGGAAGGGGATGCAGATTTACGACCCGGTGTGAGGGTATCAGTCGAAGGATTGCAGAGTGATTTAAATGGCCAGTATGTACTATCCAGCGTACAACATAATTTTGACCGTCTTCAGGGTTATGTTTGCGAGCTAAGTACAGCGCCTCCGCAGTTAGTGGAAAGGCAGACATTGTATTCTTCTCTCGGCGTAGTTGCCGACATTAATGATCCCGATAAACTTGGCCGAGTAAAGGTGAAGTTTCCGGAGTTGTGTGATCTGGAATCGTTATGGTTGGCAATCGTTCATCCGGGAGCCGGTCAAAATAAAGGCATCGTGGCAATGCCGGACGTCAATGATCACGTGCTGGTATTTTTTGTCGATGGTGATCCTACTCGAGGGGTTATCATCGGTGGTCTTTATGGGAAAAATGGCCCACCCGATACGGGCATTAGTGGCGGTAAAATAAAAACTTACACCTTTGCTACCCCGCAAGGACAAACAATCCAATTAAACGACGATAAATCTTCAGTGCATTTGGAAAATAGCGATGGCAGCTACATTGACTTGAGTCCCAGTAAGGTTACTATTCACTCAGATACTAAAATGTTGATTGAAGCACCAGGTAAATCCATGACTATTCGCGCCAGCAGTATTGATTTTGAGAAAGGTTAATGAACTATTGGTTGACAAAAAAAGGCAAAGTAGAGTGTTTGCATCCAGGCGCGGGAACCGTTGAGGTGGCGACAACTCAATCCTTCGTTAAAATTAATGGAGGAAAAGTTAATGTTATGGCCAATACAGTAGGCCGTCCAATTGCCGGTTGCAAGCACCCTGCATCGACTAACAGCAAGCCCTGTACTTCGACACTGAGTGATAACGCAGCCTACTCAACATTTGTTCGTATCGGCGGTAAACCACCATGTTTTGACAGTATCAGTGGATTTACAGATAGCGTTCCACCTTCTAGTTATAAAGTGTCGAGGGCTGGTCAAAATTTTGTCAGGAGTGCTTAAAAGATGACAGATCGATATTTGGCTTTTAAGTTTATCCATCCTGATTTCGACAGCGATAAACAACGATCGGGATTGGTATTAAATAAAGATGGTAGCTTGGCGACAGTATCGGATGGTAGCGCTATTCGCCAGGCTATTTTTTTATTACTTTCCACGCGTATGGGCGAGCTGGTAACACGTCCTACTTACGGTTCCGATCTACATCTTCTGTTATTTTCACCCAATGATGATACAACTGCAGGGCTAGCCATTCATTACGTGCGCCGCGCACTCGAAAAGTGGGAGCCGCGCATTGAAATTCTATCGTTAGATGCGGGGCCTTCAGTTAAAGATCGTGGTAAATTGTTCATCGATATAGAATACCGCGAGCGCAGCACACAAGTAGATGAGCGATTACTGCTTACTTTGGATCTAATGGAAGGAGATGCCTAATGTCAATACGTGCACCAAATTTGGATGATAGAGGCTTTGACGATATTCTCCGCGAAGCGATTGGTTACGCTGAATCCTCGGATGGTTGGAAGCCCAGTAATCCCAATGACCCAGGTACAATGTTATTGGAGCTGTTCGCCTACCTCACCGATTTATTGAATCATCGTGTAAATCGTTTACCTGAAAAAGTCTACGTAGAGTTACTGCGTCTTATCAGTGTGAAATTACAGCCACCTTCGGCGGCGGTAACGCGTTTGCGTTTTACATTAACAGAGCCTCAGGGAAGAAAGATCGTTATCCCTGAAGATACCCGCGCCAGTTCTTCGGACGGTAGTATCGAGTTTATTACACTAAATGATGTCACTATATTGCCAGGCGAAGAGAGCGTCGATGTTACCGCTATCCACTCTCAATGGGTAGACTTTCACACAATTGGTGAAGGTAATGGTAAACCAGGGTTAACATTACATTTGCCCAGATCTCCGATAATAGCTCCTATGCCCGATCGTATCGATTTAATTTTAGGTGTTGAAGCTACCGAAGATGAACTGGCACCCGATAGTGATATTTATAAGCATAGTGATGGCAAGATCTACCTATTATGGGACGAAGTGGAGAGTTTTGCCGGTAGATCTAAAGATGATTGCATCTACCTCGTTGACCGTGCCAGTGGTACGGTGACTTTTGCGCCTGCATTGAGAAGCATTCGCGATAGCATTAATGACGAAAATTACAAGGCGATAGCGGCTGTACCTAAATCGGGTCGGCAGATTATTGCACGCTATCGTGTTGGTGGTGGTATTGAAGGCAACGTGGCTCCCGATGTGTTGATCAATTTATTGGATCCGATTAAAGATTTTGACGGCGAAGTCACAAATCCAGAAAGGGCAACGGGTGGCAGTCCTGTGGAGAAAATGGAAAATGCCTTGATTCGAGGTCCATTGGAAATGCGCTCATTGGAACGTGCGATAACAGCTCAGGATTTTGAATTGATAGCCACTCAACAGTCTGGTTCAGTCAATCGTGCACATGCCTATACCAAGCGCTCTCTCTGGCAATACGCTCCGGCAGGTATGGTTGAGCTATTATTAGTTCCGCAGGTTTCCGAAGATCAGGGTGTTCCTACACCTGAAATACTTAGAGCGAATCAAAATGATGATGTGCTTCGTCAAATTGAGCAGACATTGGAACTGCGCAAACCGCTTGGCAGCACGTGTTCCGTCGCTTGGTGTCATTATAAAACTGTCAAAGTGTGTATTTCCCTGCGAGTGCATCGCGAAGAAAACCGTAATCAAGTTAAACGCCGTATTAATGAGCGGCTCTATAAGATTATTAATCCGATTGCTAATGGCGTTAATCAACCCGGTTGGCCATTTGGTGAGCCATTGGATGCCTATGATATTTATCGTATCCTGAGCGAGGAACCTGGTGTCAAATCAGTTGATCCGGTTGTCCTCAAAGTGGGTCAGGTACCTAATAAAAACGTGAGTAATATCACGTTAGATGCTTGGCAAAAGGATACTTGGTTGGCCGTTGCAGGTGAGTCGTTATATCGTACTTTAAACGATGCTGAAGGGTGGGAGTATATTAAAGAGTGGCCTGGCGAAGAATTGAAATTGGTGAGGACATTTCCTCGTGAAAATCGCATTACGGCAAAAGTTGCCGGTTTAGTTGCCGTAGTGACGCAAGATAAAGAAAATAATGATATTTCGACCCTTTATCTATCCCGTAATTGTGGAGAAAGTTGGGAGCTGGCACGCAAGACAGATTTTCCAATAAATGATATCGCCTGGTATGAACTCATGGGGCGGCCCAGTTTATTAGTGGCTACGGAAAGGGGGCTTTACTCACAAAGTATAGATACAGATAAGGAATGGAAGCCGATGTTGATTGATGAAAGTAATCAGTCGGTGAGTGTCCGGGCCGTGACAGTAGCAACAAATTACCGTGGCCTTAACAGTATTGTGGTGGCGACGCCACCGAGTACCGGTGTTTACCTGTCAGTGGACGCCGGCGGTAGTTTTAAATCCATTGGCTTAAAGAAAAAAATTGTTCAAGTGTTGAGAGTCCAATATCGCGATACACGGCGGTATATTTGGGCGGGATTTACGGCCGTCGGTAGAGACCCAGGTGAAGCTTGTGTTCGTTGGCAATTACAGGACTCAGGTGATTCACCGGAGGGATGGAAGCCCTTTAAAGCAAAATGGGATGCCGGTGCTTGTAAGGCTTTGGCGTTTTTAGATGGCAAAGTTTTTGCCGGTAGTCAGCGTAAGGGTATTTTGTTCCTCGATTCGGATGAAGACGATCCGAGTTGGAAAGCGCCCACGGTAAACTGTGGTTTGCCTATGAAAACACTGAATGAGTTTGAAGTGGTAAACAGTATCGCTTTAGATCACACCGTCGAAGGTCAAATTTGTTTGCTGGTCGGGGGGCCAAATGGCGTTTTTCGTAGTATCGACGAAGGCAATACCTATAGAAATTGTTCAAAATCAGAATTTAACGATAGAGTGACACTACCTTCGACTTGGTTATTTTGCTCTGAAGAACACGAAGTGTCCGTTGAATATGATATACCTGCCGGTTTGAGTGAAACAGATAATTAGTCGTCCGTTAAAAAGCTGTTATTAGCTTTGGGCGCTGATTATAAAAATGCAGTTTAACGTACTGAGCGAAGTTGCCAACCGATTGGGCTAGTTTTTTTGTGATAGGAGCGATTAATTGACTAACCGTTGTTAACGCTTCTTAGTTTCCTAAGTCTATTACTTCCGGGGTGGCTTAGAAGGTTTTTTTCTATTAGTTGGTTTTCTCGCTTGCTTGCCGGGTCCTGTGCCATTAGTTGCTGTAGCGGCGGGCTTACCGGATTTTCTGTTGCGGGTTGATGGCTTGCCGGGTTCTTTGCCAGCAGGTGGTCGGGGTTTAGCAGAT
>CAZEUZ010000076.1:0-5945 GCA_964515805.1 uncultured Cellvibrionaceae bacterium | reverse complement strand
TGGGTGATGTTGCTACTATTGCCATTGCCGATGGGCCACCTGGCATCAAAAGCGAAAACGCCCGTATCAACGGCTGGACATTTATCGATATTGATAATGTCGATATTGGCGGTTATGTCGACAACGCTAAAAAGATTGTCGATGCCGAATTGGATATCCCGCCAGGATATTCCATCAATTGGGCGGGGCAATATGAATATATTGAGCGGGCAAAAGCGAAACTCACGTACGTTATTCCGTTGACGCTTGCCATTATTGTGGTACTGCTCTATCTCAACTTCAGAAATTTTACTGAAGTTGCTATCATCATGGGTACCTTGCCGTTGGCCATTGTTGGCAGCCTCTGGTTGATGCACTGGCTGGACTTCAATTTCTCTGTCGCCGTCGGTGTTGGCTTGATTGCTCTCGCTGGCGTTGCAGTGGAAATTGGCGTCATTATGTTGGTTTATCTTAATCAATCCATTGCCAACTTAAAGGCCAAATTTGCTGGTCATGGCAACATGTCTATTAGTGATTTTAAACAAGCGGTATTAGACGGAGCGGTATTACGGGTGCGTCCAGTGTTGATGACAACCGGAGCGACCATTGTTGGCCTGTTGCCAATTATGTACGGTGATGGCGCTGGATCGGAAGTCATGAAGCGCCTGGCAGCACCTATGGTGGGTGGGATGGTCAGCGCACTGGTGCTTGCGCTATTGGTTTTACCTGTGGTTTATTACTTAATCTATAAGCCCAAATCGGCTAATTCTTGATTTTCTCATCTTTTTCCTTTTCATGATAATAATCTTTCAGGTCATCCCGTACAGTTTCCGACCATAAGGTAATGCCCGAGAGATAACCCGCCCGTCCGATAGCATGGGCGGCAATTGGCGCAGTGACCAGAGTAAAAAAAATAATGGCTAAGACTCTAGCCATGATGTCGACACGCCAAAAATAGATTCCCACTGCCACCATGATCAAGATAATCGCCAGTACACCGGACTTGGTGGTGGCATGCATTCTGGTGGGCAAGTCGGGCATACGCAGTATACCAATGGATGCCAATACAATTACAACAGCCGCTAACAACAATAACACGGAAATGATGATCTCAGTCATCGTGAATTCCTCTGACCTGAATAAACCGGGCAAAACCAATAGCGGCAAGGAATGCAGTGATAGATAGCACAATGGCAATGTCAAGGTAGGCGTTAACGCCGGTGTCAATAGCATGTACACCGACCATCCCAGCAACAATACTCGCTATCAGTTCCATTGCTACGACTCTATCCGGCAGTGATGGACCTATCGCCAAGCGAACAAACGCCAATAATAACGACACTGATAACAGTAGATAAACAATTTCAATCACCCATTCAAGCATAGTTATTACCTTATCACCTGATTACCTGTAGCAAACGCTGTTCTAAATGCCGCAAATCATCTTGGACCTGATTTTCGTCATCCAAAAACATGGAGTGGACAAATAGCGTTGATTTGTCTTCGGAGACATCCAACACCAACGTCCCGGGGGTCAACGAAATCAGGTTGGCGAGCACAGTAATCTCCAAATCGTTAAGGTCGGATACGGTGAAGCGAATCACACCCGGTTTCATATGCCATGGGGGCGTGACAATATCAATCGCGACTTTAACATTTGCTTGCACAAGCTCGCGGATAAAATAACCCAAAAATGCAAAAAAACGAGGCAGCCTTTGGGGGTGGCCTTGCAATGAAGGGGCCAGATTGTGTATCAGCGCAATCACTAAATAACCAATAAAAAAACCAAACAGGTAGTTGAGTACTTCGAAACTGCCGGTGAGAAATACCCAGCAGGCTGCCAGCAGCACGTTCCAGAAAAAACCGATCATGAGCTTGTCCCCAGCACAGCTTTAATATAGCCGTCACGATTCAATAATTGCTCGGCCGACTGCTCGGCAATGTGCAATAAATGTTCTCCCCAAATACCAATGGCAACAGTCATCGACGCCAATAAAATGACTGGCAGAATCATCCAAAACGCTAATGGCTGATGGGTTAACTGCGACGCTGCGGTGGAATCCGGTGCTTTCCAGAAAACATTCGCCCAGATCTTGGTCATAGAGTACAGAGTCAGTAGCCCTACTAACAGCGCAAAACCCGTAGCCCACCAGGAAGCAGCCTCAACACCGGCTTTAATGATCATAAATTTGGCAAAGAAACCGGAGAGTGGCGGTAAACCGGCCAACGACATGGCGGAAATCAGAAAACCAACTGCCAGCCAGGGTCGGTGCCGGTAAATACCACCCATCTGTTTGAGCTCATGGGTGCCGAGCAATTGATAGGTCAGACCACTGATTAAGAATAAATTCGTTTTTACCAGGATATGGTGCATGATATAGAACACGCCCCCTACCAGCGCCAGTGGGGTAAATATAGCCAACGCCAGAATCATATAGCCGATTTGGCTGATAATATGAAAGGACAAAATACGTCGGAATTCAAACTGCGCTGCCGCCCCAAAAACTCCGGTGACCATGGTCAGAATTCCGATCCATAACAGTAAGTTGTGGGTGAATGCAATGTCGCTAATAAACAGCAGGCTAAACAACCGATATAGCGCATAGACACCTACTTTGGTTAATAGCCCGGCAAAAACCGCGGAAACCGCCACCAACGGCGTGTGATAGGAGGCAGGCAGCCAGAAAAACAAAGGAAATGCACCGGCCTTGATGCCAAAGGACGCCATGAATAACAGCGCGAGCACATTCACCAATCCTTCATCATTGGCCTGCGGCAATTTAACGGCCAAGTCAGCCATATTGAGCGTGCCCACCATGCCGTACAATAAGCCGACAGCTGTCAGAAAGATGGCCGACGAAAACAGATTGATGGTTACGTACTTGATGGCACCTTCCATCTGCGCTCGTTCACCACCTAACGTCAACAGGCCGAATGAGGATAGTAACATCACCTCAAACCAGACAAACAGGTTAAAGATATCGGCGGTCAGAAAGGCGCCGCTGACCCCAACTAACAAAAAGTGTAATAGGGGAAAATAGCCGAAACGAATATGACGTTCAGGTATGCTGGCCATGGAATAGAGCGCGCCGGCAACTGCGACAATACCTGTCAGCACTATCATAATAGCGCTCAGTATGTCGGCAACCAGTGAAATACCGAAAGGCGCTGGCCACTGCCCGACCTGTAAAACCAGATAACCTGTATCGAGAGTGCGTAGCAGTAAACCAATGCTGATCAACAGATAGACCAGGCTACCTGCCAGAGTGAGCCACTTTTGCCACCGCTGACTGCGCCAGCAAGCAAGGCACAGTGCTCCGCTTAATAGTGGCAGCGTTATGGGAAGGAAGATCAGGTTACTCAAGTATCGGTATCCTTCATTTGGTCCAGATCGTCCGTACCCACCACTTTATAAGCTCGATGGATCAATACTACGGAAAAAGCCAGTACACCGAAGGCAATCACAATCGCTGTCAAAATCAGCGCCTGCGGCAGTGGATCGGCAACGCCACTGCTTGCGGTTTTTGTTACTGTATCTAAAAATGGTGGTTCGGCACGAGTCATACCCGCCACGGTAAAGATCACCAAATTTGCTGCATTACTAAGAATAATCAGTCCCATTACCAATTTAACAATCGATCGGCGCAGCATCATGTAAAATGCTGCTGCAAATAGCAAACCAATGGCGATCGCCATTACTCCTTCCATTGTCAATCTTCCTCCAGCTGAGTTTCCCCCAACGCGGTAAACATAATGACTAAAGTGCCTATTACAGTTAAATATACGCCGATATCGAATAACAGTACTGTAGAAAGCTTTATCAAATGGCCGCCGAAGGACACTGTTAACCATTGCGCAGTAAAAAATGCTTGCCCTAAAAACACCGAAGGCACGGTGGCTAGCAAACCGAGCAGCAGTCCCGTTGCCAGTAAATCTTTTGGAGAAATTCGCAACAATTGATTTAACGAATGTGCGCCAAAGGCATAGAGATAGAGTGCCAGGGCGCCTGAGGCAACTAACCCGCCGATAAAACCGCCACCCGGTGAATCGTGGCCCCGTAACAGCAAAAACACCGAAAATACCAGTTGCAGCGGCAATATAATCACAGTAGCAGTGCGCATAATCAAGCTGTCGGCTTTCGTATGGGCGAGTTTGGGTTTTTCCAATCTAGGTACTGTCATGATTAACGCTTCCTTTCAGCTTAGGTTTCTTTTGCAAACTGGGTTTCTTTTCCAACGTCTCCAACGTCAGTGCCTTTTTTCAATTTAAGCATGGAATAGATGCCCAGAGCGGCAATGGCAAGTACGAAAATCTCACCCAAGGTGTCGAGCGCCCGAAAGTCTACTAAGATCACATTGACTATATTGCGGCCTTTACCCAATTCGTAGCTATTCTCTACGAAATAGCTCGAAATACTGGGCGCCCACTGCACGGGTAGGGCTGCAAGTACTACCCAACTGAGTACAAACCCGGCAAATAGCGCCACACAGGCGTCGCGCACCACTTCGCCATTGCTAGAGAAACGGGCAAAGCCTGGTACTCTGATCAATACCAACACGAGTAGTAACACGGTTAGTGTTTCTACCAACACTTGCGTAATGCTGAGATCCGGGGCACTGAAATGTACAAAGATTAGCGCTACCGAGAAACCCATGGCTCCCAAACTGATAATAGAAGCAAAGCGGCTTCGGGTGATAACGGCAAATAAAGCGGCTATCAGCATCAATACGACCATTGCCCACTCGTAGAGAGTTGGCTTTAGAGACATGGTCCAGCCGGGCCAACCCACCGAATCAGTCAATACCCAGGCTACTGGCGCTAATGTCGCCAGAATCAAAAATATCATGTAGATACCGAGTCGACCATTTTGAATGATCCGGGTCTGCCAAGTGGAAAACCACGCAATACCTTCCATCACTCTGAAGTAACCACTTTCCGGCCCATAACGTTCAGACCACTGTAAAATTCGCTGCGCCATATCGCGGCTACGCAACCATATAAATGCTAATACAGCGCCGATCACTAATGACAGCAAGGATAATAACAGCGCTGTATTAATGCCGTGCCACAATTTTAGTGCGATCGTAAATTTGGTACCGGCGATCGCTGCGATGGCTACACGAACTAGCCCCTCTTGAGCAATGATTGGCAACACGCCGAAAGCAACGGATAAAATCAGTAACACCAAAGGGCCTGCCAACATAGCGGGGGAAGATTCATGAGGTGTTTTCGGTAGAGACGTCACTTGTCCGCAGAACGGCTTAATAATCAGATTAAGCGCCACGGCTGCTACTAGAATAGCTGTTGCCACGACGATAAAAATAGCCCAAAGACCAGCATCTAAGCTCGCTTCCAGCAACAGTTCTTTACCTATAAAGCCGAATAAAGGGGGTAAACCCGCCAAAGACAGTGCACCGATAGTCACCAGAATAAAGGTGATCGGCATGGAAGACCGCAAACCCTGCAATTGAGTGAGATCTTTAGTACCGGTACAGTGATCAATACCACCGGCTAGCATGAACAATGACGCCTTATACAGAGAGTGCGCCAGCAGATAACTGACAAAGCCGATCAATGCATACTCTGTTCCAATACCTAAGAGCAAGGTCAGAGTACCAAGCGCCATCACTGTTGAATAGGCCAATACTTTCTTCAGGTCCGTAGCCAGGTAGGCCATCCAGGCGCCGAGCAACATAGTTGTGGAGCCAATCCATAATTGAGCGTTTGACCACAGTGTCTGTTCCGCCATGGTGGGGTGCAACCGTGCCATCAGGAAGATGCCAGCTTTCACCATGGTGGCGCTGTGCAGGAAAGCGGATACTGGCGTCGGCGCAGCCATGGCGTTAGGTAACCAGAAATGGAAGGGAAACTGGGCTGATTTGGTAAAGGCTCCCAGCAGAATAAATACCAGCATGGTAGTAACGAATGGACTTTCTTCGTTGATAGAAAGCTGGACGATGTCTGAT
>CAZEUZ010000075.1:0-2630 GCA_964515805.1 uncultured Cellvibrionaceae bacterium | reverse complement strand
GATTAGTTTTGTTGATTGCTATACCAGCGACAATTGCTCTGGTCATGTTAGCTCAACCTATGTTGACAACCTTATTTCAATATGGCCAGACAACCGCATCTGACATCCGTATGTCCACGTTCAGCCTACAAGCGTATTCTTTAGGGTTGCTGGCTTTTATGTTAATCAAAGTGCTAGCGCCGGGGTACTTTGCCCGTCAGGATATGAAAACGCCTGCTAGAATCGGTATTATTGCAATGATTTCTAATGCCGCCTTCAATATTATTTTGGTGGTCCCTTTTCATTTTCTTTGGCAAATTGGTCATGCCGGCCTGGCGTTAGCTACGGCTTTTTCCGCCTTTATTAATGCAGGTTTACTGTTCCGCGGATTGTTACAGTTAGGTGTCTATAAACCTCGAGGCAACTGGTTATACTATGTGATTAAATTATTGCTAGCCAATGGGGTGATGGTTATTACTTTGTGGCTATGTCTCGATTATTTTCAGCAATGGCAAACAGTGCCAGCATGGCAGCGTGTTGTCCAATTACTGGGAATTTGTAGTCTTGGCTTCGGTATTTATCTTTCAGTCTTGTTACTGTGTGGTTTGCGAGTGAAGCATTTTCGGGTTTCTGTTTGAGTCATTTGCTAGGCAGGCTTGCTCAGTAGTATCATTCCCTCTTTTTTTAAAGGACGTAGAAGGCATTGGGAGGTTCATTTTTTGGCTCCGATTTCTACCGGGAGGCAAATACAGCGAATTCTCTCCCGTTAGAACTTATCTGTGGATTGCACAATATCGAGCCTCATCATCGAGGTAACGTAGCTACCATTGGTTCGTTCGACGGCGTGCATTTGGGACACCAAGCAGTTATTAGGCAAGTGGTAGCCCAGGCTAAACGTTTGAAATTGCCTGCTATGGCGGTGATATTCGAGCCTCAGCCCCATGAACTTTTTTCCGGCGTGAAAGCACCGGCAAGGTTAATGCGTTTCCGTGATAAAGTAATCGCGCTGAAAGCAGCTGGTGTTGGGCGTGTTTTCTGTTTGCGCTTTAATCACCATTTAAGTCATTCCTCCGCCCGTGAATTTATCGATAAGATTCTTGTGAAGGGTTTGGGTGTCAAGCATCTTGTTATCGGGGATGACTTTCGTTTTGGTTGTGATCGTGAAGGCGACTATGATTTATTGTCTACAATCGGTGCGCAATCAGGATTCACGGTTGCTAGTAGTGACACATACTGTATCGATGGTGAACGCGTTAGTAGCACTCGCATTCGCCAATTATTGGCAACGGGTCAGTTTTCTCTGGCGGCAACATTATTGGGGCATCCTTATACGATCAGTGGCAAGGTGGCCAGAGGCCAACAGATAGGCCGAAAGCTAGGCTTTCCGACTGCTAATGTACATTTGCATCGTCATCGTTCGCCACTGGAGGGAGTGTTTGCTGTGACGGCAGCACTAATAAATGCTAAATCAATCACTAAAAAGTTGCCGGGTGTCGCTAATATAGGAATCCGGCCCACATTGGGTGGCGATAATAAACCGTTGTTGGAAGTCCACTTGTTGGATCGATATGATGATATCTATGGTGCCACCATTAACGTTGAATTTAAACGTAAACTGCGTGCAGAAAAGCACTTTGAAAATGTAGAACAGCTGAAATCTCAGATTAGGCTTGATCTGCAGGCAACGCGAGATTATTTTTCCTTAGAAGATTAAAATACAACTGGTTATGACTGACTACAAAGCGACCTTAAACTTACCTAAAACGACCTTTCCGATGAAAGCCAATCTCTCTCAGAGAGAGCCGCAAATTTTGAAAAAGTGGCAGCGGGCAGGTATTTATCAACAAATTCGCCACTCAAGGGCAGGCCGTAAGCAGTTTATCCTACACGATGGTCCACCCTATGCTAATGGCAGCATCCATATCGGCCATGCTGTCAATAAGATCCTCAAGGATATTATCGTTAAATCAAAAACCTTGAGTGGTTTTGATGCGCCTTATGTTCCCGGTTGGGATTGTCACGGTCTGCCAATTGAGCACCAAGTGGAAAAGAAAGTAGGCAAGGCCGGTCGCAAGGTGGATTATAAGACATTTCGCCAAAAGTGCCGCGATTACGCCAATAAACAAATTGCCGGTCAGAAAACTGATTTTATCCGTTTGGGAGTCATTGGCGACTGGGACAATCCCTATTTGACGATGAACTTTGAAACAGAAGCCCATATTGTACGTGCCCTGGGAAAAATTGCCGCCAATGGCTACTTGCAGCGAGGTTATAAACCCGTTTACTGGAGTGTCGTCGGTGGTTCTGCGCTGGCGGAAGCCGAAGTTGAGTACCAGGAAAAAATCTCATTTGCCATTGATGCTAAATTTGCGATTGTCGACGACGTTCAGTTGGCTAGTAAAATGCCTGACCTTCGAGGGAGTGGCAAGATATCGGTAGTTATCTGGACAACCACTCCCTGGACGTTGCCCGCCAATTTAGCAGTGGCTGTTAATCCAAAGTTGGATTATGTCGTTTTGCAGGTGGGTGATGAACGCTTGCTAGTTGGTGCTGAATTAAAAGATCAAGTGATGGCGCGAGCGGGGATCGAAAACTATGCTGTCGTAGGGCAATGTCGTGGGGCGGAGTTGGAAAAAGTGTTGTTGCAACAT
>CAZEUZ010000074.1:0-12458 GCA_964515805.1 uncultured Cellvibrionaceae bacterium | reverse complement strand
TAACTTTGTATTCGCCATCTTCCATAACTAACTGTCTGTCACAAGTAAATGGTTTGTCATGAAGAGGGATGCTTGTAGAAAACGATTGTTTGGAAAAACCACACACCACTGTTTCGCCTGCTCGCCGCAAATTTTGTATAGCTTGCGATTGTCGACTATCATCTGTTTTAGGTGCATAAATTCCGTAAGCCGTTTCTTTTTTAGCTAGCAGTGACATGATAGACGTCAAATCAATACTGAAACCTGTAGCCGGCCGGGGCCGACCAAAGGCTTCGCCAATACTGTCGTAACGGCCACCATTAGCAACAGCATTGCCCAACCCTGGCACGTAGGCCGCAAAAACGATACCGGTATGGTAGTGATAGCCGCGCAGTTCACTCAAATCAAAGTAGATATTAGTCTGTGGATAGCGCCTACTAATTATGTCAGCAACCGAAACTAATTGGTCTATTGCAGCTGATACTTTTGCTGGCGCATGGGCAAACTGTTTTTGGGCTTGCGCCAATATGGTGTAATCTCCGCTGAGATTAGGTAGAGCTAAAAGCCAAGTTGCCATTTCCTGGTCGGCCACATGCCGAGCAATCCAAGCCTGGATGTCTGTGATTGCTTTAGCTTGTAATAACTCGAACAGCTCTGACTCTTGTGTCGCAGTAAAGCCGGCAATTTCTACCAGTGATCGGTAAATGCCGACATGGCCTAGATCGATGGTAACAACGAGATCCAGTGTGTCAGCCAGTGACTGTAATAATAGTGAAACCACTTCGATATCAGCATCTAAACTGGCCTCGCCGAATAATTCCACACCAGCATAAATAGGTGTGCGCACCGCTTGTGGCAGAACTGACTTCGCATGCACCACATGGTCGGCGTAACAGAGACGGTTTGGACCATCGTACACGAGACTGTGTGCATCTATTCTGGCCGTTTGAGGTGTAATGTCGGGACGCAAGCCCATGGCGCGACCGGAGAGTTGATCCGTCACTTTCACCGTTAACAAATCTAAGTCATTACCGACGCCGGTGAGCAGAGATTCGGTAAATTCCAGTAGTGGTGGGATAACCAACTGGTATCCCCAAAGCTGATAAGTATCCAACAGTTGGCGGCGTGACTGCTCTATTTTTTGGGCATCGTCGGGAAGTATTTCTTCGACGCCGTCAGGTAACAACCAACGATCAGTATAATGAGTCATGTTAGCTCATTAAAAAGTTCAGTCGCCACCTCGAGGATCCTTCAAGTAACGAAAAAATTCGCTGTCGGGATCTACCAGCAGCACATCTGACTTACCCTGGAAAGTCGATTGATAAGCACTGAGACTGCGTAAAAATGAATAGAGTTCAGGTTTTTCATTATATGCGTCGGCGTAGATGGAAGTTGCGATGGCATCGCCGGCACCGCGAATTCGTTCAGCTTCACGATAAGCGTTAGCCTTGATAACAATTTGTTCACGGTCGGCAGCCGAGCGGATTACTTCAGCTTGTTCCTCACCTTTAGAACGGTATTCCCTGGCTTCTTTTTCTCGCGCAGCGCGCATTCGATCAAAAACTGATTCCCGTACTTCGGGTGGCAAGTCAATTTTTTTCACTCGGATATCGACAATATGAATACCCAATTCCGAGAGTGCAGTTTCATTGATTTTTTTGACCAGGTCATCCATCAGTTGATCGCGTTCGCCAGATACAACTTCATGCAGTGTGCGCTGACCAAACTCGTTACGCAACCCGTTGTTAATCCGAGTGGATAGCAAATCACGCGCCGTTCTCTCGCTGCCGCCAGTAGCAACATAATAGCGATCAAGATCCTCAATCTTCCACTTGGCAAAAGAATCTACCTGCAAACGCTTGCTTTGAATGGTGTAGAAACTTTCTGCACCTTCATCCAAAGTCAACACTCGGCCATCAAACTTTTTGACTTGATCAAAAAGAGGAACCTTGAAGTGTATACCTGGACCCGGCTTTTCGTCTTGAAGTTTTCCAAGCCGCAGTACTATTGCTTTTTCATATTCGTTAACAATGTAAACCGACAATGACAAGCCCAACAATACAATGGCTAACAGAACTGATAACAGGCCACTTTTAGCAAACATATTAACGAATCTCCCTACGACGAGATTGACTATCTCTCTGTAACTGTTGGATAACGTTGTCAGTAACTTGACGAACGGCATCCGGCGATAATGTACTAGTCCGGCTGTTTGGCGTTGGACTTTCCGGTTGAGAAATAAGCTTATCCAAAGGTAAATAAAGTAAATTATTACCACCGTCTACATCTACCATCACTTTGGTGCTATTGGACATGACCTGTTCTATAGCATCCAAATAAAGACGTTCGCGGGTAACTTCAGGGGCCTTGCTGTATTCCTTTAAGATACTATTGAAACGATCTGCTTCACCCTCTGCTTTGGCGACCACCCTATCTTTGTAGGCATTGGCCTCTTCCATGGCGCGCTGGGCGGCACCTCTAGCTACCGGAACGATCTCATTGGCATAAGCTTGTGCTTGGTTTTTTAGCCGTTCTTCATCTTCTTTAGCTTTAATCACATCATCGAATGCGGCCTTTACCTCTGAGGGCGGTTCACCTTTGCGGATATTGACCTCGACAATATTAATGCCAGTGCGGTAATTTCTTAAATAGCTTTGCAGACGCGTACGCAACTCCTCCCTCAGTACATTTCTCCCTTCGCCCAGCACTTGATCAATTTCACTGGAACCGACGACATGGCGTAGCGCGCTGTCGGTAGCATGTTGCAAACTAATAATAGGATCGCGGACGTTAAGCACAAAGTCTTTGGCGCTGGCAATATTGTATTGAACGGTTACGGGGAGTTCGACAATACTTTCATCTTCCGTCAACATCAGTCCGCCCGTACTGTAATCGCGAATCTCAGTCGTATTGATGACGAATACTTTGTTAACTATGGGAAGAATAAAATGAAAACCGGGATTCTTGGTGTCATTATAGACCCCCAAACGCAATACCACAGCCCTTTCCTTTTCATCGATAATATGAAAAGAATTAAATATTAGTAGAGCAAAAGCCACTAGCAGAGCCAAAATCATTAGACCACTCGAAAAAAAACCGGAACCACCATTGGCATTGTTATTGCTGCCCTTGCCACCAAATAATTGGTTGACTTTGTTTTGAAAGTTTTTTAGCACCTCATCGAGATCGGGGGGACCATCGCCATTGTTACTCTTGCGCTTTCCGCCCCAGGGGTCTTGATCGTTGCCACCCGGTTCATTCCAGGCCATAAATTTTCTCCGTCAATTTTTTCAAACAAATAACTTCGTGATTGTAATAATAACCGATTTGGAATTCTAACAAACTTGGAGCCACTATTATACGCTGTTGTCTAACCTGGGCACACGTAGCACGGTATGGTCCACAACATTTACCAAATTATTATCACTGTAACAGTAGACGATTTATTAGTGCATGGGATTGAAATCCACCCATTGCAGTTTATCGATGGCCAGGCT
This sequence comes from uncultured Cellvibrionaceae bacterium, assembly GCA_964515805.1. GTDB lineage: Bacteria > Pseudomonadota > Gammaproteobacteria > Pseudomonadales > Cellvibrionaceae > CAZEUZ01. The sequence goes on along the minus strand of CAZEUZ010000074.1, from coordinate 8,982 downwards.
TTCAGCCGCCAATATGTGAAATAGATCAGGCCTTGCAATACGTATCGCCAGCTTGCTCGAGCCATCTTCGCAATGCGTCTCGGCAATCACTGCCTCTTGTTGATAAAGTCGCGCCCGCAAACGAGATAAACTAACGGGTAGCAGTAATTCTGCATCTACCATATCATTACTCAAACGCTCACTTAGTGCCTGTATCAATAGATCAATGCCAGCATCTGTTGTTGCTGAAACCCAGACAGCGACCGGTTTTCCGGATACATCGCGTTCGATGCGAGGAACTAAGCTTTCCAACAAGTCAATCTTATTGAAAATAACAAGCTTTGGTAGTTCATCGGCGCCTATTTCTTCGAGTACCGAGGCAACTTGGTCCATTCTGTTTTGACGATCATCACTAGCGACATCGACGACGTGAATCAACAAACTGGCGCCGCTAACCTCTTCCAGAGTTGCTTTAAATGCTTCCACCAGTCGGTGTGGCAGATGGCTGAGAAAGCCCACTGTGTCGGCTAACACTGCAGCGCCGACGTTCGGCAGATCTATTCGTCGCATGGTCGGATCCAGAGTGGCAAACAATTTATCCTCTGCATGAACATTTGCTTGAGTCAGTCGGTTAAATAATGTTGACTTGCCGGTATTGGTATAACCAACCAATGAAATGGTGGGCAACGACGCCCGCAATCTCGACCGACGGCCCTGCTGACGTTGTTTCCGCACCTTATCGAGACGTTTTTCAATGGATTTGATTCTCGCCCTCAACAAACGGCGATCTGTCTCCAATTGAGTTTCACCCGGACCTCTAAGACCTATACCGCCTTTTTGTCTTTCCAAATGCGTCCAACCACGAATCAATCGAGTCGACATGTGGCGAAGCTGGGCCAACTCTACCTGCAGTTTGCCTTCGTGAGTGCGCGCCCGCTGTGCAAATATATCTAGAATCAGACCCGTTCTATCTAACACACGACAGTGTAACTGTTGCTCCAGATTACGTTCTTGTGCAGGAGAAAGTGCATGGCTAAAAATAACCAAATCCGCAGTATAGGCCTGTACCATCGACTGCAGCAGCTCCACTTTGCCGGAGCCTATGAACCACTTCGGGTGAGGGCTGGACATGCGCACAGACAAACTGTGTACCGGCGCTGCACCGGCAGACAATGTCAGTTCTTCAAATTCTTGGGGGTTACTAACGGCGTCTATGTGACGATTTGAAACTTGCAGATGAACCAGAATAGTCCGTTCACCTGCGTCGGGACGACTAAAAAACAATCGCTATCCTTTTAACTTACATTCTACCTCAATCAGTATCAGTTCCATTAGACATGATTTCATCCGTTGGTATTGGACGAGACGGAACAACTGTTGAAATCGCATGTTTATAGACCATCTGACTGACTGTATTTTTCAGCAAGATAACGAACTGATCGAAAGATTCAACCTGTCCCTGCAGCTTAATGCCATTGACCAAAAAGATGGAAACCGGTACCCGCCTCTTGCGCAGGTAGTTCAAATAAGGGTCTTGTAGACTATGCCCTTTTGACATAATTTATTCTCCTCGAAAAATGTAGTTATTATGGCGTGTAAATTGAACGTTGCATTGATTTATAAACTAAAGGGCCGGAGACAACTAGCCAACGCTAGCTTAAAAAGCGCTCTCTAATCAAATGCCCATACGGTAAGCTTTTAAATATAACATTAATTCACCGAATTGCCACAAAACGTTTTCAGTTTTAGTCAGTAATATGTTGTGGGTGTCGTTGCAATCTTTTTTGCAGGCATTACTTATGCAAAGTTGCTGCAATATCAAAATTTCCTTATTGGCAAAAAAAGCCGTATCCGATGAATCGTTTCAGCCAGTTCCCGACTTAATTTGTCATCATTATCGGGAAATAGTTCAACCATAACATGATGCAAATTCGGCCAGCGTCGCAACCAAGTCAGCTGGCGTTTGGCTAACTGGCGAGTAGCCGCTATGCACCTCAGGAGCATCGTATCATAGTCACTTTCTGCGTTCAGATATTGCCATACTTGACGATATCCCACTGTCCTCATTGAAGGCAATTCGGCCGTTATCTCCGGGCGTTGAAAAAGTGACTGAACTTCATCAATCAAACCATCGGCTAACATAGTTTCGAAACGCTTTTCTATACGTCGATGTAATGCACTACGATCAGTAGGCAAAAGGGCAATTTGTATAATGTCATAATCATCTTGCAGTAACGATATTGTCGGGTTCGCATACTGCTGATGGCGATAGCTAGACATTGTCTTGCCACTAATGTAGTAAACCTCTAATCCACGACTGATACGCTGAGAGTGGTTCGGATGAATAGTATTTGCATAAGCTGGATCTATATCATGTAACTGCCGATGCAGCGCTGGCCAACCTCGCCGTTCTGCTTCGGCAAAGATGACCTCACGCACTTTCACATTGGCGGCAGGCATATCAGCCAACCCCTCTAGCAGAGATTTAAAGTACATCATAGTACCACCCACCAACAGCGGAATCCGGTCATTGGCAATACTATCGATAATGGCTTGTCTGGCGTCCAAACAAAAATCAGCAGCGCTGTAGATGTCAGCTGGGTCGCGAATATCTACCAGGGCATGTGGCGCTTTTATCAATTCTGCTGTCGTAGGTTTGCCAGTGCCAATATTCATATCTCGATACACCAACGCAGAATCGACGCTGATTATATCTATTGGCAGTATGTCATATAGAGCCATTGCCAGCGCTGTTTTACCACACGCTGTGGGACCCATTAACATTATTACTAGCGGCTTATTGCCGGCAACTATGGATTGCGACAATACGGCTGAGAATTATGTTTTAAGGCTAGAGCCTGTTGGCAATTCATGATCGCTAATTAGTTTAATTTTTATGAGAAGAAACTTTATTTACTCGATAATCAGCTGATCTTGCATGAGCTTCCAGTGATTCACCGCGGGCAAGCTCGGAGGCAATTTTACCAAGCGTGTTAGCACCCTCTGCTGAGCAATGAATGATAGAGCTGCGTTTTTGAAAATCATATACCCCCAGAGGCGATGAAAAGCGAGCCGTACCAGAAGTAGGGAGCACATGGCTGGGGCCAGCGCAGTAATCGCCGAGTGCTTCCGCAGTATAATAACCCAAAAAAATTGCACCAGCATGACGAATATCGTCTAAATAGTTCTTCGGATCGGGTATGGCTAACTGCAGATGCTCAGGTGCAATACGGTTAATGAGTTGAATGACTTGCTGCCGATTGTCGGCTTTAATCAAAGCACCACGATTAGCCAGTGATTGTCGAACAATATGGCGCCTTTCCAAGGTCGGCAGTAATTTTTCTACACTGTCCGCCACTGCCTGCAAGAAATCACTGTCGGTGCTAATGAGTATGGACTGTGCCTGCTCATCGTGTTCAGCCTGAGAAAACAAGTCCATAGCAATCCAATCAGGATCGACGCCACCATTACAAACCACCAAAATCTCCGAAGGCCCAGCAATCATATCGATAGCAACTTTGCCAAAAACTGCGCGCTTGGCCGCTGCTACATAACTGTTGCCGGGACCCACAATTTTATCCACCTTAGTAATCGTTTCGGTACCACAAGCCAGCGCTGCTATAGCCTGAGCACCACCAATCGTGTAAATATTATTAATACCGACAATATGAGCAGCGGCTAGCACAAGAAGATTAATTTCACCTGCCGGCGCTGGCGCTACCATGGTAATGTCTTCAACTCCGGCAACTTTTGCCGGGATACCATTCATTAGAACTGATGAAGGATAGCTCGCCTTACCGCCTGGAACATAGATACCAACTCGATCTAAAGGTGTCACTTTTTGACCCAGCACGGTGCCATCCGTTTCGGTATATTGCCAGGAATCCTGTCGCTGACGCCGATGATAACTCTGAATCCGTTGAGCAGCCGCCGCTAGTGCTTTTCGCTGTTGTTCAGTAATTTTATTAAAGGCGTGTTCCAGCTGATCAGCACAAATGATGAGATCAGATATCTGACTGACAGATCGGTTATCAAATTTATTGGTGTACTCGATAAGTGCTTGGTTACCGCGATTTTTTACTTCGGCAATAATCTTATCAACGACTTTATTGACTTTACTGTCAGCCTCCTCATTAAAAGCAAGCAGTTGATCCAACTCTGAAAAAAAACTCTCCGTACTTATGTCCAACTGACGTAATACCATAGTTTGCTCACGCTCTGTCATGGGCTAACCACCTCGGCGATTAATTGTATCAGCGGCTTAATCATTGCCTGCTTCATTTTCAATGCGGCTCTATTAACAATCATTCGTGAGCTGATATTAGCAATTGTCATCCTTGGCTCAAGGCCGTTGGCGCGCAGGGTATTACCAGTATCGACAATATCGACAATTTCATCGGCCAAACCCATCAGAGGAGCCAACTCCATAGCTCCATACAATTGGATGATATCGACTTGTCTCCGTTGTTCTGCATAGAAACGCCGGGCAATCGTTGTATATTTTGTTGCAACTTTGATACGGCCTACTTTTTTCGGCGCACCTTTAATAGCAGCAGTCATTAGACGACAACGGGCAATACCCAAATCCAATGGTTCATAGAGACCTTCCGTGCCGTACTCCAGTAGCGTATCTTTGCCTGCAACCCCTACATCCGCTGCACCATATCTCACGTAGGTAGGCACATCACTACCTCGCAATACCAACAATTGAATATTTGGATTATTGGTTTCGAAAGCCAGTTTACGGCTGTTATGGATATCAGCCAGGGGGTGAATGGCTGCTTGCGCCAACAGCGGCAAGGTTTCTTGTAAAATTCGCCCTTTAGTCAAGGCTATCGTCAGTGTCGACATATTTGTGTAAATATTACTCTAAAAGGCAAGTGACAAAAGTTAGCCTGGCACACGGCGAATATTTGCGCCCAACAATTGTAACTTTTCCTCAATGCATTCATAACCGCGATCGATATGATAAATACGATCAACAACCGTGTCGCCATCAGCCACTAGACCAGCAATGACCAAACTAGCCGATGCGCGTAGATCCGTCGCTATTACCGGCGCCGCTTTCAAGCGCTCGACACCACTGATAATTGCTGTATTGCCTTCTAATTTAATATCAGCACCCATACGATTTAGCTCGTGCACTTGAATCAATCGATTCTCAAAGATAGTTTCTATTACAGTTCCCACACCACTAGATACTGCATTCATCGCCGTGAACTGAGCTTGCATATCGGTTGGGAAAGCAGGGTATGGAGCCGTTCGCAAACTGACAGCCCGAGGTCTTTCACCGTGCATATTCAGAGATATCCAGTCAGCACCTGATTGAATATCAGCGCCTGCTTCTTGCAGCTTTAATAACACGGCTTCCAATAGTTCTGCACGTGTGTCTTTGAGCTTTACTCGGCCACAGGTGGCGGCGGCGGCTGTTAGATAGGTGCCCGTTTCAATTCGATCAGGCATTACATCATAACGGCAACCCTGCAACTGGGAAACACCGTTAATGGTAAGTGTATCACTGCCGATACCGGTTATGTCGGCTCCCATCGCATTTAGGCAATTGGCTAAATCGACTACTTCAGGCTCGCGGGCAGCATTTTCCAATATGGTTGTTCCCTTGGCTAACACTGCCGCCATCAATAAATTTTCCGTGCCCCCTACTGTGACTGTATCCATAAAAATATGTGAGCCATGTAAACCACCATTAACAGTGGCGCGAATATAACCTTCCTCGACACTGATCAGAGCACCCATAGCTTCAAGGCCACGCAAATGGATATCGACGGGACGACTGCCAATTGCACAACCACCGGGGAAAGAGACATTGGCTTGACCAAAACGAGCCAGCATAGGCCCCAACACTAGAATTGAAGCGCGCATTGTTCTTACTAACTCGTAGGGCGCTGTAAACTCATTGATAGTGCCAATATCAATTTCGACACTCATTTTTTCATTCAAGGTTACCGATATACCCATGCTACGCAGCAACGTCAACATAGTGGTTATGTCGTTTAAATGAGGTAAGTTACCCACAATCATAGGGCTATCCGCCAACAATGTAGCGGCCAAGATTGGCAGTGCTGAATTCTTGGATCCGGAGATACGGATTTCACCATCGAGGGAATCGCCCCCTCGAATGATCAGTTTATCCATTAGTGAAACTTTCTTTAATTAGCTTTAATCAGCGAAATTGAGTATTTAGGAGGATTTGATATTTTGCCACTCGTCAGGCGTATAAGTTTTCATATTTACGGCATGAATAGCGCCAGAAGCAATAGCATCGGCAAGTACAGCGTAAACTGATTGCTGCTTTTTGACTGGACTTAAACCGACAAACGAATTGCTGACGACGGTAACATTAACATGGCTTCCGTCCACGTTGATTTCAATGTGAGCGTCGGCAAACTGCTCGATTAACCGCTGTTTAATTTCATCTACCTGCATTAAGAGCCTCTAATAAATGCTTATTTATCATATTAGAATTATTGACCGCCTGTATAAATTGATGAGTTACAGATTGCTGCAGAGCAAAAATAGCGTTTTCACTATTTCGTAAACAGCGGCCATATCAACTTTCTTTTCCCCAATCATCAATGACTTTGACAACATCTCCCTGATTTTTTTCTACTGCCTGGGCAAACTGCCCACGAAAAGTCTTACCCAAGTTAACGCCATTTAAAATCACATTAATTAACTTCCACTGGTCATCTCGATTTTGTGCCATGGTGTAAGATATGTAAGTCGTTGTGCCGTCATTAACTATTCTTTGAATGACTGAAACTTTGCGTCGACCTACGACATCTGTCTCCGGCTCTAAAATCGTTATATTCAACGAGCCACTAAAAGCAGCAACCCCCTTACTGTAAGTATCAACCAGGCCCTTTTTAAAAGTCTCGGTAAATTGCACGCGTTGCTCAGGAGTTGTCTGCTTGGCGTAATTACCCATAACGCCAGCGGCAATGTAGTCAAAAGCAACTACGGGTTCCAGTATCTCATTGGCGAGGATATAGAAGTTGTCAGGATCGTTTAAAGGGTCTACTTTTTCATCATTGATAACTGATAACAGACGGTTAGTGACATCTTTAATCATTCGATAAGGCTCTGGCAGCTGCTTACCTACATCGCTTTCCGTTTGTGCGTTATCGGCAAAGGTATTGCCGCAAAAATAAGCGGCTAGCAACGTTAAGGACAGTAAACCAAATCGATAATTAATGAAATTAAATAACCTCATTTTGTTTTTCTCCACTTGCTGTATTCTCGACTTACTGACTTGTTGATAGTATGGTGGCCAGACTATATCACCTACTGCAACATTACCACCATAAAATGCACGCCTCTGATGTAATGTATCTACTGTAAATGATCGAGCAATTAAATCGTACCAAATAAAATTCTCAAATTAAGGAAATATCCTATATGCCAATTATTTCAGCCTATGTCGCTATAGTAATAGGTTTTATCGTCCTTATCTGGAGTGCTGACCGTTTTGTTGGAGGCAGCGCTGCCGTAGCCAAAAACATGGGTGTTTCAAAATTGATGATCGGACTTACCATCGTCGCCTTTGGAACTTCAGCACCGGAAATTTTAGTATCGATCATTTCAGCATTGAAAGGTTCCGGCGACCTTGCCGTGGGTAATGCGCTGGGTTCCAATTTAGCAAACATTGGTTTGGTGCTAGGCATCACTGCTATCATTGCTCCAATCAAAATTAAGGGTTACATACTCAAACAAGAATACTTGCTAATGCTCGCCGTTATTTTTGTCAGCGGTCTTTTTTTGGCAGATGCATACTTAACGTCCTGGGAAGGATATCTGTTGGTAGGGCTGTTGATTCCTCTGTTAATCTGGATAATCAGAATTAAGAAACACCATCCGGACGATGAAGAAAATGAAGAAATTCCTAAATACTCCAACACCATAGCGGTTTTTTGGCTTTTCGTGGGTTTGATTTTTTTGGTTGGCAGTGCGCAAGTATTGGTTTGGGCTGCTCAAATCATTGCCACTCATTTTGGGGTCAGTTCGCTAATTATTGGCTTGACTGTGGTAGCAATCGGGACCAGTTTACCGGAATTGGCTGCTTCGGTGATGAGCGCACTCAAAAATCATCACGATATTGCATTAGGCAATATTATTGGATCCAATGTGTTTAATCTTCTGTTGGTGATGGGTATAGCGCCCGCAATCAGCCCTGTGACTATAGAGCCCATGGCTTTTTCTCGCGACTATCTATCTATGGCAGGCCTCTCCATTACGCTTGGTATTTTTATGGCATTCAGTTATTGGATAGGCAATAAGGATAACGCTTATTTAGGACGTTGGATGGGAGCAATTCTACTTTGTCTCTATGTCGCTTATTATTTTGTTTTGTTTCGATAATAGGCGCAGCATCTACAGTACGCTATTAGGGAAGCCACAAACTGGACAGAGCGGATCAGGAGATAACGTTAATTCTCTCCAGCTGCTTTGTTTAGCATCAAATAACAGCAATCTTCCACACAGCGAACGACCAAAGGGAACAAGCAGACGAATGACTTCTAGCGCCTGAAGACTGCCGACTACTCCCACTAAAGGTGATAATACGCCACTTTCAGAACAGCTAAGCTCATATTCCTCATCGTCACCTGGTTCATAAAGACAGCGATAACAGGGTGATTCGGGGAGGCGGCTGTCAAATACAGTCAACTGGGCTTTTAGCTGTATAGCGGATCCAGAAACTAAAGGCTTACGCTCACTGAAACACAGTTGATTAAGTGTAAAACGCGAACCAAAGCTATCCGTACAATCAACGACCACATCGGCCTTACGAATATTTTCAAGCCATTCACTATCAGAATTTTCAGGCACTTTTTGATTCAGACAAGTTACTTTGGTACCGAGATTCAACGAATGTACAGCAGATTTCGCCGATTCCACTTTGTCCACGCCGATACGATCATAGGTGTGGATTATTTGTCTTTGTAAGTTGGATATCTCTACCTGATCGAAATCGGCCAATAGTAAATG
>CAZEUZ010000073.1:0-16134 GCA_964515805.1 uncultured Cellvibrionaceae bacterium | reverse complement strand
GCTATCGTCCACAACAGGCGCAGCGTTTGGCGAATGAACGTAAACACGCCAAGAATCAGCCCAGGATCGCTGACAATACTTGGTTGATTGTCGAGCAACTGCTGGTTCTGGATTGGAGCCTGGAACAGATCAGTCTGTGGCTCAAAGCCTTCTGCGGCATTACTATCAGTCATGAATGGATCTACCAATTTATTCTACAGGATGATGCAAATTTTTACTTTGCCCATCCCTACGCTTCATGGGAATGTGGGCTGAATGAAAACACCAATGGCCTTATTAGACAATACTTCCCAAAAAATAGAGACTTTACAACCATCACCCAGAAGGAGATCAACCAGACAATGAGCAAATTAAACAACCGCCCAAGAAAATGTCTTGCCATGAAAACGCCTAATCAGGTATTTTTAGGAATCAACCCACCTGTTGCACTTGCAAGTTGAATCCGCGTAACTTATTAAAATCACCTTGCTAATTTTACGCCAGTGAATCAAAAGAGTTGATAAACTGACACGATCAGCTTTTTTTACTTGTACTCTTTTCCTAATTGTAATCGGCAAAGTAGTTAATCATTGGAAAGTAAAGCGCCGAGCGGATTTTTTTATAGCCCATACAACCAATCGCCTTCTTGTAGCGGTGCATAATATCACGATAAGCTGTCAATTCTTGTTCAACGAATTCCGGAACCGCTTGGGAAACTTGGGGATGAGACGTTTTGTAATCAATGATCCAGGTATGGTCGCCATCAAATAATAACAAATCGATGATGTAATGCTCAGCGCCCTTTTTACTAGCAAGTGTGATTGGGTATTCAGTTTTGCGCTGTGGATGTGTATCGGTAAATAGCCAATGCACCGACTTGTCCATCGATACTCGCTCTAAAGTGGTAATAACCTTCTCTGTAGCTTCCACCAGCGATGCAGCAGGCGTACCTAATGACTGCAACTGACTGAACCAATGAGATTGTCGATGACGCCAATTCAATGCATGTAATTCTGCAAGCGTAACGTGCTGCAAAATACGATGCACCAGGATACCGACATAGCGAGAAGTCGGATCTTGCCAACGGCAAGACAGCAATTGTTGACTGTTGTCATACTGGTGATAAGGTATGTAGTCTGCCAACAAATGTTCTTGCCTGAGAAATGGAAACTGCCATTGGCTACTCAGCCGCTGTAAATAGTTAGCGCTTTCTGGAATGCCTTTTCCTTCCACAATGCCTGCTTGTTGATGACACTGTATTTCTAATTTTACTGTCGGCCAAACCGTGTATAGCAGAGAAGACTGAGCTGGTTGACGTAACTGCGCAGTATCTTTGTCGTCAATTTTTACCTGAGCCAAGAGGTGTAGATGATGACGAGCTCGGGTACACGCCACGTAAAGTAAACGTGTATTCTCGTTCAACTGGCGACGTCTTTGTTGTAGCGCTAAATGGTTGTAGATAGAGTCTCTCTCTTTGCCACTAGAGGTAATGGGCGCCATCAATAGCAATGGCTCGCCATCCATAGATAGACGTTCATCCCAACGCAGCAACTCTGGCTCCAAACTACGGAGGCTACGCTCTAACCCGGGGATAATGACTGTATCAAACTCGAGACCTTTAGCTTTATGTATTGTCATTATTTGTAATTTGCCATCACTTTCTGGATCGGGCTCTGCGTAGAGTGTTTCCACTGCCTGTTGCAACACCTCGCTATCCTTTATCAGTGCTGATAAATCGAGAGATTCCAGCAGTGAAAAATAGCGCTCGGCATTTTTAACATCGCGATTATTGGTAATGCAAGCGGGGCCACCCAAAGTGATCCATGCCCCCTCGATCCACTGCCGCAACGATTGACGATGTGTCTGGGTAACACATAATTCCAGTACCGGTACTACCCGTGCAAGACGCTGCCAACCATCCTCACTTAATGATTGATTGCAACTATTCGCTTTATCCTCATTAATCCCGCTAGCATCTGACTGCTGCTCACTAACTACCTCTTGTGAATCAGTCACGGCCTTTTCATCGACTAAGTTTGGTTGCAATGATCGCGATGCCATCAACTTGACTAATTGTTGTAATAGCGTAAACGGTGTTTTTTTCTGGCCGTCAACATTTACGATCACTTCCAAATCTGCCAAACTCAATCCACACCAAGGTGCGCGCAGTATAGATAACCAGGCTATTTTATCGGCAGGATGCAACAATGCCCTGGTCAGTGACACCAGATCTTGAATGACCATATTATCTGCCAATGCATCAAAATCGACAGCGCGGTACGCTAATCCCATCTCGTCTAGCAGTGAGATAATATGTACTGCATGGTGTCGATTGCGCACGAGGATAGCAATACTACGATCCGGAGCATCGAAACGATTTTGGCGCACGATATCCAACACTGTACGCGCTTCATCATCTTTACTTGTTTCTTCAGTAAAACCGTAGCAATAGACGGCACGCTGAGACAATGGCGGATGTATCGGTTCTGAATTGAGATAACTGACGGCGCCGATGGCGATATCATCTTGTCCGGGAAACGACTGGGAAAAAACTCGATTTATCCATTTAACGATAGCCGCTTGCGAACGAAAGTTTGTACTTAGATACAAGGGCTCCAACGGTATATCGCCTATACCGTCTTCACGGCATTGCAGAAACAGGCCAACATTAGCATTGCGAAAACCGTAAATTGATTGCATCGGATCACCGACAAGAAACAGGCTACGACCATCACCTGGTTGCCAACCAGATATTAGCAAAGTCAACAATTCGAACTGAGCTGAAGAAACATCCTGAAACTCATCTACCAACAAATGTTGAATTTTATAATCGAGCAATAACGCCAGTTCGGTAGGTGATCCCATGGCAATCAGTGCCGAGCGCGCTCTGATACTCACTTCAGCAAAATCAACACTATGTATCTCACTGAATTCAACCTGCAGATAGCCTACCAATGCAGGCAACACTTTGAGTAGAGCATCCAATAGTGACGCTTGATCTTCATTGTAAGTAACGCCAGGCAAATAGCGAATATCCACCAGTAAATCCAACAATCCTGATTGACAGCTAAGCTCATCGATTAACTGTACCCATTGCTGCTTTCTCTGTTTGCATAAGGCCTTTTCATCACTGGTTTTACCCGACGGAAAACCCACTCGGCGATCGACAGTTTTTCGCCAATTATTGTCTTTTCTCAATAACAATTCCGTTAAACCCAACCACTGCTGCACACCTTGGTCATCGGAACCGGGCAAAGCAGAATGCCGATCGAGATCTATACAATTAACAATGGGAGAAACGTTATCTTCAGCCACCAAATACTCTGCCGCTGATTTCGCCAATTCAAGTAGTGTCTGTCGGTGATAAGGTTGGATAGCCGCAGTTAGTTTCGCTACCGTATCGTCGCGAACGCGTTGCAAATTACTTTGCAAAACCTTTTTAACCGCTGCTGTATCAATATTGCCACTACCGATAATGGGCAACCAAGCCTCCCTCTGAAACAGCATAGAAGACAATAAACTTGCAAGCTTTTGGGTATTGTTATCCATTAGTAACAATAATTGGCCAATAGCGATAGACCAGGGTTGGTCATCTTCTAAACTTTGCAACAATGCATACGCTGCCTGGCGGTATAATTCGCCCGGATTATGAGTAATCAGTGGTGGTGACGCAAAAGAAGTATGTGAAGTCAAGCTGTTGGCGAGAGATGAGCATAAGCTATCCAATGTTTTGATCTGTAAACGATTGGGCATTGCCAGTAGTGACCACTGTTTAATCCTGTCTCGATCTAGTACCTGTTTAGCGATATCCCACGTCAGACCCTCATGTTCGGATTGAGGTCTGGGCAATCGTGCGGCACGTTTAATCGCATTTAAAATACGATCGCGCATTTCCGCCGCCGCCTTGCGCGTGAAGGTGATGGCAATGACGCTTTCAGGCTCATTTACCTGTGTCAGTAAGGTCAGAAATCGCTGCGTCAGCAGCTCAGTTTTGCCACTGCCGGCGGGAGCCGCACAAATAAATGAATGAGACGGATCCAACGCGCGGGTACGGGCTTTGGCATCAGTAATTGGAACGCTCACAGTCAATTAATCTCTATCCGTCAAACCAATCCATGAATTGAAATTTCATTTATCATTATCTTGTTTACTTATCACTGAATTGCTTGACCCTACAAAAATTATGCAATGAACAATAGCGGCAAGTCGATCCGTTGTATTTAGGTTTTACTTCGGCATAACCGGTAGTAAATTCGTCGGCCAGTGCACTCAGCACTACACGCCAATGCGCCAGGATCGCCTGCCAATCGCTCGGCAATACTAAATTTCCAAGTGTTGTTGGTGACTGTAATCCGGATGCGGTGTCCGGCCTATGGCTAATTCCTTTAAAGGCCACTTGATCAACGTTCAGTTGGCCGAAGGCGACGGCAGACACAGGTTGTCGATGGCCGGCGATTGCATAGAGAGGCACCTGCGGCTCATTCGGACGCGAACCCGTCCAATCACGGATGTCGGTATTTGATGTTTTATAGTCAATGACCAGCAAGCTGCCATCCACTAACTGATCAATGCGATCATAGCGAATATGAATAAGCAGTTGAGAAAGTATGAACGATGTTTTGACCTCGGTGGATTTAATGCTGAATGGCGCCCGCTGTTTTTCCAGTTCCATCCACGTCTGCAGCAATCCACAAAGCCGGTCTGTTTCAAGCTGTTTTAACTTTGGCCCTATAGTTCTTCCAGTATTGGTTTTACCACTATTGATAGCCTGAAAACTACGGTTGACACTCTGCCAAATAAGGCGCTGTAATGCGTCGTCTGACAATTTGATCAGTGCTTCATGGTTGCTTAAATGGCGCCAAATACTGTCGAGTGCACTGTGAACCAGATTGCCGCGCTCAGCGGCCGATAATCCTGGCTGGACAGTCACTATGGGCTTTGCTCGCAAACGGTGAATGGCAAATGCACGAAACGGACAGGCAGCCTGATTCTTGAGAATCTGTACCCCGCCAGCCATTGCTGTTGCCGTATCCAGAGGCGAACCATAGTCATCATTAAAGTGTTCAAGCTCACTGTTAACAGCAACAGTCTGCCAATAATTTACTGTTTGGTAACACGGCAACTGTGTTATCGGTATTGTCGGCACCGATTCGATCAACGGGCTGGGATGTAATACGGTATCACCGTCTCTTACACTGTGGCTGAATATCACCTGTGAAGCCGAATACTGCAAACGTCTGGTCAATTGTCTAGCTAATGTAAGCTCTCGCAGAGCCGATGACATCGGCATTTGTTTTGACTTTTGCAGGGCCAATGGTAATAGCGGATTGGGGTTGATGGGAGGAGGCCAGGATTCGCTATCGAGATGCATTACCCATAAATAATCGAACAGCATGCCTGCTGCCTCAAACAATCCCAATAATTGTACTGGCGAATCCCCTGTTTGCGGTTGAAAATGGGTATCAAACGCCAATCGCCGTAATAATGCCATAGCATGTGTGAGGCCTATATCGGAAAACACCACATCGAAACTTGCAAGCTGCAACAGTACTTTTTGCCATAACTCCAGTTGCTGAAATTCGATGGTATCCGGCGACCGGTTGCCGGGCCAGCCCAACGCATCCAATTGTTGACTAAACAACTGAGCCCAGCGGCTGGGTGATTGGTTAAGGTTCTTCGATGGCTTTGTATGAGAAATAGAAAGATGCTGAAAATTACACAGTCGCCGATGCAGATCGGCTATTGGATTCTCTGCTCCAAATTGCTGTCCAAATTCAACCAGAACCATGCACAAATCGTTGACGGATAATTCCAAATACTCTGCCCGCAACTGGACATCCAAAACTGCTCTCACCGGCAATTCATCCACTATACCAATAAAAGGAGACAGCAGCAGTTGGCTAACCTGGCCTATGGTTAATTTGTGAAAATTCAATTCCAACGCTGATAATGCCGCGACGACAGGTGATGTCGACGACAATGGCATTCCTGCCGACAGATTAAAACCGTTGGCATGTCTGGCGCTATGGGGCAGTAGCTGTTGTGGCTCGAAAACCTGGTTGAAAATGCGCTCGACTTTATCTCGCTGCTGGGACAACATAGGTATGACAATACCAACACTTGCCTGAGGTTGCCGGTTGACTATCTCTGCCGCCCAAGCGGCGGCGGCTGCCAGCTCGGCATCACCATCATCAAGGAACACACGATCTACAGCAGACTCCGATAACTGAATATCTACTTTTTCAACTTGAACGCCACGAGCCTTAATAACGGCAATTAGATGTTGGAGCTGCGGGTTTATATCGTCGAAGGCAAACAGATACAGTTGTTTAGGTAAAACGTATTGACCTTGAGCCAGTGCTTCAGATGATGCATCAATAGCTGAAGGCAAATCAATCAACCGCTTACGGGCACAAAATGCGAGGTATTTTTCTAACCATTGATTAAAGTCAGAGTTGTCAACAACCGTCTTTGTCAACCGCCATTGACAGAGACTGTACCAAGCCTTTCTTGCAACTTCTGCGGTCGCTTGAGGATTGAACAATTGATCGGAGTTATTGGTTGTCTTTATCACTCGAGTCCAGATCGCAAGTTCCTGACTTTTTGTCATCAGTATGCTTGCAGGCTCATACAGTTGCAATCGCTGCCAGAGAGTTTGCAGCCAATCATTGATAAAAAAAGAAGGATAACTGTTCCAGGCTTTTGACCCTTTGGATAATTGATAAAGGTCAAACTGATTTTGTAAGAACTGAACCAATCGACGATTGGGGGTTAGCACTATTGAATCTGTATGTTGTGCTTTTTCAAAAAACTCTTTGAGCCCAGACTGCATTTCAATCGGTCTTCAGTAGGATAATTCATACAGCACTAGGGTCTAACAATGTTGTTTAACTTCCGTTTTGCTGGCAACCCTAGCCCTGCCTGTATGGTAAATGATAATTTGTGTAATGATTTGATTGTTTTTTGAACAGTAACTTAAGCGGCCGTTCTGATTGCGAGTTTCCCCTCTAAATTTATAGCGAATATAACGCCGGCTGCCTGAAGACCGCCACACTAACTTTTCACCAGGGTTCAGTATATCACTGTATCTCAAGAGACTTTCTCCTGTATCTCTCAAGCCGTTGCCATTATCATCGTGGAATATAATTAACGGATCGAGCCAGTCGTTGCCGCAGGCAACTTTATTTCTAGTAGGGCAAATAGCAACCGAAACCTTGCGAGTCACCGACTGCTGCCGAGAAAAATTCAATATGGCCATTAACTCTTGAGTAGCGGCAGCAGACTGAGAAAATAGACGCAGGTTATCAATGGCGGGAACGACTAATGAGAAAATAATGACCAAAATGGCTATTGAAAATAACAGCTCGATAAGGGTAAACCCGTACCTAATACGCATACTATCCTTCCTTGGAACAGTTTTGGAGGCCTCAGTTAAACAACCCTTTGGTCATTGTACCCTATACAACACATAGTCAACAGCTCCAGGTTTGAGAATTCACTTGTGATTAGATATTATTCCGCAAGGTTACTTTATCGGGATTTCAGGCAAAATTTAATATGGCTATTATTGATCATAATCCACTAAAGCTCAGTAATGATGATGAGCGTTACACGGATGACGGTTTATCGCTAGAAGAGGCAAAACCAAAATTAAAGAAGCCATCACTTTACAAGGTGGTTATGCTCAATGATGACTACACCCCAATGGAGTTTGTGGTGCAGGTACTGGAGAAATTTTTCGGCATGGATCGTGAGAAAGCGACCAAAATAATGTTGGAAATACACACTGCAGGCAAAGCTGTCTGCGGTATCTTCACACAGGATGTTGCCGAAACTAAAGCGGATCAGGTAAACCAATATGCTCAGGAAAACGAACACCCACTACTCTGTGAAATACAAGCGGTAGAAAGTGACGACGGGTAATCGAGGTAAATATTCAATCGCACTGACAGTATAATCCCTTCCGGTGAGGCCCATAATCGCAGTATCTTTCCCAACCTGTATTAACACAGACGCATGTCTGGCCCTGGCTTATGCATCCATCATTGTCATCTTCCAACGGTAAAGTCTGGTTCACTGTCAAGGTTACCCTTGTTCCTTTAGCGACTTTCATCTCGGAAGCAGGAAATTGATCGACAACCAACCCCGCCCCCGACTCCGTTACCTTAATAAATCTTGCGCTTGTCAGACCACGAGCGTACAGCTTTACTTGAGCTTGTGGGTAAGTCATACCGACAACATCGGGTATTTCCACCAGAATCGGAGCAATCGTTAAGGTAATCGGGATTAAACCGTTTTTATTAGCCTTGGGCAGGCTTTCACCAGCAGCAGGTATCTGCCCAGTCACCACACCGCTACGCCCAGCTGCCGACCTATTCCCTTCGACGAAGGTAACGTCAAAGCCCTGGGTTTTTAACTTATCTTGTAATTCACCGTAATATGTTTGACCGACAAAATCGGGCATTTCATCACCAGGTGACAGAGCCCATATTGCCGACGGCATTATCAGTAACAAGATGGCCGCGAAATTCAACATATCATTTTTCCTATTGCCGTTATTGCGCTGAGCCCGAATCCTGAGTCTGTCGAAGGATGAAGGCATAACCATGTATCAGCTAATAATGATTTAAGTAGCTATCACTTGGATCGACTACTGACAACCAATAACCGTCATATCTGCTATAGTCTGTTGCGTGAAATAATCATATCAACGTTAGTCTTCTATGTCATCGACCACAGCAGATAGTCAGCTTCAGTCAAACACTCTACCTCACGAAATCAGCATTGTGCTGTTTTCACGATTCCCCAAACCTGGAAAAGTAAAAACACGGCTTGCCTGGCGCATTGGCGACGGTGCCGCTGCGCATATCCACCGTCATATGTTAAACGGCATACTGGCCACACTGGTAACTTACGTTAAAAATGTCAATATCGTTTTAAATTATACTGGCGCCGATTGCGAACAAAGCATGCGCAAAGCATTTTACCCAGATGTCGATACCAAATCGGTCCAATTTATCAAGCAACCGGACTTATCCTTTGGTGAACGCGTCAGTTACATTGCTCAACGCCTCAATAAATTCATTATTGTCAGTTCAGACATACCACAGCTATCGGTAGCGCAGATTAATGAAGCAATTGCCTATGTAGAAAATAACCAATCCGTTATCGGGCTGACGGAAGACGGCGGTTATTATTTAATTGGTCTACCGAAATATCGAGATGTTTTTACCTCTGTCGACTACCGAGCAAATGACGTCGGGCAACAGACATTCTCACTGATGCAAACGTATTTTAACCAAGCCCACCAATTGAAAAAAAGGCTAATTGATGTCGATGAAGAACAGGATCTACAGGCTTTAGATTTGGAGCACTTAATCGAAGGCTATGTCGACATTTCCGTTATTATTCCTGTGTTAAATGAGTCAGACAATATTGTCAGGATGCTGGAACACACCCTTACCACTGCCAGTGAGATTGATCGCATTGAAATCATTATCGTCGATGGGTGCAGCCGCGACAATACGGTTGCGTTAGTCGCAGACTTCAAAGAACGTTTTGCCGACGTAAAATTACATCTATTCGTCATCCCATCGCTGGGGCGTTCATTTCAAATGAACTATGGCTTTCGGCGTTCATCAGGACGTTTTAGTTTATTCTGCCACGCCGATACGTTACTGCCCGAAAACTGGGATAGCAAGATTAAGGATAATTTTCACAATGCCCATATTAAATGGTGCCATTTTGGATTGCGCTACGATAATCCACATCGCGCATTACGCTTCATTGCATGGGTCGCCAGTAACCTACGTCGTGTACCCTACGGCGACCAAGCCCTATGTTTTAGGCGCGATTACTTCACTGAACGCGGCACATTTGATTATTTGACACTGCTTGAAGACGCACGCCTTATGTATGTGAAAGTATCTTCAAGCGAGGGCAACTCATTAGCGGATTCAGCGCTGACTAGCGCACGTATGTATGCCAACAAACAGGGAAAATTGACTTACCGCTCAATCGTTAAAATCATGCTTAGAAATAACGCCATTTTGATTGGTGCATGGTTGCTTAAGATCCCACCCTGCTTGCTAAAAAGTCTGTATTACCGCAATGTTAGAAAATTAAACATTATTGAAGTGGACTGTTTGAATCAACGTTACGCCTTCCAGTATCACTACCCCGAAAAACTCAAACATAAAATAATCATTTGGAAGACATTCTATTACCAACACTGCCTGGATAGAATAATCGGTGAAATGCTCAAACACATCAAGGGAAACGATATTATCGTCGATGTCGGCGCCAACGTCGGCATGTTATCGATTTTACTTGCAATAAGCCTGACCAAACAACATATCAGTAGTCAAATTATTGCCTTTGAACATTCTCAAAAATTGCGCGATAGTTTTCAATATAACCATTCACTGTACCAACAGGAAATCAAAAACCGCATCACGTTGGAAAGTAAAGATTGCGTCGACAACACTACGACGCAAACTATCACCTTAGATAATTATCGCTTCCAGGATAAACCCATTAGCATCATTGCAGTTAATGTTGAAAAATCTTGGAGAGCAGTCTTGGAGGGCATGCAAGAAACTTTACGCCAGCATAGGCCGGTGGTTTTGTTTCAACTAACGTTGTATTCAAATACATGCCATTGTATTAAAAAGTTTCTGAGACATTCACAAACAGATCAACGAAACACCATAGACAATTTTTTTAATAGGATCGACTATAATGTCGAGAAGCTTAGCAAAGTACATTATGTCGCACATCCTAAGTAATGGAAGTAAATTCCAGTTTATAGAAGCTAACCACCTGCTCCCCGATCAGTGATATCGACAATAATACGGCACTGCTGTTGCGTAATTTTAGCAGTGGCATCGACAAACTCGTTATCACTGAAGTGGCGGTCATTAGCCAGAATCTATATTTTTGCCTGAATAAACCGTCTACTATTTGGTTATTGTATCTGATAAAGTTGTTTGCTTGTTGTCTTGTATATATTTTCGTACTTTATAAACACCTTATCGACAAAAAATAGGAGAATTCATTTTGTCCATTGTAAACATTACACCCATCGATGAAAAAATCGTTTGTACTGCGGGCAACTCTTGCATCGCCAAATTTTCAGCATCTAATACAGCTGGACGGCCTTTGTCATGTGGCGTACAGATAAAATCCCAAGACAATGTAGAGGAATGGATTGAAATCGAAGGGACTATCGAACGCAGAATAGAAGAAGGCATGGATGCGACTATAGAACTGAAAATCTCGCCCCCTGCAGATATTATCAATGAAGAGAATTCTCCAAAAATTTATGCCTTTTATGTACGGGTATACGATGCGAACCAACCTGAAGAAATTGTCGATAGCCCAACAGTTAGCATCTCTGTCAATGCGCTAAAATCGAATAATAAAAAACCATTCCCCTGGCTATGGGGGCTGGCGGTTATCCCGGCACTATTGATTGTTGGTCTTGTCTTTTGGTTGCTACAGTCACCTTCTGGTGAACAGCACTCATTTGCCAATGCCCAACAAATATCCAATCATCCATCAGGTCATGGCGCTGCTGACAAAGCGATTGATGGCGACACTAGCGGGCAATGGCAAGATAACGGCAACAATACCCTATCCGGAACCAATGGCAAGGCTGACTTCGAGTGGTGGCAGGGTGATTTGGGTAAATCTCGTGATATCGGTAAAGTTGTACTCCATTTTCGTACCGATTGTTGTGATCGTTGGAAGAAAAATTTTCACATCTTTGTGGCCAATGAAAAAATCAGCAGCTCTTCTCTCAATGTGACTAGTGCTAAAAATCAAGCACAAGCATACTTTCATTACAATGTCCAAACGCCATCAGAGGTCTATACCTGGCAAACACCTGATAATACGAGTGGGCGTTACGTCATGGTTATGACCTCACCGGAAGCGAAACAAGCATTGAATGCTGAAATAACCAAGCTCGCAAAAGAAATAAGTGCTATTAACCAGCAAATTACCGCTATTAACGCTAAGGTAAAGCAGATGAATGCGCAAATTTCTGTCTTAAACGCACAAATCAGGTTCCTTCCACACCTTAAATCGAATCTCCAAGTCTTCAAAAATACAATACAGAATTTAGAAAAACAAAAAGCGGCACTCCAGCAGCAAAGTGTAGCTCTTGGGAAAACGCGGTCTGCCTTCGAGAGTGAGGCGGCAAATAGCTTCTTATCGCTGGCCGAAGTTCAAGCATTCAGCCCGTGAGAGAAGCCCAATCGATCATCTAAACACTTGCATAATCTTTATGCTTCCCCAGCCAGCGCTGAATAAGAGGTTCTACTCTCTGTGGATGTTCGTTGACAACTTGCTGAGCAAGGTGTTTCACATGATCCATCAATGCTGCGTCCCGCTGTAAATATGCCAGTTTAAAGCGAATATCACCGGTTTGACGTGTACCGAGCATTTCTCCCGGCCCCCGCAGTTGCAAATCGAATTCGGCAATACGGAAACCGTCGTTGGTACTTCGCATCGCTTGCAACCGTTGTTTGCTATGGTGAGAGAGCTCATCTCCGTATAACAGTATGCAGTAACTGGCTGTGTTTCCACGGCCAATTCGGCCTCGCAATTGATGCAACTGTGCGAGTCCAAGACGTTCGGGGTTTTCAATAATCATCAAGCTAGCATTGGGAATATCGACGCCGACTTCGATAACCGTTGTAGCAATTAATAACTGAGTGACACCCGTTTTGAAATCCTCCATAGCCCGTTCCTTTTCAGGCGCTTTTAATCTTCCATGAATTAAGTCGATCGATAACTCTGGTAGCAGTTGCCGCAGTTTATCAAACGTTTCTTCGGCGGCTTCCGCTGTCAATGACTCCGACGTTTCAATCAGTGTGCATACCCAATAAGCCTGACGTCCTTGCAAGCAGGCATGACGTATACGATCAATCACCTCTAACCGGCGTTTTTGACTGATAACTGCGGTTTCGATAGGAATACGGCCACGAGGTAGTTCATCAATGACAGAATAGTCCAAATCTGCATATAAACTCATTGCCAAGCTGCGGGGAATCGGCGTGGCAGTCATAATTAATTGATGAGGTGATTGCCCTTTATTGCGTAATGACAGGCGCTGATGGACGCCAAAACGGTGTTGTTCATCAATAATCACCAGAGCGAGACTGTGGAATTCAACCTGTTCTTGAAATAGCGCGTGGGTACCGATAACCAATTGACTTTCACCACTGGCGATAGACGACATCTGTGCGCGGCGCACACTGGCTTTTTGTCTGCCACTGAGCAAGCCGATAGTAATATTCATGGACGCAAACCATTGCTGAAAATTTTGCCGGTGTTGTTCCGCGAGAATGTCTGTCGGTGCCAATATTGCTACTTGCGTACCATTGGCTATCGCTTGCAATGCCGCCAATGCAGCGACCAGCGTTTTACCAGAGCCAACGTCACCCTGAACCAGCCGCATCATCGGCTTGGAACAATTCAAATCACTGTAAATTTCCGCTGATACCCGCTGTTGAGCTGTTGTCAATTGAAAAGGTAAGCTACTAACAAATTGTTGCGCCAACGACTTATCTAGTTTTAGTTTTGTTATCTGTAATGATTGATAATGCCGACGCACTTTCAGCATACTCAATTGGTAAGCCACCAATTCTTCGGTGATAAGTCGTTGCTGTAAAGGGTGTTCACCGGCAGCTAACAGCGCTATCACTGCAGTTTTGGGCGGCTTGTGAAGATAGTGAAGAACATCTTTCAAACTCATCGCTTTATCAGACGACGCCGGTAATAAATCCAGCAGATTGTCGCTATCGATCAATGCAAGGGATTGATCGATTAACCGTCGCAACTGTTTTTGCGAAACACCTTCCGTCGACGAGTAGATGGGAGTTAAGGTCTGTGGCAATGGTTTGAGCACAGCTGAAGGATGACTTATTTCATAGTCGGGATGATAGATTTCTAATCCAGACGCGCCACGGCGGACTTCACCCACACAGCGCAACCGGCACCCAGGTACAAATTTAGCCTTTTGCGCTGCAGTAAAACGGTAAAAACGTATGTTGATAAAGCCCGTATTATCACGCAGCCTGCACAACAGGCTGCGCCGCCTACCGATAACGATGTCAGCCGTCACTATTTCACCCTCAACCACCACTTGCTGCTGTAATTGAAGATTTCCGATAGGTGTCATCTGAGTTTGATCACTGTAACGCAGAGGCAAATGGAAGAGTAAATCCTGCACACTTGTCAGCCCGAGCTTGTCTAATTTAGCAGCCAATTGTGGGCCGACGCCTCTGAGAACGGTGACCGATTGTTGTAGTTGGTTATTCAAGCTCAGTGTAAGTTGGGGCGACAAAACAACGTTCTGCAATGCGGCCAACATGTTGCTCTTGGGCAAAAGTTACAATATAACGAAATTTTATTAGTGTCATGAAAATAGCTTTAAGCTACATATTATTTCTATTTTACTTTAGGTCCCATTTTTCTATAGCTGTCAAATATTCATCTATGCTGTGATCGAAAATAGCGTCGATTCCTCGTTCTGTTAACGAACTGAAAGCGCCGTCGATATAATCTATAAATCTAAACCAGAAATCTTTATCACGATAGATCTCTTTCTCTTCTGTAATGTATAAATAGGTGCCGACATGGCCATAACCTGTCATCCAAGACGGTATTCTAGTAACAATATCATTATTGTTGTGGAACCTAAAAAATCTCGACCTACATTCTGCGTTAAACGTTTTTGCTGTCGTTCTTGTTAAAGCTCGTGGTTGTCCGAACGTATAAACACTGATGAAATATCTATTTTCATTGATAAGTTTTGCGGCCGCTACCGACGCCATAGCACCACCGAGACTGTGTCCGGTAATAAACAACGGACGCTCTTTTTGTTTTTGCAAAGATTGAAACTGATCATCCAACGGTTTCCAAATATCTTCAAGGGCGTTCCAAAATCCCTGATGAAATTTACCAAATGATTTTTTCTTAGAGAGAACATTGATATTATCCAGCCAGTCTGCCGATTCATCTGTCCCTCTGAATGACATACATAAGTACTTTTCATGTTCTATTAGAACCGCTTGGGAGCTGTTGTTGTCAAAACCAGCTACGCTGAGAAACTCGTCGTCGTCCTCTTTTAAATTGGCGAGTATTTTATCTTCATCGGGCATTTGGTCTGTTTCAGATTTTTTCAAATACGCTGCTTTGGATAATCGAGCCATCCAATAAGCATTGCCTGCGTCCAAAGTTGTCTTGTATGGTGAGACTGTTTTATTTTTCAACATGAAAACTTTACCTCGCAAGTATTGTTAAAGCCCTTAAATAAACTATCATGACAAAAAGCAAGTATGCAAAGGGAAAAAGTAAAAGAGAAAAAGTAAACCGCCATTTGATACATTACGGAATGATTTTATGACCGAACTAGAAAAAATTGATGAGATTTTATAATGCAAAAAATCACACAAGTCCCCACGCACCGATTAATAGTTTTGTTTATTTTACTCGATGCAGTCGCCTTTGTATGTTATCACTTTTACTTAAATGGCACGCTTGATAGCCGTTTCTTTCGGCTAGGGCGTGATCGAGGGCTATTTGAAGTCATTGAGTACTTCAAATTCTACATAATCATTGCCGTGTTTTGGCATAATTGGCGAATCAGCAGCGAAAAGCTGATGAAAGCCTGGGCAGTGTTCTTTATCGTTATGTTGATCGATAATGCTGTGGGTGTTCACGAAGAATTGGGTGAATTATTAGCACACTTTGCGCCAGTCCCTGATCTCGGTCTAGAACGATCGAAGGACGTTGCCGAACTGGCCATTATCGCCCTTCTCGTAGGACCGTCATTTGGGTGGGTAGTACTGCAATACTTTCAAGCAAGTGCGCCCTATCGTCAGATATCCATAGGATTGGTGGCGGTTGTCGGAACACTCGGTATAACATCGGTGACGCTAGATGCACTACACTCTTCACTTGAAGAGTATGTTGAGGTTTTCGGGATGACTGCAATGATGGCATTTGTACACTTTGTCTTCCGGCGATTGAAGCAATGTTAGCCAGTAGATAGAAATTAAAGGATAGAGGTTGCGCCAATGCGACTAAACAAAAATGTCGTATTGTTATCGACGTTACTAACCGGGGCACTGCTGGTTAATTTTC
>CAZEUZ010000072.1:0-14705 GCA_964515805.1 uncultured Cellvibrionaceae bacterium | reverse complement strand
GGCGTGACCTGGACAGTCAACGTGAGCGTAGTGACGATTCGGCGATTCGTATTCAACATGCGACGTCGCTATCGTAATACCTCGCGCTTTCTCCTCAGGCGCATTATCTATGCCTTCAAACGCTATCTTCTCACCACTTCCATACTTGCTCGCACAAACAGACGTCAATGCCGCCGTCAATGTTGTCTTACCATGATCAACGTGACCAATCGTACCCACATTAATATGCGGCTTCGTTCGCTCAAAATTCTCTTTCGCCACTTTTCTACCCTCTGTATACCTTAAAAATTCAATTATCGAAGAAATGCATCATTTAGCATTTGTTTTAGCTATTACTTCCTCGGCAACATTATTTGGTGCTTCAGCATAGCGCAAAAACTCCATAGTAAAAGTCGCTCGACCCTGGGTTGCGGAACGCAAGTCAGTCGCATAACCAAACATTTCCGCCAACGGAACGTCGGCGTTGACGACCTTGCCTGCAACACTGTCGTCCATACCCTGAATGACACCACGACGGCGGTTGAGATCACCTACGACATCACCCATATTTTCTTCAGGTGTAACAACTTCGACTTTCATTAACGGCTCTAGCAGCACAGCACTACCTTCTTGAGCCAATTTTTTGGTCGCCATTGAAGCGGCTATCTTAAACGCCATTTCACTGGAGTCAACATCGTGGAAGGAACCATCATACAATGTTGCCTTTAACCCTAGTAGAGGGTAGCCTGCTAGCACACCATTTTGTGATTGTTCAGCAATACCCTTTTCAACTGCAGGAATGTATTCTTTGGGAACAATGCCTCCAACAATTTCATTGACAAATTCCAATCCCTCAGCGTTCTCATCTTCGGCAGGCTCAAACTTCAACCACACGTGGCCATACTGACCTCTACCTCCGGATTGCCTGACAAATTTTCCTTCGATTTCACACGTGTTACGAATGCATTCACGGTAAGCAACCTGCGGCTTACCGATATTAGCTTCCACACTGAACTCACGGCGCATACGATCAACTAAAACATCGAGATGCAACTCACCCATACCGGATATAATAGTTTGCCCAGTTTCCTCGTCGGTTTTAACGCGAAATGATGGATCTTCTTGGGCCAACTTTCCGAGAGCGATACCCATTTTTTCTTGATCCGCCTTAGATTTCGGTTCTACTGCTACAGATATTACGGGCTCCGGAAACTCCATACGCTCTAATACAATCTTATTGTCTTCATCGCACAACGTATCACCGGTAGTCACATCTTTTAAACCGATTGCTGCGGCAATATCGCCGGCTAGGACTTCTTTGATTTCTTCCCGGTTATTGGAGTGCATTTGTACCATACGACCCACTCGCTCTTTTTTCATCTTCACCGAGTTGTAAACCGCCGTACCGCTTTCCAGCTTACCTGAGTAAACTCTAAAAAAGGTCAATGTACCGACAAAAGGATCTGTTGCAATTTTGAATGCCAGAGCGGAGAAAGGTGCATCATCATCAGCCTTACGAATGTCGGCAGTCTCTCCATCATCCAGAATGCCTTCTATGGCTTTCACTTCAGTGGGTGCAGGCAAGTATTCGATAACAGCGTCTAGCACTGCCTGAACTCCTTTGTTTTTAAAGGCAGAGCCACCTAAGACCGGGACGATTTCATTGGCAAGGGTACGCTTGCGAATACCTTGTTTGATCTCTTCTTCACTGAGAATACCTTCTTCAAGGTATTTTTCCATCAATTGATCGTCGGATTCAGCTGCAGCCTCAACCACAAACTCGTGCATTTCAGTGCAAACGTCGAGCAATTCGGACGGAATTTCGGCGTAGTCAAACGTCATTCCTTGGTCGTTATCGTTCCAGAGTATGGCTTTCATCTTAACCAAATCTACAACGCCTTTAAATTCCTCTTCGGAACCGATAGTCATTTGCAGTGGCACAGCGTTGGCGCCTAGACGTTCCTTTAATTGGTCGATAACCATTCTGAAGTCAGCACCGGCACGATCCATTTTGTTAACAAAGACCATGCGTGGCACTTCATATTTATTGGCTTGGCGCCAGACAGTCTCGGTTTGTGGCTGTACGCCGGATGAGCCACAGAGAACTACCACAGCCCCATCCAACACACGAAGTGAACGCTCGACTTCAATAGTAAAGTCTACGTGACCAGGTGTGTCTATTATGTTTATTCGATGCTGATCAAACTGTTGCTGCATGCCTGACCAAAAACAAGTGGTTGCAGCAGAAGTAATGGTAATACCCCGCTCTTGCTCTTGCTCCATCCAGTCCATGGTAGCGGCACCATCGTGCACTTCACCAATCTTGTGTGATAATCCGGTGTAAAAAAGCACGCGTTCAGTGGTAGTGGTTTTACCAGCATCAACATGTGCACAGATACCAATATTACGATAACGTGTTATAGGGGTTTTACGCGCCACA
This sequence comes from uncultured Cellvibrionaceae bacterium, assembly GCA_964515805.1. Taxonomy (GTDB): domain Bacteria; phylum Pseudomonadota; class Gammaproteobacteria; order Pseudomonadales; family Cellvibrionaceae; genus CAZEUZ01. The sequence continues at coordinate 12,286 of CAZEUZ010000072.1, read as the reverse complement.
GTCCTTTATTCCTGTTAAAATGTCAGCTTAAAAATTGGAGGGTGATTAGAAATAGCAATCGATGGTCATTCTCAAAAAAATTGTAAAGCTATTTACCTATAGGCCATTTAAAAACAAAGAAGCCTAAAAACGATAGTGTGAAAACGCTTTATTGGCCTCGGCCATGCGATGAACATCTTCACGTTTTTTCACGGCGCCACCTTTACCTTGGGATGCATCGAGTAATTCGGCGGCCAGCCGTTGAGGCATGGATTTTTCACTACGGCCGCGAGAATATTCCACTAACCAACGCATAGCCAGAGCCATTCGTCGAGTTGGACGAACTTCTACCGGAACTTGATAAGTAGCACCCCCAACCCGGCGCGCCTTGACTTCGACTTGTGGCGCAATATTATCCAACGCGTCGTCAAATACCTTGACAGGATCTTCGCTAGTTTTTTCACCAACTAATGTTAACGCCCCGTACACAATGCGCTCAGCAACTGATTTTTTACCACTGACCATGACATGATTCATAAATTTGGCCAACGTTACATTGCCGTATTTGGGGTCGGGCAACACATCGCGCTTGGCAACAACTCTTCTTCTTGGCATATTGATTAGCCTCTTGGTTTAATAAATTCCAATTAATCAGATTCCTGTACTGGGTGTGAAACAATAAGATCTCGACAGCAGCAGAATAAAATGTTTATTTAGGTCGCTTAGCACCGTACTTTGATCGACCTTGCTTGCGATCAGCCACACCGGAAGTATCCAGACTACCGCGCACGGTATGGTAGCGAACACCCGGCAGGTCCTTAACACGGCCACCGCGGATAAGTATCACGCTATGCTCTTGCAAGTTATGGCCTTCCCCACCGATATAGGAACTAACCTCAAAACCATTAGTTAAGCGCACACGACATACCTTCCGTAAAGCGGAGTTTGGTTTCTTCGGAGTGGTGGTATAAACACGAGTGCATACACCACGTTTTTGAGGGTTACCCTGAAGGGCCGGGACGTCACTTTTTTGCGCCTTACGTTTTCTCGGCTTACGGACCAATTGGTTGATCGTTGCCATTAAAATAACTCCAATTGTTATGGTCATTACCTGCTTGTATGAACCATACATACAGGTAATGACTGATTAATACACTATAACGGTTTTTTGACTACCTACCAATACAGAAAAGCATCGCATTTTACGAATAGCCAAGAGCTACGTCAAGTTACGCTATACCTTACTCTGCCGGAATTCAACTAGCATTCGACTTCAGTGCTTCCGTTAGCGCTGCTTCGACTTCTTCTGCACTGACACCTTCCGTTTGAGCAACTTCTGTCTCACGTTTGCGGCGACGTTGGTTGTGGTAAGCCAAGCCAGTTCCTGCAGGAATCAGACGACCGACAACAACATTTTCCTTGAGACCACGCAAACTATCTTTTTTGCCAGTGACAGCCGCCTCGGTCAACACACGCGTTGTCTCCTGAAATGACGCTGCAGAAATAAACGATTCAGTAGCCAAAGAAGATTTAGTAATACCTAATAGTTGCCGCTCAAAGCGGGCTGGATTCTTACTCTCATCACGGAGCTTTTCGTTGGCTGCCAGAATTTCACTGTATTCAACCTGCTCGCCCTTAACATAGTTGGAGTCGCCCATACCAGTAATTTCAACCTTACGTAGCATTTGTCGAACAATAGTTTCAATATGTTTATCGTTAATATTCACACCTTGCAGACGATAGACATCCTGTATTTCATTAGTAATGTAACGGGCTAAGGTCTCGACACCTTGTAAACGGAGAATATCATGAGAATTACTGGGGCCATCGGAAACCACTTCACCTTTAGCCACCTGCTCACCTTCAAATACTGTCAATTGGCGATGTTTTGGAATTAACACCTCGTAATGAGTAGACCCATCTTCCAATGGCTGGCCATCGGTAGGAGTTATCATCAACCGCACCTTACCCTTAGTTTCTTTACCGAAACTCACCGTCCCTGAAATTTCAGCTAGAATAGCTGGTTCCTTTGGCTTACGCGCCTCAAACAAGTCGGCAACCCGCGGCAAACCTCCGGTAATGTCGCGAGTTTTTGAACCTTCTTGCGGAATACGCGCAATGACATCTCCAACACCAATGCGATCGCCGTCATTCAGGGTTAAAATTGCCTTGGCAGGCAACATATAATGTGCCGCTACATTGGTATTTGCCAGAGTCAGTTCCTTACCTTGATCATCGACTAGCGTTATAGCAGGCTTTAAGTCCTTACCTGCAGAGGGACGCTCGGCAGGATCGATTATTTCGATAGAGGATAAACCGGTCAACTCATCCGTTTTACGGCGTATGGATAATCCTTCTTCCATGCCGGAGAAAGTGACCTTACCGGCAACCTCGGTGACAATTGGATGCGTGTGCGGATCCCATTTGGCGACAACATCCCCACCTTTAACCTCCTGATCGTCACGAATTGATATAGCTGCACCGTAGGGAACCTTGTAACGCTCGCGTTCGCGACCCGAGCTGTCCGTTACAGCCAACTCGCCTGATCGGGATACGGCCACTAGGTTGCCATCAGCATTTTCAACGACTTTAATGTTGTGCAGGCGAACCTTGCCATCCAACTTTACTTGTACATTATCGACAGCGGAAGACCGGCTTGCAGCACCACCAATATGAAAAGTACGCATTGTCAACTGTGTGCCAGGCTCACCGATAGATTGCGCTGCTATGACACCCACAGCTTCGCCAATGTTGACCAAATGGCCTCGAGCCAAGTCGCGACCATAACATTGGGAGCAGATACCAAAACGAGCTTCACAAGTAATGGATGAACGCACTAACAACTCATCAAAACCTAAGGTTTCAATTTGTTCTGCCAGGGCTTCATCAATCATTTGTCCCGCAGCAACAAGCACTTCATCAGTCTTGGGGTGAATCACATCATTAATAACAACTCGTCCCAAAATACGCTCACCCAATGACTCGATAATTTCACCACCTTCAATTACCGGCGTCATCGTCAAACCGTTACTCGTACCACAATCATGCTGAGTAATGACTAGATCCTGTGCCACATCGACTAAACGACGCGTGAGATAACCGGAATTAGCCGTTTTCAATGCCGTATCGGCAAGTCCTTTACGCGCACCGTGAGTGGAAATGAAATATTCCAGTACAGTTAGACCTTCACGAAAGTTAGCTGTGATTGGATTTTCAATAATGGATCCATCGGGGCGCGTCATCAAACCACGCATACCTGCCAGCTGGCGTATTTGGGCGGGCGAACCACGCGCACCAGAATCTGCATAAATGAAAACCGAATTAAAAGAATCCTGTTGTTCTTCTTCACCATCTCTATTGGTAACGCCTTCCTTGGAAATACCTTCCATCATAGATTTGGCTACTTGATCATTAGCGCGAGACCAGATATCGATAACCTTATTATATTTCTCTCCTTGTGTAACCAAACCTGAAGCAAACTGGCTTTCAATTTCTTTTACCTCGTCTTCGGCACGATAGATAATATCCGACTTGTTATCGGGAATTTCAAAGTCATTAACACCGATGGACGAACCGGATTTAGTGGAGAAATCATAGCCCATATACATCAGTCGATCAGCAAAGATAACCGTTGCCTTTAGACCAACAACGCGATAACAATAATTGATCATCTGCGATATAGATTTTTTTACCATGGGCCGGTTAACCAACTCGAAAGCCATACCTTTGGGCACGATTTCCCACAGTAAAGTACGTCCAACCGTTGTATTTACAATGGTTGTTCTAGTGATTTCATCCTGCTCTTTGCTATCTACTTCATCGCCTTTTGTTTCGTAGCTATCACCGCTAATGGTTTCCGTTATTCGCACTTTAATGCGCGCTTGTAAATCGACTTGCCCGGCGTAGTATGCTCGCGAAACCTCGTGATTATTGGCAAACACCATGTTTTCACCCTTGGCATTGACACGTTCACGAGTCATCCAGTAAAGGCCCAACACCACATCTTGAGAAGGTACAATAATCGGTTCACCGGAAGCGGGTGACAAAATATTATTAGTTGACATCATTAGCGCTCGCGCTTCCAATTGCGCTTCAATTGTCAAAGGCACGTGCACAGCCATTTGATCACCGTCAAAATCGGCGTTGTAGGCCGCACAAACCAAGGGATGTAACTGAATGGCTTTACCTTCAATCAGTACTGGCTCGAACGCCTGGATACCTAAACGATGAAGGGTCGGAGCACGGTTGAGTAGAACGGGATGCTCACGAATCACCTCGTCGAGGATATCCCACACAACTGATTCCTCTCGCTCGACCATTTTTTTTGCGGCTTTGATCGTAGTCGCAAGGCCACGCAATTCTAACTTACTAAAAATGAATGGCTTAAAGAGCTCGAGAGCCATTTTTTTAGGCAGGCCACACTGATGCAGTCGTAGAGTAGGGCCGGTAACAATGACCGACCTTCCTGAGTAATCGACTCGCTTACCCAACAAATTTTGACGGAATCGTCCCTGCTTACCTTTGATCATATCCGCCAAAGATTTGAGAGGACGCTTATTCGAGCCGGTAATAGCACGACCGCGGCGTCCATTGTCTAACAAGGCATCCACGGATTCCTGCAACATACGTTTTTCATTGCGAACAATTATGTCGGGAGCATTCAAGTCTAACAGTCGCTTGAGCCGGTTGTTGCGATTAATAACCCGGCGATATAAATCGTTGAGATCAGATGTGGCAAAGCGTCCACCATCGAGCGGGACCAGTGGTCGTAGGTCAGGCGGTAATACTGGTAGCGCCTTCATCACCATCCACTCGGGCTTGTTGCCGGAATAAAAGAATGCCTCCAACAACTTCAATCGCTTAGACAATTTTTTAATTTTAGTCTCTGAATTGGTATTAGGGATCTCCTCACGTAAGTGTTGGATTTCGCTTTCCAAGTCTATGTCCTTCATCAGCTCTTGAATAGCTTCAGCACCCATCTTGGCTTCAAATTCATCGCCAAACTCTTCCATTGCCTCAAAGTACTGTTCATCTGTCAGTAACTGACCTTTTTCTAACGTAGTCATACCTGGATCAGTGACTATGTAAGATTCGAAATACAAAACGCGCTCAATATTACGCAACGTCATATCCAACAGCAGACCAATACGGCTAGGGAGAGATTTTAAGAACCAAATATGGGCAACCGGACTGGCAAGTTCAATATGACCCATATGATCACGCCGCACTTTGGCGAGCGTGACTTCAACACCGCATTTTTCACAAACAATGCCACGATGCTTCATGCGTTTGTACTTACCACACAAACATTCATAATCCTTAACTGGACCGAAGATCTTGGCGCAGAACAAACCATCGCGTTCAGGCTTAAATGTTCGATAGTTGATGGTTTCTGGCTTTTTAACTTCGCCAAAAGACCAAGAGCGAATCATCTCTGGTGACGCTAAGCCAATACGAACTGAATCAAATTCCTCGGTTTGACCCTGAGACTTCAATAGGTTGAGTAGGTCTTTCAAATCTTTTCCTCCTGGCGGTATTGATTACCGGCGGCAAAACAGGAGCCACCGACAAACTGCATATTCAAGGTATCAACGATGACTGACACTAGACATCTTGTTCCAATTCCATATTGATGCCGAGTGAACGAATCTCTTTTACCAATACATTAAATGATTCTGGCATACCTGGCTCCATACGGTGATCGCCATCGACAATATTTTTGTACATTTTGGTACGCCCATTTACGTCGTCAGATTTTATCGTCAGCATTTCTTGCAGGGTATAAGCTGCACCGTAAGCTTCTAAAGCCCATACTTCCATTTCACCAAATCTCTGCCCGCCGAATTGGGCCTTGCCGCCAAGAGGCTGCTGGGTCACCAAACTGTACGAGCCAGTGGAACGGGCGTGCATTTTATCATCGACCAAGTGATTGAGTTTCATCATGTACATGTAACCCACGGTAACAGGTCGAGAGAAAGCGTCGCCTGTACGGCCATCATAAAGCGTCATTTGACCACTCTCCGGCAAATCCGCCAAATGCAATAGCGCTTTGATCCCTACTTCCTTGGCTCCATCAAAAACGGGTGTAGCCATTGGTACGCCAGAGCGCAAGTTATTAGCCATTTGAATGAGCTCGTCATCAGAAAACTCATCCAGTGACTCCTTGCCGGTTATATCACCGGTTTCGTTGTAGATTTTGTTAACAAAATCACGGAGTTCTGCCACTGCTCGTTGCTCTCGAAACATATTATCAATCTTTTCACCCAAACCTTTAGCGGCCAAACCCAAGTGTGCCTCCAGTATTTGCCCAACGTTCATTCGTGAAGGAACACCTAAAGGGTTGAGAACAATATCAATGGGTTCGCCATGTTCATCGTAAGGCATATCTTCTACAGGCATGACGACCGAAATAACGCCCTTATTACCATGACGACCAGCCATTTTGTCACCAGGCTGAATACGACGCTTAATTGCCAAGTATATTTTGACAATTTTTAATACGCCTGGGGCCAAATCGTCGCCGGTTTGCAACTTCCGCTTTTTGTCTTCAAAACGGTCATCCAAGTCTTTGCGACGTTCTTTTAGTTGTTCGGCTGCACGGTCAATCTGTTCATTGAGCGAATCGTCTGCCATGCGCAAGTTGAACCACTGGTCTTTCTCTAAATTATTGAGTATCTCATCATCGACAACCACGTTCTTCTTCAATCCTTTGCCACTGATCAACTTGTTGCCTATCAGAGCTGAATGCAAACGCTCAAATGTTGCCACCTCGACAATACGGTATTCTTCATTGAGGTCCTTGCGGACCTGTTCTAACTGTAAATCCTCAATATCCTTGGATCGCTGGTCTTTCTCCAAACCATCGCGAGTAAATACTTGCACATCGATAACCGTACCTTTGGTACTAGAAGGCACTCGCAGGGAAGTATCCTTGACATCTGAAGCTTTCTCACCAAATATGGCTCGCAACAGTTTTTCTTCTGGAGTTAATTGAGTCTCGCCCTTGGGCGTAACCTTGCCGACTAAAATATCGCCGGGGGTTACTTCGGCGCCAACATAAACAATACCGGATTCATCCAGTTTGGATAACGCACCTTCTCCAACATTGGGTATATCAGCTGTAATTTCCTCGCTTCCCAATTTTGTGTCGCGAGCGATACACGTGAGTTCTTGAATATGTATAGTAGTGAAGCGATCTTCCTGGACTACGCGCTCTGAAACTAAGATGGAATCCTCAAAGTTGTAACCATTCCAAGGCATAAAAGCAATACGCATATTTTGCCCGAGCGCCAACTCTCCTAAATCGACAGAGGGTCCATCGGCCAAGATATCACCTCGGCTCACAGTATCGCCCACACTGACAATCGGTCTTTGGTTAATACAAGTATTCTGATTTGATCGAATATATTTAGTTAAGTTATAAATATCCACACCGGCTTCGCCAGCTTCTACTTCATCATTATTCGTCCGGACAACTATACGACCGGCATCAACGCTGTCGATTACTCCGCCGCGCCTAGCAACGGCACAAACGCCTGAATCGCGAGCCACATTACGCTCCATACCTGTGCCCACCAAAGGTTTTTCCGCCTTCAATGTAGGCACTGCTTGACGCTGCATATTGGAACCCATCAAAGCACGGTTAGCATCGTCGTGCTCTAGAAAGGGAATAAGTGATGCAGCGACGGATACTACCTGCCTAGGCGACACGTCCATATACTGAACATCTTGCGGGACCTTCAAAGTGAACTCATTTTGATGGCGCACAGATACCAGCTCTTCGACTAACTCACCTTTATCATTCAATTCAGCTGAAGCCTGGGCTATAACAAACTCCGATTCATTGATAGCGGACAAATAATCTATATCTGTCGTAACCTTGCCGCCGACTACTCGGCGATAAGGGCTTTCCAGGAATCCATAGTGATTGGTACGGGCGTAGGCAGCCAGCGAATTAATCAAACCAATATTGGGCCCTTCCGGAGTTTCAATGGGACAAACGCGCCCGTAGTGAGTAGGGTGCACGTCACGCACTTCAAAACCGGCACGCTCACGGGTCAAGCCGCCAGGCCCCAAAGCCGAAACACGACGCTTGTGAGTAATTTCTGACAGCGGATTATTTTGATCCATAAATTGCGACAACTGTGACGAACCAAAAAATTCTTTTACGGCGGCAGAAACAGGTTTTGCATTGATCAAATCTTGCGGCATAAGCCCCTCGGACTCTGCCATTGACAAGCGCTCCTTCACTGCGCGTTCGACTCGAACCAAACCAACACGGAACTGGTTTTCAACAATCTCTCCAACAGAGCGAACACGCCTATTACCCAAATGATCGACATCGTCAACTGCTCCCTTACCATTGCGTATATCTATAAGGGTTTTAAGTACATCGACAATATCTTCTTTAGACAATGTGCTGTCACCGGTCTCACTGTCTCGCTTCAAGCGGCGGTTGAACTTCATTCGACCAACAACAGAAAGATCGTAACGCTCGGGCGCGAAAAACAAGTTTTGGAAAAGCGTTTCAGCGGATTCTTTAGTGGGTGGTTCACCCGGTCGCATCATGCGATAAATCTCTACCAATGCCTCTAGCTGATTATGAGTTGGATCAATACGCAATGTCTCAGAAACAAAAGGACCACAATCTAACTCATTGGTATACAAAGTCTCGATAGCTGTCGCGCCTGATGACAGTATCTTTTCCAAAACCTCACCGGTAATTTCGGTATTGGATTCGAACAGAATCTCACCGGTGTCAGTATCCACCAAATCATTCGCTAGAGTGCGGCCAATCAGATAATCTTCCGGCACAGGCAATTGGTTAACTTTGGCGCCTTCCAGCAAACGAATATGGCGAGCGGTAATCCGACGACCCTCTTCAACTAATACCTTGCCACTCTTATCTACAATATCGAATGCAGCAACTTCGCCGCGTAAACGCGAAGGCACCAGTTCTAGTAGAAACTGCTTGTCGGCGCCAATTTCAAACCTACTGGTGTCAAAAAAGATACTAAGTATCTCTTCGGAAGAATAACCCAATGCCTTCAGCAAAATAGTAGCCGGCAATTTACGACGCCGGTCAATACGTACATATACTAGGTCTTTAGGATCAAACTCAAAATCCAGCCATGAACCGCGATAGGAAATGACTCTAGCGGAATATAGCAATTTGCCTGAAGAGTGAGTTTTACCCTTATCGTGATCAAAAAATACGCCAGGAGAACGGTGCAACTGGGAAACGATTACGCGTTCAGTACCGTTTATGACAAAGGTGCCATTTTCCGTCATTAGTGGGATTTCACCCATATAGACTTCTTGTTCTTTGATATCCTTGACTGCTTTATTGGCCGACTCTTTGTCGTAAATGATCAAGCGTAACTTTACTCTGAGAGGAACGGAATAAGTAGCTCCACGCAGTACACATTCGTTAATATCAAACGCCGGCTTTCCGAGGGTATAACCGACGTATTCCAAAGCAGCACTACCGGAGTAGCTTGCAATAGGGAATACCGACTTGAAAGCGGCATGCAGGCCTGTGTCTTGTAGTTTTTCAGAGGGAGTATCAGCTTGGGTAAATTCTCGGTATGAATCCAATTGAATAGCCAGCAAGAAAGGCACATCCATTACATTTGGCAAATTACCGAAATTTTTACGAATACGTTTTTTCTCAGTGTATGAGTAAGCCATGTAGTTTCCTCAATTTGTACGGTGCAGCAAACTGTAAATACAGCCTGCTTCTTTATAGTTCAGAATAGGTTGTTGAAAATCCTGAGTGCACAATTGTTATTGCAACACATACGACAAAGGGCCAGCGGATAAAGACCACTGACCCACAGACCTTTAAGCTTCATATTGAACTTAGACAATCCTTATAATCACAAGGAGTCTGGGCGCTTCCTGCGCCCTGAAGAGCAAAGTATTAGCCAATACTGTACGTGCGCTAATGCTACTTCAATTCTGCTTTTGCACCGACTGCTTCCAGTTTTGCTTTAATTTCTTCGGCTTCCTCTTTAGGAACACCTTCCTTCACTGGTTTCGGCGCCTCTTCTACTAAGGTCTTGGCTTCTTTAAGGCCTAAACCGGTAACTTCGCGCACTGCTTTAATAACATTGATCTTTTTATCACCAACGTCTGTCAGCAAGATATCAAACTCCGTTTTCTCTTCTGCAGCGGGAGCGTCACCTCCAGCAGCAGGACCTGCAGCTACCGCAACAGCTGCTGCTGCAGAAACACCAAATTTTTCTTCCATTGCAGTGACAAGTTCAACAACTTGCATAACAGGCATATCAGCAATAGCATTTAAAATATCTTCGTTAGTTAGGGACATAAATCAAGCCTCATGTTAAATAAGTAAATAATTGTTTTCGCTTAAATTAGAATTAAGCAGCATTCTGTTTTTGATCACGAACAGCAGCAACGGCACGAACGACCTTAGTAGGCACCTCGTTGAAAGTACGTACCAATTTTGTTACCGGCGCGATCATGACGCTCGCCAGCTGCCCCAATGCTTGTTCGCGAGTTGGTAATTTTGCTAACACGTCAATTTGGTCAGCGTTTAATAAATTACCCTCGATGGCAAGCGCTTTGACTTCAAAGTCTTCGTTTTCTTTAGCAAAATCTTTAAAGATACGCGCTGCCGCACCCGGGTCCTCCATGGAAAAGCCGAATAGCGAGGGACCGGCAAGAACGTCCTTAACACAATCAAACTCAGTGTCCTCGAACGCACGCTTTGCCAAAGTATTACGAATAATACGCAAGGTCACTTTGTTTTCCCTGGCCAACTTACGCAACTCAGTCATATCCGTCACGTTGACACCGCGCGCATCGGCAATGACTAACGATAAAGCATGACTAGCTGTTGAGTTGACTTCAGCGACAATTTCTTGCTTGTCGACAAGTGCTAACGCCACAGTTTTCCTCCCAATCTAATTAGCGCGACGGTTATCGCGTTAATCGTTAATAAAACCTTTCACCGTCGCTTTTACCGAAACGAAGAAAAGCACTCTCGGCGATCATATTTGGCTTTACTAGAGTGATAAAACCGAACTGAGTACGCCATCTGCGCGGGGACAATCAAAAAATGACTGAATTAAGCAACTGTTATGGCTAACCAACCACTAGTAAGTTAACCATTTTCCCTGTAGCCCCTGCGGTCTTCGATAGCTTATTGAAGTTACAGCTGAAAGACTTTCGACTGAAAACGTCAATAAAAACTAAAGATAAAATTGTAAATTCTTTATGAGCTAAGCACTCAAGCTTGCCAGATCAATAGGCAATCCAGGACCCATTGTGCTGCTCAACGAAATTTTTTTCAGGTAAATACCCTTGGATGAAGCTGGTTTGACTTTTTTTAAGTCGGCAATTAACGCTTCAAGATTTTCCTTGATAGCTTCAATCTCAAAATCTACACAACCAATGCCGCCGTGAACTATACCGCCTTTATCCGCACGGAACCTCACTTGACCAGATTTTGCGTTTTTCACAGCTGCAGCGACATTCTCGGTCACTGTACCTGTTTTCGGATTAGGCATTAAACCTCTGGGGCCCAATATCTTACCCAACTGGCCAACAATGCGCATCGCCGGTGGATCTGCGATAACTACATCAAAATTCATGTTGCCTTGTTTAATTTCCTCAGCGAGGTCTTCCATACCCACCATATCGGCACCGGCTTCTTTAGCGGAATCAGCGTTATCTCCAGATGCGAATACGGCAACTCGTACGGACTTTCCAGTACCATGAGGCAGGGAAGTAGCTCCACGAACTGCTTGATCTGATTTGCGTGGATCTATCCCTAAATTGATAGCAGCATCAATTGTTTCTTTAAACTTAACGGTTGAAAGTTCCTTAAGCAACTTCACTGCTTCACCAATACTATACTGTTTATTGAAGTCAACCTGTTCGCGAATAACTTGTTGTCGTTTTGAATTTTTAGCCACTTTACAAACCCTCGACTTCTAAACCTGCACTCACAGCACTGCCTGCGATCGTACGCACCGCTGCATCCATATTTGCAGCAGTCAAATCCGGCATTTTTGCTGTGGCAATATCTTCCAGCTGTTGGCGTGTAACCTTTCCGACCTTTTCAGTATTGGGTCGAGAACTGCCTTTATTAATTTTTGCGGCTTTACGCAACAAAAAAGCCGCTGGCGGCGTTTTCATTTCAAAGCTAAAGCTACGATCACTGTATACGCTAATAATTACAGGAACGGGAGCACCGGGTTCTATCGATTGACTTTTAGCATTGAAAGCCTTACAGAACTCCATAATATTAACGCCGTGTTGACCCAATGCAGGACCGACA
>CAZEUZ010000071.1:0-11946 GCA_964515805.1 uncultured Cellvibrionaceae bacterium | reverse complement strand
CGCTCAGCAATTGCCACTATCGGCGATGGCGCTTCGTCAATTGCCCGGTTTTTTATCGATAGAAAATCAAAAAAACCGGCCGATATCGAAGCGTTTATTCAAGCGGTTAAAACGCATGCTCTACTGCCCGGTGACTTCTACGCACCTAAAATTCAACAACTAACTGCACGGAATATAGTAGCGAAAATAAAAGTGCAGTTACAATGCGACGAGGCGATAACGTGAGTCGATATTGCCCTATGCAAAATCTTATACGGTTATCTAAATACGCAGTGACACCTCTTCTCCTGCTGAGTTTATCTATCTGGATCAGCGGTTGCTCGGTGATGCCGGCATTTGGCCCATCGTCGGATACCATCGTTAATGCTGCGCAGAATAACAGCAGCTATAGAGATCAACACCATCAGCACACGCATGCTGCGCTGACAACTCCGTTCCAATTGGTAGATGTGTCATCCGCGACCTTGCCCACTGTAAAGCAGACAGTGAATGAACTATTTTCAGCACCTTTTTTAAACCAAGATTTTCTCTTGGAAAATCAGAAAGTCATTCCGGGCGATACTCTAGTTATCCGGATTTGGGAAGGTGCTAATGATGGCCTGTTCGCCTCCGGTGGACAAAGGGAAACTGTATTAACCCTTACCGTATCCAATTCGGGCAATATAGATATCCCCTATGCGGGAAATATCGATGTGGTTAACCTATCAGCTCATCAAGTAAGAGAAGAATTACTGCGACGTTACAAAGGTCAAGCGATTGATCCCGAAATTAATGTCCATATACAAGAAACCACATCGCGCGACGTCTCTGTATTAGGGGCTGTTGCCAATCCTGGGCGCATCAGGGCACCAGCTCAGGGAATACGGTTGCACGATCTAATCGCACTCGCCGGCAGCATACTCCACCCACCTTGGGAAACCACCATTAAAATATCCCGCTCAAATCATTCATCGACTCTCAGTATGACACGGGTATTTGATCAGCCTCGGAACAATATCGTCATCCTACCGGGTGATATTCTTTACATTGACCATACGCCGAGACAATTTGCCATGTATGGGGCCATCTCTAAACCAGGCAATATCACCATTAATAAACCATCGCCCAACCTGTCGGAGTTATTGGCAGAATCCGGCGGTTTGGTGGATCTGCAAGCAGATGCGAACTCCGTCTTCATCTTCAGAATGAATCATCGCAAAGATCATGCCGAAAAAAAAATGCCGATGGCCTACCGACTCGATTTTTCCAGACCAGATGCATTCCTGCTTGCAGGTCAGTTTACAGTGCTACCGTCGGATGTTGTCTACATTGCCACTGCCGGCGCCAGTGAGTTCCGCAAGTTTATTACTACCTTATTATCACCCTTTTTAGGCGGAACCGGCGGTATCCAGAATTTGGGAAATTGACATGACACATGTTAATCATATTTAAAAAAGCAGTCATTGCTAACAATGGGGACGGTACAGTTTGCGGAAGTGACTGGGCGAGCAACCACTCCAGTGTTTGAATGCATTGGTAAAGCTGGTTCTATCGGAAAAATGTAGGTAACTAGCGGTACTTTCGATCGTCATTTGCTTTTCAAGCAAACATTCCATAGCATGCCTAAAACGCACTTTATCTCGCAATTCCATAAAGCTACTGCCATTGCGGCGCAAATGCCTCTGCAACGTTCGCTTGGATACATTCAATTCTCCCGCGACACTTTCAATATCCAGAGAATTGACTCCGATACGCCGATTGAGCAAATTAAACACCTCGAAAACTATACCAGGTACTTGGGGCATTTGAACGTACTGTTGAAATGTTCTAAGAGATTTAACGTGACTGACGTTGTTAGAATTGCCGGCATCAGTTTCCGCAGTCGTGGTAGTCAATAGCTTTTCTACCATATGTGGCGTACTCCTTTGAATTAGGACACTTTAAATGCCTACTATACCACACTGATTCATATATCAATGAAGACCGGCACTTCGACAAACTATGCTTTCTGTTAGAGTCGTAGTAAAAAATATTTTTCGCATTAAACAGCATATAATTTTCGATGTACCATGATTAGGCATTTCAACTCCGACCCTGTATATTGAGCGCTATGGACGTATCTTCCATTTTACAAGATCTCAATGAAACTCAGCGGCAGGCAGTAAGCGCACCACCGGGCAATCAATTAATCCTGGCCGGTGCTGGCAGTGGTAAAACGCGGGTGTTAGTGCATCGTATCGCCTGGCTTATTCAAGTAGAAAATATTTCTCCCTATTCCATTATGGCAGTTACCTTTACCAATAAGGCAGCCAGAGAAATGCGCGCTCGTCTGGAACAGCTATTGGATGACCAACTAATTGGCAGTAGCCGCAGCATGTGGGTCGGCACCTTCCATGGAATTGCCCATCGGTTGTTAAAGACGCATTGGGAAGCTGTGAATCTGCCACAGAATTTTCAAATCATCGATAGCGATGATCAATTGCGGTTAATCAAACGCATCAGCCAAACCATGGATTTAGATGAATCCCGGTGGCAACCCCGGCAACTACAAGGATTCATTAACAATCAGAAAGATCAGGGTATGCGTCCGCAATATATTCGGGAAACGGGCGATTTTTACCAAACGACCCTGTTATCTGTCTACCGCAATTATGAACAAGCTTGTCACCAAGGCGGTTTAGTCGACTTCGGCGAGTTACTGTTGAAAGCTCACGAATTATTGTTACAAAATGCCGATATCTTGGCGCACTATCAGCAGCGTTTTCCTTTTATTTTGGTCGATGAATTTCAAGACACCAACACCATTCAATATGCTTGGTTAAGAGTATTAACTGGTGATAAAGGTTATATCACTGCTGTGGGCGATGATGATCAATCAATTTACGGTTGGCGGGGGGCGCGGATTGAAAATATTCATCGGATAAGCGAGGACTTTACCAACACAAACACTGTTCGCCTGGAACAAAACTACCGGTCAACTGGTTGTATTTTGAAAGCGGCCAACGGCGTTATCGCCAACAACCATGATCGCTTGGGAAAAATGCTGTGGACAGAGAGTGATAAAGGTGAGCCCATCAGCCTCTATGCAGCATTCAATGAATACGATGAAGCGCGTTTTATCGTCGATAGTATTGAACGCTGGGTTGCCGATGGCAACCGTTACGATAGTGTCGCCATCCTATACCGTTCCAATGCACAATCACGCATATTGGAAGAGGCGCTGTTACGGGAAAATATTGCCTACCGTATCTATGGTGGGTTGCGTTTCTACGATCGCTTGGAAATTAAAAACGCGCTCGCTTATTTACGATTAATGATCAATTATAATGATGACACCGCGTTTGAACGTATCGTCAATACACCGACCCGAGGCCTGGGTAACAAGACCATTGACACCATTCGACAGTACGCACGCGAACAGGGTTATTCGTTGTGGGAATCCGCCGAAAAACTGAGTCAGCATTCGCAGTTGAGCGCCCGCGCTAGCAATGCCGTCCGTCACTTTATTGCATTGATCAACACGCTTTCTGAATCCATCGAAGAACTTCCTCTAGGCGATGTAACAGAGCAGGTTATCACTCGATCTGGCTTACTGGACAGCTATCGCAATGAGAAGGGTGAAAAAGGACTAGCACGGGTAGAAAATTTGGAAGAGCTGATCAACGCCTGCCGCGTCATAGAATCAACAACTGATAATCAACTATCATCAACGGGGTCGCGCGCGCTGCTGGAACAATTTCTCAGCGACGCTGCGTTGGACGCAGGTGAAACTCAGGCGGATGAACTCGATGACGCCGTACAACTGATGACCTTGCATTCAGCCAAGGGCTTGGAGTTTCCGCGAGTATTTATGGCGGGTGTGGAAGAGCAACTATTCCCTCATAAAATGTCCACCGAAGATCCTGCAAAATTAGAAGAAGAACGCCGTCTTTGCTATGTAGGCATTACCCGTGCGATGAAAAAGCTGACGATAAGTTATGCAGAAATACGGCGTGTTCACGGCGAAGAAAAATACCACCGGCAATCACGTTTCATCCGTGAAATCCCAAGTGAATGCTTGCAGGAAGTACGCTTGAAAACAGAGATCAAACGGGCCGCCCGCTTCTCGGACGTAAAATATGATGGCGTTGACGAAAATGACGGTTTGAGGCCAGG
This sequence comes from uncultured Cellvibrionaceae bacterium, assembly GCA_964515805.1. GTDB lineage: Bacteria > Pseudomonadota > Gammaproteobacteria > Pseudomonadales > Cellvibrionaceae > CAZEUZ01. Next base: position 7,812 of record CAZEUZ010000071.1, on the reverse strand, counting down.
CCAGCGGGTAAATCATCACCTGTTTGGCGATGGTGTTATTGTGAATGTTGAAGGCCGCGGCGACAAAGCTAAAATACAGATCAACTTTGACGATGAAGGCATTAAGTGGCTGGTGAGTCAGTATGCAAATTTAGAAGCCATTGATTAGGTATTATTTCAAGCTTTAATATCAGGTTTGGCTGATATCGTACTTTTTCATTAGTCCATACATCGTCGGCCGGGTGACGCCCAACAACTTTGCAGCTGCTGAAACATTGTTATCATTCATGGTCAATGATTTTACAATTGCTTTCTTTTCGGCATCGTCTCTCACTGCCCTTAAATTAATGGGTTCCTCATTATCCTCTTCCAAACCGATATCTTCAGCAGAGATGGTTTTGCCTTCACACATAACCGTGGCGCGCTTGATTTTATTGCTCAACTCTCTTACATTGCCCGGCCAATCATAGGCTTCGATAGCGGCGACTGCATCGGGCGAAAAACCATTGATAGACCGATTATGTTGGTCGGCAAACATGCGCAAAAAATGACGGGCTAGCAGCACCTTATCTCCTTGCCTTTCCCTGAGAGGTGGAATATGAATATCAATCTCACAGAGACGATAAAATAAATCTTCCCTGAAAGACTCGTCTTCGACCATTCGCTCTAAATTCTTATGAGTTGCGCAGATCACTCTAACATCGACAAAAATTTCTTCTCGCCCACCCACTCTTTCAAAATGCCGCTCCTGCAAAAAACGCAACAGTTTAGCCTGAAGATTATAGGGCATATCGCCAATTTCATCTAAAAACAAGGTACCTTCGTGAGCAAGCTCGATTTTCCCCAACGTGCGTTTATCGGCACCGGTGAAAGCCCCTTTTTCATGACCAAACAGTTCGCTCTCCATCAAATTTTCGGGTATGGATGCACAGTTGATGGCAATAAAACGTTTATTTTTTCGGTCGCTAATATTGTGCAAAGCCTGAGCCATAACTTCCTTGCCAGAACCTGTCTCTCCCATCAATGTACAAGAGATATTATTATTCGCTAATTTCTCCAAGGTGCGGCATATCCTCAGCATAGTTGGATCACAGGATATAATGCCTTCCAATGCTGTTTCATGTAGTTCATGTATGCGTCGATTTTCGGCTTCCAATTCAAACATTTGAAAGGCACGCTGAACAATCAAATCAAGGGTGTCGGTATTAACTGGTTTTTGGTAAAAATCATAGGCGCCCAAAGCGACTGCATGGACAGCGTTGCTATAATCAGCATTACCCGTCATCACAATAATTTTAGTGCTGGGCGCTAATTTAACAACCTCCTGCACACAAGCAAATCCCTCTTCCACTCCTTCAGCGTCTGGCGGCAGACCCAGGTCTTGCAGTACAACAGCAGGTTCGTTTAAACGAAGCGCTTCTATAGCTGATTTTCTGTCGTTAGCAGTAATGACATTGTAATCACCGAAGTGCCAACGCAGTTGACTTTGTAAACCCGCATCGTCTTCAATGATAAGTAAGGTAGGCTTTTCTACTGACATAATATTAACTTGGGTCTGTTGCACTGGGTAAAGTGATAACAAATTTTGTCCCTTCACCTGGCGCACTGGTTACGGAAAAAGTACCATCTAAGTTCTTAACATATTCACGTGCTTGATACACACCGATACCCATACCTTTGCCACTTTTAGTTGTATCAAAAGGTTTAAACAGTCTTTCGTTAATAAACTGCTCATTCATTCCCGAACCATTGTCTTCAATTTGGATGACGGCAGTATTTTTATCAACGGTCATAGTAACATTGACATAACCGCCAGAAGATGTCGCATCTTGAGCATTGACGATCAAATGGACTATCGCCATGGTAAGTCGATGGCTATCTGCTCTTATCGTTAAATCTTGTTCCGGCAAATTGAGTGTAGGCGCAGGAGAACCACTCATGCATTGCCGGCAAGCGTCGCTTATCAAATCCCGAAGAGATAATCTGACTATCTCTTCAGGCTGACTCCGCTGAAGTTTTCTCAACAAGGTATTCATTCTGGAAACTGAGTTATCGATAGTTTTTATTGCATCGTCAACAAAAGCAGGGTTATTTTTATACTTCGCGGCATTTTCTACGACCAAGGCCTGCTGCGCAATTAAGTTTTTCAGGTCGTGCATGATAAACGCCGTCAGCTTATTAAACGTATCAAATTGTCTGGACTCCGTCAATTGCTCGGCTTGCTGATTACGATAGAGGTAATCGGCAACTTGTCTACCCACAGCCCTAATTAAGCGAAGATCCTCCCAGCCCAGATTATTGTCAATAGTAGGGGTTGTTAATGCGATAAACCCAACCAGCTTATTTTCCGTTATCAAAGGCATTAAAAACCATAACTTTGGGATATCGAAGGCCCATTTAGGCAATAATTGATTGAATTTTTTACTCCATTCGCTCTCTGTAAAATTGGGAGTAAAAATCCACTCTTTTTCTTTTAACATGCGAATAAATTCACTGTTGTCCGGCTCTGCATTCAGAGAGATTTCAATCATCGTATTACGATAATGTACAGGACGATAGTAGTGACCTTGAGCAACCCATAAAATGCCACCCGGACTCTTAAACACACTCATGACGGCAGATAGAGCATAGCGATAAGTAGCGGTAGCGTTTGAAGGTCGAGACAACTTTTCAATCAGTTTTAGCCACTCTGATCGGTAATCATACTTGTGTATGAATAAATGCTTATTAATCAATACACTTAAGAGCTCGCGTAAATTACGCGAGCTGTATAAAGTCACTATGGAAATAATAACTAGAAAACAAGTGGCACTATAAATAATTATGCCCCATTCACCAGTATAGGATTTAATGTAATAACCACTAATTGCGAGAATCGATAATAGACCACCAATAAAACTTAACGACGTAGAATAGAAAACGATAGGACGAGAAAAATTTAATGTGGCCGGGCTGGTAAAATCGTAGCGCAAGGTTGCCGCCCCTATACACATCGTTGATAGCGCCGTCATAACTAGACCTGCTCTGACTTGTAAAAGGTCTGGGTCGGTGGCATGAAAAACGATAGCATTTGCATACAGGTAGATATCAAAAATAAATAGCAAACCCAGGCAAAGAGACATTATCTTGATATAGCGGTTATATTTAATATTACGATAAAGTTGTTCAATACTAGTTAATCCGATGAGAGCGAGAAATAGTGACGACCATATGTGAAACAATGAAACCTGAGCCAAATCAACTTCGTAGACCCAAAAAATAATCAACAGAATCAGACTTAAGAGACCAATAAAACTGCCAAAGCCAAGCAATAATTTTGAACTGAAAGGTAATTTTGTATTGCAAATTCTTTTAAGCGTAAAAAAAACGGCATTAATCCAGAAAAAATAGTGGATAGCTTCTACAAAATACAAAAGTAGTTGAGGATTCTGCCATGCCAGCCAGGCTTTATAATATAAAGCGACAACAGATAACCAAACACTAGTGCCCAATGCCGCTACCGGCACGGACCAGTGATGCTTCCGTAAAAGAAAATGGTAACTATAGATGGCAGTAAGTATGAAACTGATGATACTGGCGCTCAGATAGGCAGAGGCAGTGACACTCGTTGATTCCATAATTTCTCAGTCTAATAATTTGAAATAGCAATGAAGCCGTAGGGTTATATAACCAGCTTGATACTTTGTACCAGCAAACACCTACTCACCTGCGATTCCTACATTTATGTTTTCGGTATCGATTGGTTTCGCAGACGTATAAATACCTTTGCTAAGGTGCGCTCAAAAAAGGGAGCATCATCAATGACGCTTATCCTTTCTTGCTGAATATCGTAACCAACTTCGCGGCGGCTTTTTTCTAGTACTTTTGCACCAAAACGATTAACAAATAGAAAATTGCCTGATGGTTCGATTTTAGTCAACAATCTGCATCTGATAACTGCTTTTGTTTCCGCATTTTTGTATTCGATCCAATCCCCCAATTTCATGTTATTCACTTGTTGAAGAGATTTATGGCTAATTTTAGCAAATTGCTCCTGCTGTCGTGCAATGGCCGTCTTATTATTGGTGGCCCCTGTTAATTTAATAATTTCTTTCGCTGTCTCAGTAATTTTAGTCTCTTTTTCACTCTTGCTGTCAGTTTTTTCGAAGCTTTGTTTAATCAGTACTTCGATTTGCTTCAACTCTAGTTTTATAGAATGACTGTCTCTGCCCAATAGATTAAGACCTGCACCAATACGTTTGAATAAACTAGGCTGTAACTGCCGTAATCGCTGTAATGATTCGTCATCTTTATTGCCTTGACAACACCACACCAAATCATCTACCACCTGTACAACTATCGCCCACTGTTTAGATTTCTCGGAAAATTTGAGCAATGACATGACCATTACATTGAGCCAATGATCGATTAAAAAATCTCGGGCAACACTCGGCATCGGCTTGCCATGCAGTTTTTTCACCAATAATGTACGCGCGGTTTTATTGGCCAGTTTGACTTTTGACTTGCCAATTTCCATCTGTGCCGTACGTTTTTCAACAGCACTGCGGTGACGTTGATCTTGCTCGACAACCTTCTCAAGCTGTGGGAATAATTCTGAAAATATTTGGTTATCAAATGCATATTGATGGCAAATAGTCTTCACTACATCCACTATCGTCTGGTAGGTTTTATCTTCGCTTAAATCACGATCACCGCTATAAATAACACCGACGGCAGCGATAGTATTGATTAACTTGCGCGCCGGGTGTGACGCATTACTGAAGAAGGTATTGTCCTGCAGTGCTAACTTCAACACCGGGATTTGCAATCGGCTGATCTGATTACGCAGTTTCAGTGCAATAGTGTTATCGTCTAGAATGAACTCAAAAAACATAGCGACTAAATTGATAATACTGTCTTCACTCTCACCAACTGCACGAGATTCCTTTGAAGACTGAGTCTTCAATAACTTACTGGTAATGTCATGCAGATGAGGTTTTTCAACATCGTACTGATCATCCTGTTCGACAAGTATTTGTGCTTGGCTGAGCAGATCCGCCAGCTGGGCCAATGAAATGAACGGCCCAGAGTTATTACTGTAGACCTTAAAGCCATCTGGCGGAGTATCACTCTTGCGTATATCAGTGAAAAGTTGTTTAAATGTTTCTATTGAGAAGTGATGATTATAAGTATTCGAAAGCGGAATATTATAACGGTTGTGTTGTGGCATCGATTTGTCATCAGCATCGCCAGTCGATTTAGCGCTATTGTTGTTGCTGATCTTACGTGAAATTTTTGGACAGATACCTGCGCCGGCAAATATTTGATTAATTTCTACATAGACGTACCCCATTCGCTCCAAGACAAATCGCTCGAATTGCTTGAGCAGTATAAGCAATACTTTGATATTGAGATCCAAATGGATTCGGCAGCTGTCGGCAAACATACGGCATAAATGTTCAGGCAGCAATGGGTTATCTTCCCTAACAAAACCACTTGCTTTTAATAACGCACTAAAGCGCGTTTGGAGATCATGAATTTCCTCAGTGTAGGCAGCATTTGCGCGGGTGGACATGTTGGTTAACGCAACATCGATTTCCAGCGCATCATTTTCAACTATGGCAAGCTTATCCATTTTAGGAGACGCCTTGCCGCTATTTATCTGCGCGCTATTTGCTGCCATATTCTTCTTTAGCGACGCTATCTTTTGGAAACTATCACTGCATCGCGTTAAACAATCCTTTTGTAATATTTCCCTTTTTAGACGTATCTCACGCATTGAATCAAAATATAATGCCTGCTGTTGGTTACTCTTAGCATTGTTAGACAAATCGTAAAAGAGGTCATCACAACTATCGAAAAGCTGGGATGTAAGCTGGCTAATGTGCCGAAGGGATTGCTTTTGGATATTCTCGAAAACAGAGGGTAAGCGATCATTTTCCTGGCTACCTAGCTTATCAGAAACATCCAATCTCTCATAAAGCTCATTTTCTGGTCTAGTCATAGGCACTCACCAAATTGATGCGATATTTTAACGCTTTTTATGCATGCAAGTTATCATAAGACATACACTATTTGTTCATCTTATTATGTAATAGTTATCCTGACCTGTAATAAACAGTTACACTCTGTTATATTTCAAGCGATATTGTACAAGAATAAAGTGAATACCTAGTACTGGCAACCGCATATTAAATTAACGATTGGTTTTTAAAGTTTAACAGAGAATACCGTAAGATAGGGCTGTTATGATATTGATGATCGATAACTACGATTCGTTTACTTACAACGTAGTTCAATATCTGGGGGAATTAAAAGCAAACGTAGAAGTCGCTCGCAATGATCAAATAACCATTGACGATATCATTGAGATGAACCCGGATTCGATAGTCATATCTCCCGGTCCTTGCACGCCTGACAAAGCCGGTATATCGTTGTCAGTCATTAAGTCATTCGCAGGCAAAAAGCCGCTATTGGGCATTTGTCTGGGCCATCAAACTATCGGTCAGTCGTTCGGCGGACGTATCGTTCGCGCAAAGCAGGTTATGCACGGTAAAACCTCACCCGTTTATCATACGGGTGAAGGTGTTTTTCGAGGCCTACCCAGACCCTTTAACGTTACCCGCTATCATTCCCTAGTGATCGAAAAGTCTTCTTTACCCGCTTGCATGCAAATCACTGCATGGACTCAACTGCCGGATAACAGTATCGACGAGATCATGGGAATAAGGCATAGGGATTTTCCGATAGAAGGACTACAATTTCATCCGGAGTCGATTTTAACCGAACACGGACATCAGTTGTTAGCAAACTTTTTAACAGCCTGATTTGCCCAGCAACATACTCGATTTCAACTGATTGGTAAACGTTAGGAATTTTTAATGTCAACTGAAGAAATATTGGATCATGTGGTCAACCGCCATGACCTTACTGAAGAACAGATGACCTATATTATGCACAAAATTATGAGCGGCCAGGCATCTCCAGCTCAAATCGGCGGGTTTTTGGTGGCTCTAAAAATGAAGGGTGAAACAGTTGATGAGCTGGTTGGTGCTGCCCGCGTTATGCGTGAGTTATCAACACCGGTCAGCATTAATAGTAACAACGTGGTAGATACTTGCGGTACTGGAGGAGATGGCGCTAATCTGTTTAATGTTTCTACTGCCGCCGCCTTCGTGGTAGCAGCCTGCGGAGGTAAAGTAGCAAAACACGGTAATCGGTCAGTGTCCAGCACCACAGGCAGCGCCGATGTATTAGAAGCCGCAGGAATCTGTTTATCCATCACTGCTGAGCAAGTGGCGAAATGCGTTGAAGAAGTCGGAGTAGGTTTTATGTTTGCGCCTGCCCACCACAGCGCGATGAAACACGCTATTGGCCCGAGAAAGGAACTAGCAATGAGAACGCTGTTCAATTTGTTGGGGCCAATCACTAACCCAGCAAAGGTGGTCCGGCAAGTGATCGGCGTATTTGACGTAACATGGTGCAGAACACTTGCGGAAGTATTAAAAAAACTGGGTAGCCAACATGTCTTGGTGGTTCATTCCGAAGATGGACTGGATGAACTAACATTGGCGGGAAAAACCTTTGTTACCGAACTACATCGCGGAGAAATCGTTCAATACGAGATAACTCCGGAAGATGTCGGACTAACCATTCAGAGCGTCAAAGAACTAACCGTTTCATCCGCTCAGGAGTCGCTCAATATAATTAACTGTGCATTAGGTGGCAGTAATGATCCTATCGCCTCTAAAGCCGCAGACTTAATTGCTCTCAATGCGGGCGCGGCAGTTTATGTATCTGGGATAGCGGATTCCCTAAAAGAGGGTGTCGATATGGCTGCCGATGCTATTGGCA
>CAZEUZ010000070.1:0-4410 GCA_964515805.1 uncultured Cellvibrionaceae bacterium | reverse complement strand
TGAACAATCCATTGCACACCGAGATCGCGCCCAACGACATCTTCTATTTCGACAATAATCGCTTCCACCAACACTTGGGCGCGTCGAACATCCAGGCGCTTCACTACCGCCAGCAACGACTCCAATGTGCTGCTGTCGGCAGTGATTAACAGAGCATTTGTGTCGGCATCGGCCTCTACAGCGGCATTGGCGGATGAACTAACACTGCTGTTATCTCCCGGCGCTAATTTAGCGATATTGGCCACTAGCTTGCGCAGAACTTCGGCAATTTGTTCTGCATCGGCATATTCCAGATAGATCACTCGGACATTGCCTGTCTGTTGCTGAGGGACATCAAGGCGCCCGATCAGCGCCTTAATACGCTTACGTTTAGAGGCATCGCCTGTTAATAAGACGCTATTGCTGCGTTTATCATCGACAAACGTAATTTTCGAGGAGGCGGGCGCATTTTTGGCATCTGTCTTCTGCAGTTGTTGCAACATGCGCACTATTTCTGACGATTGCGCATAGCGCAAAGACACGACATCCGTTTCGGCGATTGCAGCGCGATCAATGCGCTGGATAATTTCTTTTAGCCTAGCAATATTAGCTGCTGTATCCGAAACAATAATTGCGTTGCTGGGTGCATAGGCGGCCAGATGCGCGTGCTGGGGGGCCAACGGACGTAGAACAGGCAGTACTTTAGCCGCATCAGCGTTGGATAACTCCACCACTTCCGTGATGTAGACATCATCACCCAAACGGTTTTGCGGTTGTACCGGTACTGCCGATGTGCGAGCATCTTTGCGCGGCAAAATACGCACGGTATCGCCTACTTCAATAGCGGTAAAGCCCTGAATTTCCAATACCGATAGGAATAAATTATACAGTGCATCAGCTGTCAGTGGCTTGGCTGAAATAACTCTGACACGGCCTTTCACCCGAGGGTCGATAATAATGGTTTTGCCGCTCACATCAGCGACAAACTTAATCACTTCATGAATATCAGAATCTTTAAAATTCACTTCCCAGGTTTGTTGTTGCCTGGTCTCTTGAGCCAAAAGCTGTTGTGAATGAATCAGCGTCAATAGACACAATGTGATCGCACAGAAAAAATAATGATTAAGAAAAATTTTAATAGAATAGCTCATCAGTTGTTTATTATTTGCAGAGACATTTTTCGTAGCAATTATTGTTCCAAAGTGGCTAGATCAATATCGAGGTTCAATTCCTGATCCCCGCGTTTGACTTGCAGCGATGCTGCAGTGGCGGCTCTCATTGAACGATATGTCTCCATAGCGACTTCAGCACTGGTCAGTTCAGTCCCATTAACTGCAGTGACAATGTCATTTGTTTTCAGACCCAGGTTGTCAAAGATTTGGCGGTTGCGTCCGGGGCGAACACGCAAACCCAATACAGTGCCATTTTCACGAGCCATACTGATTTTAATGATATCGGTTAATCGTTGGACTTTTTGTCCTGCTGCTTGCCCTGTTGTCAGTTGACTCACAGCATCTTGAAACGTGGGCTCTTTTTTAAGCGTGTCTTCATAGTGCGTAGCGCTGATATTACCAGTTTCTTCATCCTCCGGGTACAGCAGTATGGCTTCATCTTTACCGTTGTTATCAATAATCACCCGGTCTGATAATACATTGACCAATGTGACACCGCGCAAATTATCCAATTCCTCACCCACACGATACAGAGATTGTTGCTTCCCCTGGGAAATAATGGCGTGCGCACGGGTGTTATCATTACTGACAAAGACGCCATTCAATTTTACATTTAACACCGTTTCTTTGGCTTCTTTGACCGGAATTGGTGCTGCCTTAACCGGTTGCTCTTTGGTTTTTGGAGGTTCACCAAATAACGCTAATGCTTTTAATGCGTCAATATCGACAGGTTGACGAGTATCAGAGGATTCCTCCACCTCTCCTTGGACAGGTGTTTCAGTCATTGGTGTCAATACCGGTTCCGGCATCAATAGCCAAAATAAACGTGTCATACTGTGGGCGAGAGAAATGATTAATAAAGCAATCAGTAGCCACTTGCTATAGACAAGTAAACTGATTCCACTTACTGAGTGTATGCGAAATTTTTGCCGCATTGCAGCAGTAATAAAATGAGTTGATAACACAGTCAGTTGCTAGCAGTTTTTATAATGTATTTCGGTGATGAGTATTTATTGCCTCCTTTGCCAACGACTGATAGCTAATCCGGCAAAACCAAGCATAAGTAGCCCAATTGTATTGGGTTCGTTAACATTAACGAATACAAACACTGCCGTTAATGAATTAGCGCCACTGATATCTTTAATACCGTGGCCACCAATCAAGGTCGAGTTCACTGTCTCCGTATTGACAGTATAGAGATAATTGGTGTTATTCCCGAGGTACAAGGTGACACCAGCTGTTTGGAATGAAGTAGCTGTCAATAAAATAAATGAAGTGGATTGGAGTAAGGTTTTCATGTTGTGGTATTTCCTTGATTGGGCTTATTTCACGGGAGCCAACGCTCTTTTTTGGAAGATAAGTCGCCTCACCGTACAAATCGTACCGACAGAGCCAATTTTGGACTCAAATTCAGATCCACTTGATAGGTGTTTTATACTCATTGTATTTTAATCGGCGTAGTTAGTCTTGATAGAGACCCAGTTCTTTTTGTTTTTTCTTCGTTAAACCTAAGGCAACAATCCGGTGAGATTCCTTTAAGTAGTATATGAGCTGATCATCGTCCACACTGACTGCATCATACTGCTGTATCCACTTCATTCCACGCGAGGCAAAGTAAGGTGCTGGTCGATAGCCTGGCTGTCCGCTCAAAAAATGAAAATTGAGTTCAGACGTTTTAAATGTAAATGCGGGTTTATCCACCTTTCCCCAACCGCCAATAGCAAATACTTTCCCTCCCACTTTCCATACATGGGCGCCTCCCCACTGAATGACCTCTGTAGTAGCGGCAAGTGATCGGCAAAATTTATTGAACTCTTCATAGGTCATGCTGGAATTCTTATGTGTTCGTAAAGCTTACCATACAATAATACTATAAACGCATTGAATGGGTTGTGCGGGTGTCTGCACTGATCAGAAACAACGTTTGATCCTATTTCTCAAGCCTGTAAATTTCCCATTGACTTACTGGTTTAAAGCCTAGAGCTTTTATAAGCTCGTAATGGCGTCACTGAACGCCGACTTGTCGAAGATTGAAAATTCAAAGAACAGATTGAGATTATGTTCAACTTTTCGTTATTGCTATTAACTTACGGCGGATATCTTCAAGTCGTTTTCGGTTGGCTCGCAGATCGGAATACCCCACTCTATAGACCGATCGTATATTACAGTGATTTCTTTTGATTTTGTATCTGGGAAATAAAGTTCTACGTCATCGAAAAACCGCAACATTTTGGAAGTAAACTTCACCCTGATATAGTTTTCTTCAGCTATTCTTAATACCTAATTCGGTTACCATGGTTGTGCATTCTGTTAAAAATAGTGCATTTGTTAAAATAATGTAACTTTTGGGTTCATTGAATGGCACACTTGTCGCTACGATTGGGTCTAAATAGCGAGGTTTAACTTTTTGGAGAAGATACTATATGCCCTATGTCAATATCAAGATTACCAATGAAGGGGTTAGCAAAGAGCAAAAGGCAAAACTCGTCGCTGGCGCTACAGAATTGCTGGCCTCTGTGTTGGGGAAAAACCCTGCGACAACCATTGTCGTTATCGATGAAGTCGAAACTGATAATTGGGGTATCAGCGGTGAACTGGTGGCGGAACGAAGAAAACGAGGCATTTAAAACATAGGAACAGCGATGAAACTAGAATCTATTGCACTACATGAAGGTTATCAATCCGAAGAGACGACCAAAGCTGCGGCGGTACCTATTTATCAGACAACGTCTTTTACGTTTGATGACACTCAACACGGCGTCGACCTTTTTAATCTGGCCGTGCCGGGAAATATTTATACTCGGATAATGAATCCCACCAATGATGTATTGGAAAAGCGCATTGCAGCGATGGAAGGCGGTGTTGGTGCTTTGGCAGTTGCTTCCGGTATGGCGGCGATTACCTACTCCATTCAATGTATTGCCGCCGTTGGCGAAAATATTGTCAGCACCAGCCAGCTATACGGCGGTACTTACAATTTGTTCGCACACTCATTGCCAAAACAAGGCATCGAAGTAAAGATGGTTTCGCACGACGATTTTGAGGGCTTTGAACAAGCAATTGACGACAAGACAAAAGCGGTTTTTTGTGAGTCTATTGGCAATCCCGCCGGCAATGTTGTCGATATTGTTCGCTTGGCAGATATTGCACACAAACATGGCATCCCTCTCATTGTCGATAATACAGTAGCCACTCCCTATCTCTGCCGCCCATTTGATTTAGGCGCCGATATCGTCATTCACTCACTGACCAAATATAT
>CAZEUZ010000069.1:0-17308 GCA_964515805.1 uncultured Cellvibrionaceae bacterium | reverse complement strand
GAACTTCAACAGCAAATATCGGATCCTGAATTTTACCAGCAAGACTATTCGATGACACAACCGGTGATGGATGATGTTGCCAAAAATCAAGCTGAACTTGATCATTTATTAGAGCGCTGGACGGAATTGGAGAACTGATTTCTGCACATGGTTTTCAATATAATACGTCGATGAAAAGAGAAATCAAACAGCGCTCTCAATGGGTCACACTGTATTAAGAGATTAAAATAGTAAGTAATTATGTTTACTAAAAATTATCTCCGACAATAAATAAGTTGACATATTTATATTTTTGTCAATTTATTTGTTGACTTAAATATTATTATAGTACATATATATGTATACTTTTAAGTATTAACGTACACATAAAAGTTGACAATGAGTATAACTAAGATAGTTGCTAAACAATATCGAGACAAAGTCAATCAAGCTGTTAGTCAGTTTGGTAGCTTCTCTATGCTCCCGAACCATGGGCTTCCTAAAGAAGGTTGGTTGCGCACGGTGCGAACGGCGCTTGGTATGTCTGGAACACAACTGGCTAAAAAACTTGGCGTTACCAAGGCACGAATATCTAAGGCCGAACAAGATGAGCCGCATGGCAGTGTTACTCTGAAAACCATGCAAAACATGGCTGAAGCAATGGATTGCAAATTCGTATATGCAATTTTACCAAAGCAAAATGTTGAATACGTGATTAAAGAACGTGCTATTGACAAGGCGCGTGCTCAGGTGCAAACCGCATCCACTCACATGGCACTTGAAGCGCAATCACTAAGCAAGGATCAGCTTGAATTTGAAATTGAGCGTGTTGCTGAGCAAATCATCGATAAGATGCCACCAGATTTTTGGAATGATGCATGACGGATGATTATTCAAACCTTGTCGATTACCCAGATGGTGCGACACCGCTTCATCCAGATGAGTTGGATTGCCTAAAGTTCAAGCATGTTTCAACCAAAAGGGAATTAGATCAGCTTGAACAAGCTGGCATTACTGAAGGTCTGAAGTGGTTAGATAAGCAGAGAAATCCAGATGTGTTAACAGAAGCCTTTGTTTTAGAACTGCATAAGCGTTTGTTTGGTAGCGTTTGGAAGTGGGCGGGAACATTTCGTCGCACTGAAAAGAATATCGGTGTTGATCCAATACAAGTTGCTATTCAATTACGGCAATTATTGGATAATGCCAAATACTGGGTAGAACATGGTATTTATTCGCCAAAAGAATTAGCAGCTAGATTTCATCATAAGCTAGTGTTTATCCATCTGTTTCCGAATGGTAACGGACGGCATGCGCGCATCATGGCGGATGCTTTATTAACTAAATTACTAAATAAGCCAGCCATTGATTGGGCTGGTGGTTATAGACTGGAAGCCATGAATGAGCGTCGCAATCAGTATATTGCAGCGCTTAGAGCAGCCGACAGGCACGATTTTAGTGTTTTATTAGAATTCGTCGGGGCTTGATAGGTATTTGATTAACAGATACCGAAGTTCACTTTTTAGTGTATGAACAGTGTTTTTTAAACGGGTGTAAATAAAGGTTTTAGGTGTATGACGGATAGCGCTATTGTGAATGAAATTAATAAGCGACGTACGTTTGCTATCATTTCGCACCCGGATGCAGGAAAGACGACAATTACCGAAAAACTGTTGTTATTTGGCCAGGCAATTCAGCTGGCGGGGACAGTGAAAGGTAAGAAAGGCGGCTACGCAAAATCAGACTGGATGGCGATGGAGCAACAGCGCGGTATTTCCGTGACCTCCTCGGTAATGCAATTCCCCTATCGCGGGCATATATTCAACTTACTGGATACCCCCGGCCACGAAGATTTTTCTGAGGATACCTATCGCACACTGACAGCAGTGGATTCCGTACTGATGGTGATAGACGGCGCCAAAGGCGTGGAAGATCGCACCGTCAAATTGATGGATGTGTGCCGATTGCGGGATACGCCGATCATATCATTCATTAATAAAATGGACAGGGACATCCGTGACCCCATTGAAGTGATGGATGAAATTGAAGCGGTGCTAAAGATACGTGCAGCCCCAATCAATTGGCCTATCGGTATGGGAAAGGAGTTTAAAGGTGTCTACAATTTATACACCGACACCATTCACGTCTTTCAGCAAGGTATGGGACATACTATCGATGATAATCTGCAAATAAAGGATCTCGGCTCTGAGCAAGCTCGCGAATTATTGGGTGCCTACATCGAAGATATCGTAGAAGAAATTGAATTGGTACGAGGTGCAGCATATACGTTTGATTTACAGGAATATTTGGCTGGCCGTAACACCCCGGTATTTTTTGGTACCGCGCTGGGCAACTTTGGTGTGAGAGAGGTATTAAACAGCTTTGTGGAATGGGCCCCGGCACCGCAACCACGGTTGACCAATCAGCGTGAAGTGGCGGCCAACGAAGACAAGTTCTCCGGCTTTATTTTTAAAATTCAAGCCAATATGGACCCTAAACACCGCGACCGTATCGCCTTTATGCGCACTTGCTCTGGCCGTTACCAAAGAGGAATGAAAATGCATCACGTGCGTACGGGAAAAACAGTAAAAATTAGCGATGCAGTCACTTTTTTGGCCAGTGATCGCAGTGCGGTAGAAGAGGCGATATCCGGCGATATTATCGGTTTACATAATCACGGAACTATTCAAATTGGCGATACGTTTACCGAAGGGGAACAACTGCATTACGTCGGGATTCCACATTTCGCTCCGGAATTATTTCGCCGTATTCGCCTGCAAAATCCATTGAAAACAAAACAATTGCAGAAAGGTTTACAACAACTGTCGGAAGAAGGGTCTACGCAGGTGTTTTTTCCCGTTGACAATAACGACATTATCGTCGGCGCCGTTGGCGTCTTACAATTTGAGGTGGTTGCTCATCGTCTGTATGACGAATATAAAGTAGACGCTATATATGAAAGCGTCGCTGTCAATACTGCTCGCTGGATTCACTGTGAGGATAATAAACTATTGGGCGAATTCAAGCGCAAAATGAGCGAAAATTTAGCGTTAGATGGCGGTGGTTTTCTTACTTACTTGGCCACATCAAGAGTTAATTTATCATTGGTGGAAGAGCGCTATCCGGATATTGAATTCAGAGCAACGCGGGAGCACTAACCAGTGTTAACAATCATTACAAATAATTTATAGGAATGGCTGTATGGAGAAGATGTCGCTATCACCTTTCGCGCGTTTTTTATTATTGACGGCAGCATTTATTATTGTCGTTGCAGGAATGAAAGCTGCAGAGTCACTGTTGGTACCCTTTTTCTTATCCTTGTTTATCGCCATTATCAGTTCGCCGCTGCTGGCGTTTATAAAACGCTTTGGACTGCCTAACAGTCTCTCAATTCTATTGATCATTCTTATCATTGTGGTTTTTGGTATGGTTATCGGAGTGATCGTGGGTTCATCGGTAACCAGTTTTCGCGCTGATTTACCCGAATATCAAGAAAAAATGTTGGCATTGACAGATAATTTACAGCAGCAGTTCACAACGCTGGGTATACAAATTGACAAAACGCAGTGGCGGGAGATAGTCAACCCCAGTTCAGCTTTTTCACTGTTGGGAAACACCTTGGCTCAGTTCGGCAATGTCATGACCAGTGCGTTGCTAATATTGCTGACCGTGACCTTTATTCTGGCTGAAGAAATCAGACTCATTGATAAGTTAAAAAATACTGGCGCGGCCAACAAAAAAACATTGGATGCAATCCAACAATTTACACGTAGCATCAATAAGTACATGGCTATTAAGACCGTGATTAGTTTTTTTACCGGCTTGGTAGTTGCTATAAGCCTGATGGTCATTGGAGTTGATTATGCAGCGCTTTGGGGTTTATTGGCATTTTTGCTCAATTTCGTACCCACCTTGGGTTCATTGCTGGCGGCTATCCCTCCCGTGTTACTTGCCATTGTGCAGTTAGGTATTGGACAAGCAATGATTACCGCATCCATTTATATTGTCATTAATATCGCTATTGGCAATATCATCGAGCCTCGATTGATGGGTAAAGGGCTAAATTTATCGACATTGGTGGTATTTTTGTCCTTGGTATTCTGGGGGTGGGTACTGGGGCCGGTAGGGATGCTGCTGTCGGTACCCTTAACCATGACGGTTAAAATTGCACTGGAGAATTTTTCCAACACGCGTTGGTTAAGCGTAATTTTAGGTTCGGGAGTGGAAGCAGTGAAAGAAAACAACTGAAGCCTGGCTGGTTTGACTAATATAAATTTGCTTCTTTCATAATATCTATCAGTTGCTCAGCGCTTGGAGCGCCGGAAACAACTTGGCCTGATGACAACACAATAGAAGGTGTACCCAAAATACCGATATCTTGCCCCAGTTTATAGTGATCGGACACGGGGTTAGGCTCGCACAGTGCAATGTCTAATTTGTTTTCCTGTTTGAACAACGTCATGGCTTTTCTAGGATTATCTGCACACCAAATAGTCGCCAGTTTTTGAGCGCTAACGGAGTCGACTCCAGCTCTTGGGAAAGCCAGATAGCGTACTTCAACTCCCTGCGCCTGCAGTTTAGGTATCTGGCGGTGCAATTTTCGGCAAAAACCGCAATCAATGTCAGTAAAAACATGAATGTAAGCCTTGGGACTAACGATAGAGGGAAAGATAACCATGTTCTCCAAGGGAATAGCATCTAACATTTTTGCCCGTTGTGGGGCAAAAGCAGCTTCTTCTTGGCGCCGTTTCTCTTCTTGCAAATTAATGAGCTGTTTGCCCTTAACTTGATACATATCGCCGATGATAAAGAATTGACCATCACCACTAAAAAATACCGTACTGTCTTGTAAAGTGGCTTTATAGACACCTTCTATGTTCGAATAGCGAAGATTATCAATGGGTAAATCTGGTCGAGCTTCTTTAACTGACGATAAGATTTGCGTTGCCGATTCTTCGGAAACCAGTGCGTCCACTGTTGTTGATGATGACAGTGACCCTTCACTTTTTTGCGTTTTGTTATTGCTTGTTTGACTACTTCGGGTCGCTAGTTCTAATGCACCGGCCAGCGCCGAGAGTGCTACATTGCTATCGGCGTTAGGGTCATCCTTTTGTTGTGTGGCGGCAGTGACTAATTGTGCTGCACCGGCCAGTGCTGAAAGTGGCGCATTATCGTCGGAGTTGGAATTGTTTTTCTGCTGATTGCTGCCGGTGACTAGTTGCGCTGCATCGGCCAGCGTCGAGAGTGCCGAGTTGCTATCGGGGTTGGAGTCATTTTTTTGTTGACTGCTGTCAGCGGCTAATTGCACTGCATTGGCTAGCGTTGAGAGTGTTGAATGACTACTGGCGTTGGCATTTGTTTTTTCATTACCGATTTTTTCTTGTTCGCTGATTGTTTCGGATTCTGATTCCATGCCGATGGGCATTGGACTGGTTAACTGGTTGCTGACGGCAGTAGTACTGTTTTGCTGACTGGTATCTTGTTGATTTGTCTCGACTTGTGGTAAGGGTGCTGTACTGTTGTCAGAATCAGTATCTGTACTTGTATCGCTGGTTTTTTCTTGTTCACCGTCATTTTCTTCAGGTACTAGTTCTATTGTGTCGACGGGCAGGGAGTCTGTTAATGGGTTGTTAATGATACTGGTATTAATTAGTTGATCGGCTTCTTGTTGATTGCCACTCGTTGTCTTTGATACGTTATTTGTCAGCGTCGAAAGAGTTGAGTTGATATCGTCATTAGTAGTTTCTTGGTTATCAACTTGCTTTGGTTCATTATCCGTTTCAGGCGTTACCTCTACTTCAGGGGTTGTCTCTACTGTTACCGTACTAACTGAGACTGAATCGGTATCGTCTAAATTGCCGTCGTCATCAGAGCTACTGCCCTCATCGACATTTTCTTCGTTATATCCATTTATGGATAGTACTTGTTGAGACAGTGCGTTTAAATCCGAATTGCCGTCAGATTCAGAATTATCTGCCTTATCAGCATCTTTCTTAGCGCTATCATTAGTTGTATCGGCAGTCGTTGTACTCGCAGCTTGATCTTGGATATTAACGTCGGAGTTTTCTACGATAGCTTCTTCTTGATTATCCTGGTCTTGTAGCATCCAAGTAACGCTAAAAATCACTATACATACACTGATTGCAATGATTGGTTTGACCAATGGTAAGATTTGTCGTTTTTCTAATGACATCACTGAATACTCACTTATAGAAGAACTTTTCTAACCGTATTATAGAGCAAATAGAGAAAAAGTATCTTGATTTGGACCGGTAAAAAAACCTCGTAATATTTTTATTAATCGCGTTTAACTTGAACAACTAATGGATAAATGTTTATCGGCTGCTACAGGTGCAACAGCATAAGCTTCCATTTCCGGATGTTCATCGTAGGGACGCCGTACTAATGTCAATAGGCGGTCGATTTCATCATAGTCTTTCTTTTTCGCTGCGACGATTGCCTTTTGCACTAAATAGTTGCGTAAAACGTATTTAGGATTGTTTCGGCGCATAAACTGTTGACGTTCGCTGTTAATCGACCCTTCCCGATGTAAACGGTTGTTGTAGTCGATACACCAATGATGTATTTCTTCTTTATCAGTAAAGAGTTCGACAAACATACGGTTATTTTCAATAAGCTCATCGGTATGATTCTCCACAATTGAGCGCT
Organism: uncultured Cellvibrionaceae bacterium; assembly: GCA_964515805.1. GTDB lineage: Bacteria > Pseudomonadota > Gammaproteobacteria > Pseudomonadales > Cellvibrionaceae > CAZEUZ01. Next base: position 10,663 of record CAZEUZ010000069.1, on the reverse strand, counting down.
TATCTTTTTTCGCGGTTTGGAGACCGCAAACGGTTTTAAAGTCACACAGTGCTCGAAAACAGCAGGTATAGTCAATTTTTTCGGTGGCCATTTGTTGTAATAAGCGAGTGCTGAGTGATTGATCTCCGTGTTCACTGGTTTTCAAACCCAGCTTTGCTCGCATTAATTCAGCGTAGTGTTCTGCTAAGGTTATTTTATAACGGCTCAACACAGTTGCTATAGCATCCGTATCGATCAGTGATGATAAACTATGCGCCAATGCGTTGAGATTCCATAAACCAATGCCAGGTTGTTGATCAAAGGCATAACGCCCGCTGTGATCAGAGTGATTGCAGATAAAGCCGGGTTCATAATCATCGAGAAATCCGTAGGGCCCGTAGTCAAAAGTTTCACCGATAATTGACATATTGTCGGTATTCATCACTCCATGAGCGAAGCCAACCGCTTGCCACTTGGCGATCATTAAAGCCGTCGATTTAACTGCAAAATCTAATAATTGCACGTAGCCTTGTCGACCGAGTATAGGTTCGGGAATGAAGTGTTTAATTACATGATCAGCCAGTTGTTTGACTGCATCATACTGTTGAGTGTAATGAAAGTACTCAAAATGCCCGAAGCGAATATGAGTTCTGGCTAGTCGCGTAGTTATCGCCGCGGTTTCTATATCCTCGCGTATTACCGGTTCATCGCTTCCGACAATACATAAGGCTCGAGTCGTCGGGATGCCCAAACCATGCATTGCCTCACCGGCTAAGTACTCCCGAATGCTGGAACGCAACACCGCACGGCCATCGCCAAAGCGTGAATAGGGTGTTTTCCCTGCCCCTTTAAGATGCATATCGATTACGCCTTGTCGCGTATCCATCTGACCGATTAGCAGACCTCTGCCATCCCCGAGTTGGGAGGAATAACCACCGAACTGATGACCGGCATAAACCATTGCCAGACTAGGATTGTTGGCAAGTGGTGTTGAACCACTGAATATTTTCAGATTTTCAGTGGTTTTGAAATTATTTATATTCGCATCAGGCGTCAGTAGTGACAATGCATCTCGATTAAGATGAACCCAATAGGGCGACCGTAATCCCGTTGCTGTCACTGGTGTGTAAAACTGATCGCCCAAGTCAAAAAAACGGCGTGTAAAGTGGCATTGATAAAATTTCATAAGTTATCCATGGTAGGAATAATAAAAATTATTGACAATGATTTCGCGTCCGCGGGAGGAAGTGTTAACATTGGGTTGTTAAATATTTGCAATTATGTGATTTGTCATTCATTCCTACATACATCTAAAAAAGATTCCTTAGAATGCTTTCTTTCCAGCGTGCTGTGGCTGACGATTTTGACGCTGTCAATCAATTAATAATCGAGCAATTGAATTCGGATGTTGGTTTGGTTGAGGATGTCGGCGAGTATATATTTGATGCTGGTGGCAAACGATTGCGGCCTCTGCTGGTGTTGCTGACTGTAAAGTCCCTAAGTTATTCTGGCAATCAACATCATCGATTGGCGGCAGTTGTTGAATTTATCCATACTGCCACACTGTTACACGATGATGTTGTCGATGTTTCTGAGCTCCGTCGAGGGCTGCCGACCGCGAATGCTACATGGGGTAATGCGCCGAGCGTATTGGTGGGCGACTTTTTATTTTCCAGAGCTTTCCAGATGATGGTCGAAATAGGCAATATGGCAATCATGTCAGTCCTTTCCAATACGACGAATAAGATTTCTGAAGGTGAAGTTCAACAACTTATCAATGTCAAAAATCCCGATGTTAGCCGAGAGGAGTATTATACAGTCGTCAATAAAAAAACGGCTGCACTGTTTACCGCTGCTTGCCATTCAGCGGCGTTGTTAAGCAATGCTTCTACTCATCAGCGCCAACAACTGAGCAATTATGGTTACCACCTCGGGATGGCCTTTCAATTGGCCGACGATATGTTAGATTACAGCGGCAATGCCGAAGATCTTGGCAAAAATGTTGGTGATGACCTCGCAGAAGGTAAGCTGACCTTGCCTTTAATTTACGCCATGGAAAATAGCTCAGAACAACAATCTGCACTCATCGCAAAAAGTATTCGTGAAGCCAGCTGCGATCACTTAGATGAAATTATCGCTATAACCCGACAGACCGGTGCTTTAGAATTTACTTGTCAAGAAGCAAAGCGCCATGCTGATACAGCGTTGTCCTATTTAGACGAATTGGCTGATTCGCGATACCGACAAGCAATGATTGATTTGGCGAATTTTTCTTTTTCCAGGTCATATTAGGTAATCCTAACTTTCCGGTTATTCCATTTTAGGGCTAACAATGAAAATAACTAAGAAATTGACTGACGATTTAAGCAATCGTCAAAAATTACTGCAAAAAATAAGTCTGCAACGTTTGTTTGAGGAAGATTCTCAGCGCCAAAAACGCTTCTCACTTAGTGCCGCTGGGCTTTTTCTGGATTATTCTAAAAATCATATTGTTGCGGATACGATCAAACGATTAGCTGCTTATGCTGATCACAAAGGGCTCTCGCAAGCCATTATCGCTATGTTTGCCGGTGAATGTGTCAACCATACCGAACAGCGGCCCGCGCTTCATGCCTGTTTGCGTATGCATCCCGATGATACCACTGACAAAACTACAGACGAATACCGGTCATTGGTGTCAACGACGATAGAAAAAATGAGTGGATTTGTCGATTCTATTCACTGCCGGCGTTGGTTAGGATTTAGTGGCCAGCCAATTACCACCATTGTTAATATTGGGATAGGTGGTTCGGATCTCGGACCACGGATGGTGACAAAAGCGTTATCGGCCTATCATCAACCCGGTATTGACGTTCATTTTGTCGCCAATATAGACGGCGCTGACCTCAATGACACGCTAGCGAAACTTCGTCCGCAAAATACATTATTTATTATCGTATCAAAAACCTTTACTACCCTGGAGACATTAGAAAATGCCCGGAGTGCAAAACAGTGGCTACTCGGCAACGGCTGCAAGGAAAACCAATTGGATCGCCATCTGATTGCAGTGAGCGCCAATACTGAAAAAGCGGTTGCTTTTGGAATTGATAAACAGAATATTTTCCCCTTATGGGATTGGGTTGGTGGACGCTACTCCCTTTGGTCGGCGGTTGGTTTATCGATTGCGCTTGCTATCGGGATGGATAATTTTAATACATTCCGCCGGGGCGCTGCTGCCATGGATAAACACTATGCCGAGGTGGACCTTAAAGACAGTATGCCGGTAATATTAGCGTTACTAACCTATTGGTACAGCCGTTACTGGTCTGTCACCTCTCAAGCTGTCTTACCCTATGCACAAAGATTGCATTATCTGCCCGCTTACTTGCAGCAGTTGGATATGGAAAGTCTCGGCAAGAGTGTCAATCGTCAGGGCAAACCTTTGAATGACTCATCCGGCATAGTGCTCTGGGGTGCTGAAGGAACGAATGGTCAACACAGTTTTCACCAATTACTTCATCAAGGTACTCAGTTGATTCCCTGTGATTTTATCGCAGTTAAAACACCTATGAGCTCACTCGTCGATCATCATCGGCAGCTATTGGCTTGTTGCATTAGCCAGTCACAGGCTTTGTTAAAAGGCAAGACTCAGACTGATGTCGAATTAGAGTTGCGTGACAGTGGTCTCGATGAAACACAAATTAAACAATTGTCGCCACATAAGGTTGTTCTTGGCAATCGCCCCAGCAATGTGCTTGTTCTCGATAAATTAGACCCACAAAACCTAGGCGCGCTTATTGCTCTTTACGAACACAAAGTTCATGCTTTAGGCGTTTTATTTAATATTAACCCCTTTGATCAATGGGGAGTAGAATTAGGTAAACAGCTAGGTAAATCTGTTGAACAAACCCTGGCGGGTGCAGCTATTCCTGAACAATGGGATAATTCGACACGAGGATTAATTGAATTATTAAGGGATAGTTAAGTTATCCTTTGATAGTCATTGATTACCATGATGGCCATACTGGTTTTATTTTTTGAGGATTAAAAGCACACGATATGATTATTATTACCAAACTTTTTGCAGTACTTTTTACTATCACTTTGTTCACAGTATCTTGCGGTGATCCGGAAAGTGTATCAACGGATGATGGCATTACATCATCGGGAAATGACATGTCTGATGCTAAAAAACGTATCAGTTATACCCTTGGGGTTAATATTGGCAACCAGTTTAAGCGCGACAACATCGATATCGACACTAAATCCTTCGCCATGGCGTTGGCGGATGTCGGAGAAAATAGAACACTACAACTGACACCGGAAGAATTGCAAACATCGATGATTGAATTTCAGAAAAATCAGCGTCAGCGTCAGGAAAAATCATTTAACCTTGTTGCCAAGGCGAATAAAAGAGAAGGTGAAGCCTATATGGTGGAAAACGCCAAAAAAGCAGATGTTGTCACTACGGCATCAGGATTGCAGTACAAGGAATTGGTTGCAGGCAGCGGCCGCAAACCCAGCGCGAGCGACACGGTTACCGTCCATTATCGCGGTACCCTCTTGGATGGTACAGTATTCGACAGTTCTTATGATCGAGGTGAGCCTGCTTCTTTCCCGCTTTCCGGTGTTATTCCCGGTTGGACGGAAGGGTTGCAATTAATGCCGGTCGGATCCAAATGGGAATTAGTTATTCCCTCGGACCTTGCTTATGGTCCTCGCGGCACCGGCCGAGAGATTGGCCCTAATGCCACGTTAAAGTTCGAAGTAGAACTGCTAGAAATAAACTAATAGGTATTTTTGTTTTTGGATAGGAAAATGATTATGAATAAAAGATGGTTAACTGGGGTTACTCTGATGCTGTTAGCCTGCATATTAGCTACTTCTGCTTATGCGGTTAGTGAGAAATATCAGGATATGCCGGCAGGACTCTATCGACTAGACAAGACCCATGCTAGTCTGACATGGAAAGTATCACACCTGGGTTTGTCTAACTATACCGCCCGTTTTACCCGTTTTGACGCCGAAATAGACTTTAAACCGCAAGCGCCTGAAAACAGTAGAGTGATGGTGACCATCGATCCCACATCTATTGAAACTGATTATCCTTATCCCGAAAAAAAAGATTTTGACAAAAAATTGGTTCAAAAAGCGGAATGGTTTAATGCGACAAAATTTCCGGAGATCAAATTTACTTCCACCGCAATTGAAATGACGGGAGAAAACACCGCTATTATGACTGGCGATCTAACTTTTTTGGGGGTCACAAAGTCTCTATCATTCAGTGTCACTTTCAATGGTGCTATGAAGAAGCAACCCTTTTCCAAAAAGCCGACGGTGGGTTTCTCTGCTACCGGTAGCCTAAAGCGCTCCGAGTGGGGCATGGCGACCTATGTACCCAATATTGGTGATGAGGTGATGCTGCTCATCGAAGCGGAATTTGCCAAGGATTAAATCAGTCTTTGTCTTTGGAAAATTAGCACCAAAAATATAAGCGGGAGAGAGGATGAATGCTCCCATAGCGTCACCCAAATCAAGTATCTCCCGTTATCACAGTGTAATTATTTTATTGCACTGGACAATGGCCATTGCTATATGCCTGATGCTGATCAGCGGCGTTATCATGGTGAATGTCGAGTTGGAGAAGTTCTGGCAATTCAATCTCTACCAGTGGCATAAGTCCGTTGGTGTACTGTTAATTCTAGCGCTCTCTGCTCGCATCCTACTGCGCGCAATCACGTCAATACCGACGTTACCTAAGCATCTTCCCAAAATAGAGAAAATCGCAGCTAAATTAGGTCATTTAGCGCTCTATGTAGCAATGGCTACCCTGGTGCTTTCCGGCTGGTCAATGGTGTCGAGTAGCGCCTACGGTTTACCCACGGTTGTATTTGGTTGGTTTGAATGGCCTCATATCCCGTGGTTTCAAGCAAATCAAGCTGTAGAGAGCGTATCAAGAAATGTTCATTTTTTTGGCGCTATGAGTTTGGTACTACTATTGGCTGGCCATATAGGTGCGGTTATCAAGCATCGTATAGTCGATCGGGAGAATCTTCTACAACGGATGTGGTGGCAACGCGAATCGACACAGGCCGGCGCGTCACCTTGGAAAATATCGATCATTTTGGTATCTGCAACAGTTTTCATTGCTGTGATACTCAGAATTACTATCTTTCCGCCTCGGGAACCACCACTATCTGACAATGCTTCCGTAACAGAGTCAGATATTTTAACGACAACCTCTAAAAATTATGATTTTATTGTCGACACTGTCCACAGCCGAATGACTTTTTCCGGATCTCATATGGATAGTCCGTTTAGCGGCGTTTTTGGTCAATGGCGAGCGAGTTTGCGTTTTAATCCGAATGCGTTGGATCGAAGCCATATTCATGCAACTTTTGTCACTGATAGCGTGAATACGGGTGAACCGATGTACGATGGTACTTTACCGGAAGTTGATTGGTTTGCTTCTGAGACCTATCCAGAGGCGATATTTGTCTCGGACAAAATCGTTGCTAATCTGGCCATTAATCAGCAAAACAGCTATCGAGTCACTGGTCTACTGACCATTCGTGATATATCAAAACCTATCAGTTTTGATATGAGAGTCCTGCAAATTAACGATACTTCGATACATTTTAATGCCGCTTTTACTATTGACCGATTGGCTTATCGAATCGGTGCAGAGTCTGATCCCGGAGCCGACTGGGTCAGCCGCGATATTGCTGTTAAGATGGAGATAAAGGCGTTTAGGCATTAGTCGTGAACTGTTTTTGACAAAAGCTATTTTTTGGTTGTTTTAATATTAAGCCAGAGAAAAAACAGTCCCAGTGCAATAAAGGCAATTAATGTCCAGCCGGGAATGGAAATGCCTAAAAAAGTCCACAGCGTATCAGCACAGTTACCATCGCCCTGCAGTAATACCGACAGTGCTTCCCACAAGGGGAAATTTTCGATCAGATAATCGAGACTTGGACCGCAGGCAGGAACCAAATCCTCCGGCAAGTTCTGCAGCCAGACATGCCTGGCGGAGAAGCCGCCGCCGATAGTTGCCAATAGCAGGCAAATACCACTGTAGAGCCTAATGCCCAAGCGTCCAGGATTGTGGATAGTGGCTACCAATGAGACCAATCCGATAGCGATAATAAATACCCGCTGAGTAATGCAGAGCGCGCATGGCTCCAACTCCAGGGCATATTGCATATACAATGCAGTTAGGATCATGGCCGTGCAAGCAACGACGACCAGTGAAAATAATACTCGGGGCGATAAGAACAACGGTGTGAGAGCTAAAGATGTTGTCATGGTCAGAAAACTCTAAAAAATACGGCAGAAAGACTTTTTATTTTAGCAAAGTTCTTTACGAGCATTGGCGCAATAATCGTACTGTGCATAATACTTTTCCAAGTAGGCTTCAAAGGTCAATTCATCGACACACTCCAATGCCTGTTGTTTAGCGATAGATTCATTCGCTAATTGCCTATAACTTGCCCAAACCTTGGGATCTATCGGCCGGTCATTGAAATCGCTGCGGTGTCGTTGTGAAAGATTCATTGCGAGTTGATAAAAAGTTATTCTTTGCTCGCGTAAATCCTGCAAAATTTTTGCCGATGGCGTCAATGTTGCATCGACGAGTTTACACTGCTCTTTCATCGTTGCTTCTGTGTAACAGTCAGTATGGTTTGCTTCGTCCAATAACTGCGCTATCGGTATCATCGCTTTCATTAATTGGCAGCCCCACTGACGGATGTTGCGTTTATTGCCACGATCAAACAATTGCAAATTGGGGTCGCGACCGTAATACACCATCTGCCTTTGATTGTGCTGTATTTGAAGATATTCATCTTCATCGGAGAGAGGGCTGTCTATTAATAGACAATAGAGCAAAAATACATCGAGAAAGTAGATTTGATCACGGCTTATACCAATCGCTTCGTAAGGATTAACATCTAAACAACGGACTTCAATATATTCGACACCACCATTAGACAGTGCCTTCAAGGCCGTTTCCCCGCTATTGGCTGTGTGTTTAGGTCGAATCACACCGTAAAATTCATTTTCGATTTGCAACAAGCCTGTGTTCAACTGTAAATATTCACCATTGGCATCGCGTAAGCCGATTTTTTCATAGGCGGAATGAGTCTGAGTAATTGCCTGACACAGTGCTTGGATATAGGTTTCCAGGCAATTGTAATTAATCACTAAAGACTCTTGCGCAGAACTTTGATAACCTAGATCACCCATTCGCAACGATGCCCCCAGTGGCGCATGCAAACTTAACCTGTCTTCGTCGATGGGCACTAAACTGTGCGCTCGTTGATGCACGAAGGTGCGGCAAACAGCGGGCGCTGCACCAAATAAATACAACAATAACCAGAAGTAACGGCGAAAATTTCGGATCAGTCCAAAATAACCTTCAGTTTTGAAATCTGTTAAGGACAGTGTACTTTTCTGTTGATATTGTAAAAAAGTCCAGAACTGATCGGATACTGAAAAGTTATAGTGAATTCCGGCAATGGTTTGCATGGATTTGCCGTAACGGTTGGCCAAACCAGCGCGGTAGATATTTTTCATACGGCCACTGTTAGAGTGGCCATAACGCGCGATGGGAATATCTTTGTCTCCAGTGAGAATACAAGGCATGCTGGCGCACCAGAGCGCTTCTTCATTTAGATGTTGATAAGTAAACTGATGACTATTGGTCAAGTGTTCTAACAAAGAGTCGACATCACTGTGAACTGGAGTAATAAACTCCAGTAGCGCTTCGCTGTAATCGGTTGTAATGTAGGGATGAGTTAGAGCTGATCCTAATGCAAGGGGGTGGGGTGTGAGCGCCAGCTTACCATTCGGCGTCACGCGCAAGCTCTCCTTCTCAATGCCTCGTCGAATATTACCGATATCGGCACAGTTGCTGCTGGCTGCAATCTGTCGCAAGCGTTTTTCTAGTAACAAAATGGCTCTCCAGCGCACTAACTGATTAAGTGTGGATTATGCCATTTTTTATTGACGAGCGCTTCGAGGAATCCATGTGATCTTCCATATGGGCTAAACTAGTCTGATGGACAAAAACGGTAGTAACTTCAAATTTGTACAAACGAGAAATATAAGGGGCGCACCCTATGAGCATTAAATCCGTATCATTTACATCGTTAAATCCGGGGAAACACTTAGTGGTGTTGGGTGCCATTCATGGAGACGAGATCTGTGGCCCAGAAGCAATAACATGTGTAATCGATGCGCTAGATCAAAACATATTTGAGCTTAAACAAGGATCTGTCACTTTTGTCCCGATTTGCAACCCAAAAGCCTATGCGTTGAATCAACGATTTGTAGATCGCAACCTGAATCGTAGTCTTTACCCTAAAGATGTAACAGTGAATTATGAGGATAAGATAGGTAATCGATTGTGCAAACTACTGGATGAAGCAGACGCACTGCTTGATATTCACTCTTATCAATCTCAAGGTGGACCCTTCTGTTTTCTAGGAAACTCTAGTGAAGAAGAGATCGAATTCTGTAAGTCTCTTGGAATTTCTGATTACATTTACGGTTGGTCAGAAGCATTTTCTAACAATGATCAACTAGAGGATCCCAGGGAGAGCATGGGCACCACTGAATACACTCGTTTGAAAGGAGGTATTGCAAGCACGCTTGAATGTGGTCATCACTTAAATAGCGATAATGCCAGTATTGGCTACCGAGCCATTATTAATGCCATGACTTTCTTCAAGCTGATCGATAATCCAAGTCAATCTGGGCAAAATTCGTGTAGGCATTCTTGTTTCAAAATGGACCGGTTATTTCTTAAAGAGAAACCTGGAAAATTTGTCAAAGAATGGAAACACCTTGATAAAGTGCGCCAAGGGGAAGTCGTAGCGATCTACGAAGATGGTGAAAAAGTCATGGCTCCAGAATGCGGTGCCATTGTCCTTCCCAAGTACCATTTCGATCATATAGTCGGTGTGGAGTGGTTTTTCTTTGCTGTTGAAACCTCTTTTCCGTCTTTTAAATGAAAAGTGCGGAAGCGGTTACTAATATTTGAGTCGTTGTGTTAGGAGTTATTTTTTCCTTTAATCTGGCTTGTCCTCAAGGCTAAGTTACAGCGCTAAGGCGGTGCTTATTAGCGCTTGTGTATAAGATTCTTTTGGGTTGGTAAGTACTTGCTCTGCATCCCCCTGCTCGATAATTTCGCCATCGCGCATCACGATCACTTGATGACTAATAGCTTTTACCACTTGAATATCGTGAGTGATAAACACATAGCTGATGCCGCGCTCTGATTGTAGTTTTTTCAACAGATCCACAACTTGTATTTGCACGGTTCTATCCAGAGCGGATGTCGGTTCGTCGAGAAAGATAATCTTCGGATCGAGGACGAGTACACGAGCAATAGCAATTCGCTGGCGCTGACCGCCTGAGAATTCATGGCAATAGCGGTGTCGGTAGTTGGGGTCCAGACCTACTTCTTCCATTATACTGATTATTCGTTGATCTATTATTTCATCAGACAACGAATAATGCAGTTCTAATCCCTCGCTGATAATTTGCTTGATGGTCATTCGTGGACTAAGGCTGGAGAAAGGGTCTTGGAATACAATTTGCATATGTCGGCGCAGTGGACGCAGTTGTTTTTGGTTTAACTGTTGAAGAGGTTGTTCTTCAAAATATATGCCGCCAGTTGATTCTATGAGGCGCAGCATTGCCA
>CAZEUZ010000068.1:0-19235 GCA_964515805.1 uncultured Cellvibrionaceae bacterium | reverse complement strand
TGAAGTTGAGAAAGCACACCCGGATGTGTTTAATGTATTGTTGCAAGTGCTGGATGATGGACGTTTAACTGACAGTCAAGGCAGAACCGTCGATTTTCGCAATACAGTCATTGTAATGACATCCAATATCGGCTCCGAATTAATTCGCGAAATGACCCAGGGCAACGCACCGCGTGAACAGCTGCATGCAGCGGTATTGGGAGAAGTAAGTAAACACTTTCGACCGGAGTTTATCAACCGCATCGATGAGACAGTGATCTTCGATCCGCTTAGTCGAGATCAGATTCACGGTATCGCTAGCATTCAACTGGATCTGTTACGTAAACGCCTGGCCGATAGGGACTTGTCGCTAAGTATTGAGAATGCTGTGATTGATAAACTGTCGGCAGCGGGATTTGACCCTGTCTTCGGCGCGCGGCCTCTAAAACGTGTGATTCAGCAGTTGATCGAAAATCCGCTAGCACAAAAAGTATTGTCGGGCGATTTTGTTCCTGGTGATACGATTACTGTTGGTGTTACAGAAGAGGGACAGATAACGTTTGATAAATAAAGAAACCAATAGCTTTATTGTTTATAACGTAAATGTGCAAGTATGCCATCAAGTTCGTCTAAACTGGCATACTTTAACACTAACTTTCCTTTACCTTTAGCATTGTGTTCGATACTTACGGGAACCCCGATTTGTTCGGCTAGGCTATCTTGTAGCTTTTTGGTATCTGAATCAATGCTGTGCTTAGGTGTTGTTTCAGCTTTCTGTTGTTGCATACGCTTGACTAGTGCTTCAGCCTGACGTACAGACATGTCTTTGCTAATCATCTGCTGGGCAGCTAGACGCTGTTCCGAAGGAACTAAGCTTAATACTGCGCGCGCATGCCCCATCTCTAAGTCACCATGTTCCAATAATTTTTTTACTTCATAATCTAATGTCACTAGACGTAACAGATTGGTGACTGCGGTACGGGATTTTCCAACTAATTCGGCAACTTGCTGATGAGTTAACTCGAATTCATCTTGTAGCTGCTTAAGGGCCAACGCTTCTTCAATAGGATTTAAATCTTCCCGCTGAATATTTTCGATCAATGCCATCGCGATGGCTGATTCATCCGGAATTTCACGGATAATAGCGGGAATAGTATCCAAACCAGCAAGTTGACTGGCTCGCCATCGACGTTCACCGGCAATAATTTCGTATTTCTCGCTAGCGATAGGGCGAATAACGATCGGCTGGATCACTCCCTGTGACTTAATAGAATCAGCTAATTCTTCTAAAGCTGATGTCTGCATATCTCGACGAGGTTGGTACTTACCAGATTGAATTAAATCCACCGGAACGTAGGTTAGGGACTCCGCCAACTGATATTCATTGTTTTTTTCAGACTGTACGGATGGTGAGTCAATATTATTTAGACCATTTCTCAGCAGTGTGTCGAGCCCACGACCTAACCCTCTACGTTTATTTGCCATGGCAAGAAGTTGTTATAGTAGATATCTATGTATTAGTGTTTGCTATTTTTGACAACATGAATATCAAAAATAGCAAAGTTCAGGTAACACGCAGGCTTCTTAACGAGTTGAGTTAGTAAACTCTGGATACGCTTCCATACCACACTCGGAAAGATCGACGCCATTGTATTCTTCTTCCTCTTCGACACGAACACCGATTGTTTGCTTGAGTATGAACCAAACAATGAGACTGGCCACAAACACCCAAATAAAAATAGTAAGTGCCCCTACAATTTGTCCAAAAAAGCTTGAATTTTCATTAGTTAGAGGAACCAGTAATAAACCCACTAAACCGACTATCCCATGCACAGAAATTGCACCGACAGGATCGTCAATCTTAATCTTATCTAAGGCAATAATACTAAATACCACTAATACCCCTCCTACAGCACCAAATAAGGTGGCGATTAAAGGTGTAGGTGTTGACGGTTCTGCGGTAATTGCAACGAGACCAGCGAGTGCACCATTTAATGTCATGGTTAAATCTGCTTTACCAAACAGTATGCGCGCTGTTATTAGGGCGCCAATTAAGCCACCTGCTGCCGCTGCGTTGGTGTTCATAAACACCACGGCTACTGCATTGGCGTTTTCTACGGAGGCTGTTGCTAATACCGAACCGCCATTAAAACCGAACCAACCTAGCCATAAAATAAAAGTACCGAGCGTCGCAAGTGGTAAATTGCAACCGGGAATCGCATTGACTTGCCCTTGTTTGCCATATTTTCCTTTGCGAGCTCCAAGCAGTATGACACCTGCAAGTGCAGCCGCTGCACCGGCCATGTGAACAATACCTGAACCGGCAAAATCAGAGAAGCCGAGGTCGCTCAATGTGTATAGACCAAACACGGCTTGTCCACCCCATGTCCAACTTCCTTCCATAGGATAGATGATGCCTGTCATGACAACTGCAAATGCCAGAAAAGACCAAAGTTTCATACGTTCTGCTACGGCGCCGGAAACAATGGACATAGCAGTAGCAACAAACACGACCTGGAAATAAAAATCAGCGGAGGGTGAGTAAGTTTTGGGTTCTTCAACGCCATTGACGCCGTCGCCGACTATACCTGATAGAAACCACGCAAAATCGTTGCCACCATACATTACTGAATAACCGCAGATCATATACATTGTGCAGGCTACAGCAAACAAAGCGACATTTTTAGTCAAAATTTCAGTAGTATTTTTAGCGCGAACGAGCCCTGCTTCGAGCATTGCAAAACCTGCCGCCATCCACATAACCAGTGCACCACAAACAAGAAAGTAAAAAGTGTCGAGTGCATATTGCAGTTCAAAAATCTGAGTATCCATTGATCAATTTATCCTATAACTTATAGTGCAGCAGGACCAGTTTCACCGGTACGTATGCGAATAACTTGTTCCAGATTAGTAATGAATATCTTGCCATCGCCAATGTTGCCAGTATTGGCGCTCGAAGAAATCACCTCAATTGCCTGATCGAGTAAGTCTTCATTGACACCAATCTCGATTTTTATCTTGGGTAAAAAATCAATTACATACTCCGCTCCTCGGTATAATTCAGTATGGCCTTTCTGGCGGCCGAAGCCTTTTACCTCAGAAACGGTCAAACCTTGCACGCCGATTTCGGCGAGCGCTTGACGTACATCATCAAGTTTGAATGGCTTGATAATTGCTGTAATCATTTTCATGGGTTGTTCTTCCAATTAAAGTACTTATTTAGTTGTTAAAATTAAGTTTTTTCACTGATTATGGCGCATATAAAAACGGTTGACAAAAGAATAAACGCTCTTCTATCTCAATGCAACCGTATTATTTCGGCTGTTCAATATCGGACCGGCAGCATTACGATAAATTACTATGACGAATACATTCGCCAGCTAGTGCTAGGTAAGCCATGGCGCCTTTGGATTGGCGATCATACACAATGGCGGGCTGGCCATGACTTGGTGCTTCTGCCAAACGCACATTGCGTGGAATACAAGTACGATATAGACGATCACCAAAAAAATCAGCCAGTTGATCTGATACCTCTGTGGTTAAACTACTGCGAGGATCGTACATTGTGCGCAGAATACCCGCGATAGCCAAATCTGGATTGAGGCGTTTGCGTATTCGATTAATAGTATCGATCAATGCAGATAAACCTTCCAACGCATAGTACTCACACTGCATAGGTATAATGATGCCGCCGCAAGCCGTAAGAGCGTTGACTGTCAGCATATTCAGTGAAGGAGGGCAATCAATCAATACGTAATCATAGTGATGATGAATATCTTGCAATGCTTTTTGTAGACGAAACTCTTTTTTATCGGTAGTTAACAACTCGACTTCAGCAGCAGTGAGCTCACTATTAGCCGGCAACACATCAAACTTGCCAGTTTCAGAGAATTGTTTAACCTGAGAGATATCGCATCCATCCATCAGTACATGATAAGCTGATTGTTCCAAACCTGTTTTGTCAATACCACTACCCATGGTGGCGTTGCCTTGAGGGTCGAAATCGATCAGTAACACCCGCTTGTTAGTGACAGCTAAAGAAGCGGCAAGATTGATACAGGTGGTGGTTTTACCAACGCCACCTTTTTGGTTGGTGATTGCTAATATCTGGCGCACAATAAACTATTTTCTACCCTATCTATGTTTTCTCTTTTTCTAATTTTTAACGCTCTTTGATTGTAGCCAAATCACTTACAGCATGACGCATATATGGCGCTGTTTCAGCGAATTTTTCTATAACGACAAGATGACGCTCACTGTCACATCCTGCGACTGACAGAGGATAGCACTGTTTCACTTTATGATGTTTAGGTAAGCAATCTAATTCGCTTTCGGGATAAACGCCTTTCATGGCCCAAAATTGACCTTTTGCATTTAGCAAATGATGACAATAGTTAATCATATCATTGATGCTCGCAAATGCACGGCTCAATACTAAATCGAATTTGACGTTGGGCTTGAAAGCTTCTGAGCGTTGATTTTCAATCGTTATATTACGCAATTTTAATGCCGTTTTGATGTGGAAAAGAAAACGGGTTTTTTTCCCATTGCTATCCAGTAAAGTAAACCTTGCTTCCGGAAAGGCAACTGCTAGAGGAATGCCGGGTAAGCCTGCGCCGGTGCCGACATCAACTAGTTTAATCACTTGATCTATTGATTGATGAGTTTGTCGATGTTGTATCGTCTTTCTTAAAAGACCGTATAAACTCAAACTGTCCAAAATATGACGGCTTATCATGTCCAACGGATTCTTTACTGCAGATAGGCTATAAGCGCGATTCCACCTAGTAAGCTCATTTACATATGTAAGCAAATGACTGATTTGTTGCGTATCCAAATTAATCACCATCTGTTTTAGCCCTTTCAATAAAGTTGCTTCACAGAGATCTGAATTAAATTCGGATGATTTAAGCATCCATTTTTTTGGCATAGTGTGCTGTATGTCGTTAGTACTTTTGAACTAAACGCTGGATTTTACCCGACTCAACATGCCGCGTTTTTTTAGATAAATTAAAAGCAGTGAGATTGCTGCAGGTGTTACACCAGGAATTCGAGCTGCACGGCCTAGGTTATCTGGCTGGATTAACATTAATTTTTGCTTGATTTCATTGGATAGACCTGCAACGGTTTGATAATCAAATTTTTGTGGGATCGGAGTCATTTCATTCTGCTGCAAACGACGGATCTCCTCTTGTTGGCGGTCTATATAGCCGGAATATTTTGCGCTGATTTCTACTTGCTCAGCAACACAACTATCCACTTTTATAGCATCTAATGCCTGTATGTCGATGTAATTCAATTCTGGCCTTTTCAATAAGTCATGCAAATTATATTCCCGGGATAAGGGTGCGCTTAGCTTGTCAGCTAACTGATCGGCTGCTGCGCTCTTCGGTTGAATCCAGGTGGATCGTAAACGTTGATCTTCAAGCAAGATAGCTTCTCGCTTTTTTTCAAAGCTATGCCAGTGTTCATCATCAATTAAACCTAATTGATACGCTTTTTCCGTCAAACGTAAATCGGCATTGTCTTCCCGTAATAACAAGCGATGTTCAGCTCGGCTGGTAAACATGCGGTAAGGCTCTTGTGTGCCCAAAGTGATCAAATCATCAACTAACACGCCTAAATAGGCTTGATCTCGGCGAGGAAACCATGCTTCTAGTTCCTTGCTGAACAAAGCTGCGTTGATACCAGCTAGCAGTCCTTGGGCGGCGGCTTCTTCATAGCCGGTAGTACCATTGATTTGGCCAGCTAAAAATAACCCCTGAATACAGCGGGTTTCCAAGCTGGGTTTCAAATTCTGTGGGTTGAAAAAATCATATTCGATGGCATAACCGGGACGAGTAATGTGGGCTTTTTCAAAACCTTTAATGGAACGCACCAACTCAAGTTGTACGTCAAAAGGCAAACTGGTGGAAATACCATTGGGGTAGAGCTCGTGAGTATTTAGCCCCTCTGGCTCGATAAAAATTTGATGAGAATCTTTATCGGCAAAACGATCGACTTTATCTTCGATAGAAGGACAATAACGCGGACCGACGCCTTTTATCACGCCAGTGTACATCGGAGAACGCGCTATACCGTTACGAATAATGTCGTGGGTACGCTCATTAGTCTGTGTCATCCAACAACACACTTGTCTAGGATGACTATCGACATCACCCCAGAAAGACATAACTGGCAATGGATTATCTCCCCATTGTTCCTCCAGTGCGGAAAAATCGACGCTTTTAGCATCAATTCTCGGTGGCGTTCCCGTCTTTAAACGATCAACAGTTAATGGTAGCTCACGAAGACGGTCAGCTAGGGCAATAGAGGGAGGGTCGCCGGCTCGGCCACCGGCGTGGTTCTCTAGGCCCACATGAATTCGCCCACCCAAAAAAGTACCCGCGGTCAATATCACTGTCTTTGCAGTGAAGCGTAGGCCCATTTGGGTTACTACACCTTGAACACGATCACCGCTGATGATGAGATCGTCAACTGCTTGTTGAAAAATCTGCAAATTTGCCTGATTCTCGACAATTGACCGAATGGTAGACTTATATAACATGCGATCGGCCTGTGCCCGTGTTGATCTGACAGCTGGTCCTTTGCGCGAGTTGAGTACGCGAAATTGAATACCGCTACAGTCAGTCGCCCGTGCCATAATGCCACCCATAGCATCTACCTCTTTAACCAGGTGGCTTTTACCAATACCCCCTATGGCTGGATTACAAGACATCTGACCGATAGTTTCAATATTGTGAGTTAATAATAAAGTTTGGCAGCCCATCCGAGCAGCGGCCAGACTGGCTTCAGTGCCAGCATGACCACCTCCGATGACAATAACATCGTATTTTTGATCGTAATCCATAATGTATAAAAGGGTGCTTAGAGGTATAAAAACGAGAGCGTATTATAAAAGCCTGATCAGTATCGGGCAAAACCTTAAAATGATTTATCGCATTGTCGAGTAATCTACTGTGTTTTATTCAGCCTTTTCGGTAGCATAGCACTTCGAGTAAGTAAAAACTTGAAAAATAGACTAAAGGAAAAAAAGTGACAACTGGCGCGCACAAGCCATTGATGGCAAAACGATTTCGTGGTTTTTTACCGGTTATAATTGATGTTGAGACGGGTGGTTTTAATGCGAAAACTGACGCCTTACTTGAGGTTGCGGCAGTCACTTTACAATTTGATAATACTGGCCGCTTATTTTGTGATGAACTCTACGAATACCAAATTGAACCTTTTGCAGGCGCTAATCTGGAACAGGCTGCGCTAGATTTCAATGGTATTGATGTGGAAAGCGAGGAGCGCTTCGCAGAGCCCGAAGAGATGGCATTGATGTCGTTATTTCAAGAGGTACGACGAGCTATAAAATCTGCCGGCTGCAATCGCGCTATCATCGTGGGTCATAACGCTCATTTTGATCTGGGTTTTATTCAAGCGGCATCAGTACGTTGCAATATCAAGCGCAATCCTTTTCACCCTTTTTCTTGCCTGGATACTGTAACCTTAGCAGGGCTAGCCCTTGGTCACACAGTGCTTGCAAAGGCTTGTCAATTGGCACAGATACCGTTTGATAATCATCAGGCTCATTCTGCAGCCTACGATGCTCAAAAAACAGCTGAGTTGTTCTGTTTAATTGTTAATCGCTGGTGCGACTTAGGCGGTTGGCCACCAAAAGAGTAGCCGTTGCTTGTTGGCTAAACGCAAACTAGAATAAAGCGTTCGTTATAGATAGCAATCGAACGAACGCTGTTTACTGAAAAGTTAAATTTTACTTCAGCTTTTGGTTAAGTACTTTGCAACACCTTTTGGCGTCGCTTCCATACCGGAATCACCCTCTTTCCAACCGGCAGGGCAGACTTCACCATGTTGCTGATGGAATTCAAGCGCTTTAACCATGCGCAACATCTCGTCGACATCGCGCCCCAGAGGTAAATCGTTAACCACTTGGTGTCGTACCACGCCGTCTTCATCGATTAGAAAGGAGCCACGAAAAGCGACACCAGCTGCTGATTCAACGCCATAGGCTTGACAAATTTCGTGCTTCATATCCGCTACTAACGTGTATTTTACCGGACCGATACCGCCTTTATCTGCAGAGGTATTTCGCCAGGCGTTATGTGTCCAGTGGCTGTCAATAGAAATCCCTATTACCTCAACATTGCGCTCTTTAAAGGCGTTAATGCGCTCGTCGAAAGCCAGTAGTTCTGTTGGGCAAACAAAGGTAAAATCCAATGGATAAAAGAAAATTACCGCTTTTTTTCCTTTGATACTTTCTTTTAGGTTAAAGCTATCGACGACATCTCCGGAACCTAAAACAGCAGGTGCAGTAAAATCGGGAGCTGGTTTACCAACGAGTACAGACATATTCTATCTCCTAACTAAGGTTGTGAATTAAACTTCTATTAAGTTTGCCAGTTGCTTAAGAAAAGTTACGCTAAACGAAATGCAACAGCGTTGGATAATAATAAGCTTTGGTAAAACAAAGTCTATCGGTTAGCAATTGATTTTTTGTATAGCGCTTATAGCATTATTTTTTAGTCTATACCCCGCAGCTAGCTGCTGGGTATGGACGATACTTACTGATTGAAATGCCAAATAGCACCACCGATGATGGCTATACCAGTAATAGCTAAGATCACTATCCACCAGGGGAATTTCTTGGGTGGCGGCGGTACGGGTACCACCTCTACACTAACGGTCGCACTGTCCACAGTGTCCGATGGATTATCCGCATCATTGACACGAAGTTTAAAGTTAAAGCGTTTATTGCCTTCTTCCATTTTCAGCAGAGTTGCAGGAGGATTCGCGACGACTTCGATTGTACTGGTCGCTGCGGTACTTAACGTGCGCTCTGCCTCGCCGTCGACATTTAACCAGTTGATCGGCTCTTTACTGCCTTTTGCTTGGGCGCTAAAGCGGACCTCTTTACCTGCAGAGTTCGATATATTAAATTGAAACCGGCCATGTTCTCCGGCTTTGCATTTGATCATTTCTCCTGCAGGCGTAATTTTAACGATGGCCATAGATACTCCTATTAGAAAATTTATTTAATACTACAGACAAAAAAGCTGGATAAACTTGGGGGGGTTCTCACTTTTCTTTCTGTTTGATGAACATAAAAACAGCTGTGCCGATAAAAGCCAATCCCAAAACGATGAATACCGACATTAGGAAAACGCTACTGCTAGGTGGTTCAACAGGCTCACCTCTGGCCCAGAGATTAAGGTCATTAATGTTGCTGCTGGGGCTGAAGTTTATACGCTCCTGTCCAAGTTTAGGTATCCAATGCAAGCCTTGAGCATTTCCACAAGCGTGATAAATATTTGCATTTAAAGCAGCTTCTAAAGGAGGGCAAACAAACTTCATTCTCAAGGCAGCATTTGCTCCTGTCCATTTGGAACCCTTATCAGGATCGCCCTTAGATAGGGTCTTATTGCTATAAAAATTATCGATAATGGCCTTTGAGCCTGTAGTTACATCAAATGGCGACGCAGGGCCCTGCGTCGCATGAATTCGTAGTTCAGTTATTCCAGCAATTCCTGTTCTGATGTCCTTGGAAAGCACCTGATCTGAATTCAGTGTTATTGCATTTACCTCCCGGTAATTGCCTGCTCCACGGGTGCCCTTATTTGCAGCGGCCACCAACACCCAGCCATCTTTATCGACATGGGAAGAAAAGGTATTTCCACCTATATTGAAATGGTAAGTTCCTGGTTCAGGCACAAAGTGTGCGTGACCGATATTGGTAAAAGGAGATCCCTTTGAGCCATCTTCCGCATTCAGGATGCCCGAAAATATTGTTAAAATAATCGTAATATATAATTTGATTGTTATTTTTCGCATTATTTATAACTCTATTACATATACCTTGATTTTCTGAGTACAAAATTATTATTAACAAGAGGAGGTTAGGCTACAAACTTTGTGACTAAATTACAAGCTATTTTAGCTATTCCTTAATAGGCTTAATCTAATCTTCGGTCTCTTCAATCCATGCCACCTGAATTGCCTCTAGGATTTTCTCGCCGCAACGGTTAGGGTCATCATCAAAATCAGGTAAGGCTAAAATCCAGTTGCGCAGATCGACAAAATTTACTGAAATGGGATCGACATCACCTTTGCTTTCAGCTAATGCAATCGCCAAATCATGAATATCTGTCCAACGCAAACTCATAGCCTTCTCCAAACCATCATGCTCAAAATCACAACTACATCCTAGTGATTTTCCGATACCATGTTAATAGTGTACCTTGGAATTTCCACAATTAAATCTTCACTGGCTACTCGCGCCTGACAGCTTAGTCGTGAGTCGGGTTCCAAGCCCCAGGCTTTATCGAGATAATCATCTTCTAACTCATCTGCTGGCTCTAGACTTTCGTAGCCTTGTCGAATCCAGACATGGCAGGTGGTACAAGCACAGCTCATCTCACAGGCATGCTCGATATCTATGTCGTTTCGCAACGCTGCTTCACAGATGCTTTCACCGGTTTTAGCTGTGATGATGGTTCTCTCTGGACAAATTTCTTCGTGAGCTAAAAATGTAATTTTCGGCATACTTTAACACTCCTTAGTCCAATGGTTTATCATTGAATCAATTAATTGTGCGCATCAATTTACAGTTCATCGATATTGTGTCCAGCTAGCGCCTTGTGAATACTTGCATTCATCCGCAGACTGGCAAAACGCTCAGAGAGCTGTCCGACTCGCGCGACTTCTCTTTCGATATCGTCAGCATTACCCTCATTACGCTGGTGACGCAAATGGTTCAATGCCGATTGCAATTCGTCAATTGCTTGCTTGGACAATAGTTTTTCACCATCTTTCAGTAATGCGGATGACAGAGATTCTATCAGTTGATCTGCTTCTATTTGTTGTTCCCGAAGAACGCGTTGGCGAATATCGGTTTCGGCGTTATCAAACGATTCATTTAACATGGTCGTAATAGCTGCTTCATCCAAACCGTAGGATGGTTTAACCGTGATACTAGCTTCAACACCAGTGGATTTTTCACGTGCACTGACGGTCAGCAAACCATCGGCGTCAACCTGAAAAACCACTTGGATGTGTGCAGCCCCAGCCACCATGGGTGGTATACCACGCAACTCAAAAGTCGCCAGAGACCGGCAATCTTGCACCAACTCGCGTTCTCCCTGGACGATGTGAATTGACATTGACGTTTGACCGTCTTTAAACGTAGTAAATTCTTGAGCTTTGGCGATAGGAATAGTGGTATTGCGAGGGATGATTTTTTCCGTTAGTCCACCCATGGTTTCCAAACCAAGCGACAGTGGAATGACATCCAGCAATAGTAGGTCCATGTCGGACTTATTACCGACTAAACTATCAGCTTGTAGAGCTGCACCAATGGCCACTACTCGGTCAGGATCTATCTCGGTCAATGGTTGACGCTGAAAGAGTCCAGCAACTTTTTCGCGTACCCGCAGGCTGCGGGTCGACCCACCAACCATGACCACATTGCCAATATCTTCAATGTCGATATTGGCGTCTTTCAAAGTTGACTGACATACACTCAGAGTTTTGTTGATGAACGCATCAATAAGGGTATTGAGCTGGTCACGATTCAATAAAGAGCACCAACCTTTCCAATTGACCGTAGCTTCTTCATCTTCTGTGAGTTGCTCTTTGATTTCACGAGCAAGTACTAATAATTGGCGTTGTTCTACGGGTGTGAGTTCAGTCTTAATTTGAGCCTGTTGAGAAATCCATTGACTGATAGCACGATCAAAATCATCACCACCTAGAGCGGAATCACCTCCAGTAGCTAGTACCTCGAAAATACCCTTTGATAACCGTAATATGGAAATATCAAAGGTACCGCCACCCAAGTCATAAATAGCAATGATGCCTTCATCTTGCTGGTCAAGTCCATAGGCAACTGCAGCGGCAGTCGGCTCATTAAGTAAGCGCAAGACTTTAAGCCCAGCTAAACGAGCGGCATCTTTTGTCGCTTGGCGTTGAGCGTCGTCAAAGTAGGCAGGTACGGTAATCACTGCGCCTTCTATATCGCCACCTAGAGCATCTCGGCCTCTTATAGCCAAACTTTTGAGAATGTCAGCAGAAACTTCAATGGGGCTTTTGGGGCCAGCCGTAGTTTCTACAAATAATAGATTGTCTTCTCGACGAGAAAACTGATAGGGAAAATGTGACGGCTGGCTTGACAAATCGTTCAGATCACGCCCCATTAAACGTTTAATAGACACCAAGGTATTTAGTGGATCTTCCGTGGCTCTAGTAACGGCCACATCGCCAACTTCTACAGTAGAAAAATCACTGTAATGCACCACTGAAGGCAACAACACATTACCTTGATCATTCGCCAATGTTTGAGGGCGTCCATCAATGATTGAGGCAACCAATGAGTTAGTGGTACCCAGGTCGATTCCCACTGCGCGTTTGCGTCTTTGGGGCTGTGGGGATTGGCCAGGTTCTGAAATCTGTAATAGAGGCATACCGTTATTTTTCTGGTGTGCTAGATGGGATTACTATTATCTACAGTTTTGGAAAATTTGACCTGTTTTATTTCGGACATCATCTTCTCTACGAAATGTAATTTTGCGATAGATTCTTTAGCGAGAAGAAAATCTTTGGCGTCATAAGTGCGGTTAAATTCCAACAGTAATTTTTCGCTCTGATCTGATACTGTTGACAGTAATTTAGACAAGGTCTGTTTGCATTGCTGCTTAATTGCTTCAGACAATCTGTCTCGCCATTGCATTTGCTGTAACAAAAAACCACTGTCTCCAATCGTCATTGTCTCTTTATTAATCGGTATTTCTGCTAATTCAAGCAAATATTCTCCCCTTTTCAATGGTGATCTCAGCGTTTGATAAGCTGTATTGACATATGAGGCAAACTGCATTGCCAGAAGCTGCTGATGCTTACCTTTCCCAACATGCCGATCTGGATGCACTTCTCTTTGTAATTGGCGAAATTTATCCGTCAATTGGTTCTGATCAATAGTAAATTGTTGTGGAAGACCAAAAAGAGTAAAGTAATTTTGACTGTGATCCATGAATTTCAACTGGACTTGTTTGGATTTGGGTGCCTTCATTCACAAACTAAACGTGAAAACTTTCACCACATCCGCACTCGTTTTTGACGTTGGGATTATTGAAATTAAAGCCTTCATTCAGGCCTTCTTTAACAAAATCCAATTCTGTGCCATCAAGATAAACTAAACTTTTAGGGTCAATGCATAAGTCGAAGTTACCTTGATCAAACACACGATCTTCATCAGCGGGAGTATCGACAAACTCAAGCACGTAAGAAAGCCCGGAACACCCCGCGGTTTTTATGCCAACACGTATGCCGGTACCTTTGCCTCGCTCTTGTATTTGAGCTTGAACATGCGCCTTTGCGGCTTCGGTCATGGTTACGGTCATCAGTATGCCTGTATGATCATTAGTTGTTAATTTCACCACGTTTTTCGCGGATATCATTCACTGCTGCTTTGATAGCATCTTCCGCCAGTACTGAGCAATGAATTTTAACTGGTGGCAGCGCTAATTCTTCAGCAATTTCAACATTCTTAATATGACCGGCTTCTTCCAATGTCTTGCCTTTCACCCATTCTGTCAACAACGAGCTTGAAGCAATAGCAGATCCACAGCCATAGGTCTTAAATTTGGCGTCTTCGATGACGCCATTGTCATCAACTTGTATCTGCAGGCGCATAACATCTCCACATGCAGGTGCACCAACCATCCCGGTGCCAACATTTGCGGATGTATCGTCCAATTTACCCACGTTTCTGGGGTTTTCATAATGATCAATTACTTTTTCGCTGTAAGCCATAACACTCTCCTAACCATATTTTCCAAACCGCTTAATAAATCAATGGGCAGCCCACTCAATACTCTCTAAATCAACACCGTCTTTATACATATCCCACAAAGGCGATAATTCACGCAATTTATTGACGGCATTGTGGATATATTCAACTGCACGATCTACTTCTTCCACCGTAGTGAAGCGGCCGAAACTAAACCGTAATGAACTGTGGGCAAGCTCATCGTTTAAACCCAATGCGCGCAACACGTAGGAGGGTTCTAAGCTGGCTGAAGTGCAGGCGGAACCCGAAGAGATCGCCAGGTCTTTCAATGACATAATCAAAGACTCACCCTCAACATAAGCAAAACTAATATTTAAATTGTGGGGAACACGTGCCGTTAGAGATCCGTTAATGTGGACTTCCTCAATATCTTTAACACCCTCTAAAAATCGCTGACGCAATGCTAAAGCATGTTGATAATCTTCCTCCATTTCCAATTTGGCGATACGAAAAGCTTCACCCATACCGACGATCTGGTGCGTTGGCAATGTTCCCGAACGCATGCCTCTCTCGTGACCACCGCCGTGTATTTGAGCCTCGAGACGCACTCGAGGCTTGCGTCTAACGTAGAGTGCACCGATACCCTTGGGACCGTAAGTTTTGTGCGCTGAAAAAGACATAGCATCGACTTTCATTTGCTCCACATCAATAGGCAGCTTACCCGTACTTTGAGCAGCATCAACATGAAAAAATACCTTGTGATTCCGACATACTTCTCCAATAGCTGCAATATCATTAACGACTCCGATTTCATTGTTGACATGCATCAGTGACACTACCGTAGTATCTTCGCGGATTGCATCGGATACTTGTTGAGCAGAAATTAATCCTTCTTTATCGGGATCGAGGTAGGTTACTTCATAGCCTTCGCGCTCGAGCTGACGACAGGTATCGAGAACGGCTTTGTGTTCGATCTTGGAGGTAATAACATGTTTGCCACGCTTATGGTTAAAATGAGCAATGCCTTTAATAGCTAAATTATCTGATTCTGTGGCGCCACTGGTCCAAACAATTTCACGGGTGTCGGCATTGATCAAATTTGCTACTTGTTGGCGTGCAGTTTCAACAGCTTCTTCAGCTTTCCAACCAAACATGTGTGAGCGAGAAGCGGGATTACCGAAATTACCTTCGGTTGTTAGACAATTGGTCATTGCTTCAACCACTCGCGGATCTACAGGTGTAGTGGATGAGTAATCGAGATAAATGGGAGTTGTCATTCGCTGTTCCTAAATCTGCATTTGATTAATTCGTTCAAGCCAGTCGCGACGATTGGATAACTGCCAATTTACCGTCACTTGCATGTAAATTTTTGAGTTCTTGACGTTCAGCCACTTTCTGAATATCTCGCCGAACCACCAGGTTAGCCAGGCTTATGCTACTAAGAAATTGATGTATTTGTTCACTGAGATCAGACCACAAATGATGAGTGAGGCAAACTTCACCTTTTTGGCAGTTACCTTTACCCTTGCAATTGGTAATGTCTAGCGGTTCATTGACGGCATCAACAATCTGAGCGATATAAATATCGTCGGCATTACGGCTTAGCCGATACCCACCACCAGGGCCGCGTACACTTGTCACCAATTTATGATGCCGGAGTTTGGAGAATAACTGCTCCAAATAAGAGAGGGAAATTTCCTGACGTTTTGATATGCCTGCTAAACTAACAGGCCCGTTATCTTTATGCACTGCTAGATCCAGCATTGCCGTCACTGCATAACGTCCTTTCGTAGTAAGTCGCATAATGATCCCGTTGATTTGGCCAATGCTTGCGAATATAGAATAACCTAGTTTATTAGTCAAGTATATAACTGAGTAATTAAGTAAGGTATAAATCCGTGCTGGTCAGTAGCCATTAACAAACATTAGCTAAATTTATGTAAAATTAAGAGCTAGAAAGATAGCGCAAGAGAAGAACAGTATTTATTATAGTTTACTGTTTTTGTGGCAAATATTTTTGCCAGACAAATAAAAAATAGGGATACATATGCCTAAAAAGCTCTTTAAACAGCTTATGCCCAGTGATGAAACGATTAAAAAGCATCCCTCTTTGGCTTTTTTGGGCAAGTTGCTTGAAGACCCCTACCTGTTACACTTGAATCGTCACTCTGTATCATTAGCTTTTCTAGTAGGCGTATTTTGTGCATTTTTACCCATACCAGCGCAGATGGTCGTTGCCGCTGTTATCGCTATAATCGTAAGGTGTAATTTGCCCATCGCTGTAGTTTTGGTGTGGATCAGCAACCCAATCACCATACCACCGATATTCTTTGCCTGTTATAAATTCGGTGCTTGGTTGCTAGAGATACCTCCACGGGATTTCGCTATCGAATTGAGTTGGTCTTGGCTGACGGATGTGTTCGTCGATATTTGGAAACCACTGATTACTGGATCCTTGGCTGCAGGTTGTGCCTTCTCCATTAGCTCTTATATGTCGGTCAAACTTTTTTGGCGTTATTATATAGCAATGCAATGGCGAAAACGGCAGCAAAAGGAAAACACGTTCGTCAATAAACAATAACGCTAATATCTACAGGTGGAGTAGTTCTATACAGGCCCGCTCTAGCGCAGGCACGTTAGGTATGATGGCTTGTTGGCCATCAATATCAACGTGCATAATTTCATAATCGTTAGGGTGATTATTTTGACTTGGTTGTATTCCTTCTGGGGTGATACGGCTGAGATGCGGAATACCTGTAGTTGAAATGGCAAGAAAAGGTAATTGCTCACTGACACCGGTATTGTTAAAAATGGCAATTTGACCATTTTGATTAACTGGTGACGGTTGCCGTCCGCTAATTTTCTCAAAAGACAGCATGGGAATAGTTAAACCACGCCAAAGCAATTCACCGAGAAACCAATCGGGTACTTTTTGTTTTAATTTCGATTGTGGTGGTCGATAAGGTATCATTTCAGCAACGGTTACAGTCGGCAACAACAGTCTATTTTCGGTAACAGGAAGCAGTAGGCAGGGAACTTCATTACCATCAACTTTATTGCCTGATACCATATTCATAATAATCTCATTCTATAGCTCTTCGTCGGCATAATGCTCAACACGGTTAAAATTACTTCTGACGGTGAATCGTAACTATCACCTACAGTAACTGCTATCGCAGTTAATACCTAGTGTAAACATTAATGGACGACACGATCCGCCTCTTCTGTCAAATTGGCTATATTATTCAGTAATTGCTCTTCTTGAAAAGGTTTACCCATGTAGACATTAACACCGAGATCGAGCCCTCGTTGACGATGTTTTTCACCGGTACGTGAGGTGATCATGATAATAGGTAAGTGTTTCAACCTAGAACTAGAGCGAATATTTCTGGTTACTTCAAAACCGTCCATTCGTGGCATTTCTATATCCAGCAACATGACATCGGGGTGATAATCTTGCAACATATTCATCGCTTCAACACCGTCTTTAGCGGTAATGACCTCAAAGCCTTCTCTTTCCAGAAGACGTGTTGTCACCTTGCGTACGGTCACTGAATCATCCACCACCATGACTAGCAAGTTATTGTCTTTTGGTGATTTTTCATTATCCACTGCCGGCAATATAGAGGAATGCTGATCCGATATTAAATTTCGGCGAATAAGTTCATGCAAATCGAGAATCACGACAACGTTGCCGTCACCCATTATCGTTACCCCAGAGAGCCCTTGAACTAAGTTGAATTGTGGGCCGAGACTTTTTACAACGATTTCCCGGCTGCTTTGTAACTGATCGACTTGAAGAGCGACATGTTGATCCCCATTGTGAACCAATAACATAGGAACTGGCAGATTTTCGTCTTCCAGTTTTGGCCTAGCTTGCATACTCATAATGGTAGCTAAGTAGCGTACTTGATAAGCATTATTTGCGTATTCAAACTTTGCATCTGCATTTGAATAATAGTTTCTTAACTCTTTTGTTTTTATCAGCGCAATGCCTTCAATAGTATTTAGTGGCACGGCAAATAGATCATCACCGATCACCACGAGTAGGGCACGATTTACGGATACAGTAAATGGTAGACGAACAGTAAATGTGGTGCCTTTATTAAGCGTAGAGTCTATAGATAAACTACCACCGATTTGTTTAATTTCATTGTTAACCACATCCATACCCACGCCGCGCCCGGATATTTGTGTGACTGTTTCTGCGGTGCTGAAACCGGCATGTAAAATGAATTGTAAAATATCCTGATCACTTAGCTGAGCACTAGCGTTCATTAGCTTGCGTTCAATGGCTTTTTGACGCACTTTTTCTACATTGATGCCGCGGCCATCATCAACTAGGCGTAACACGATATCACCGCCTTCCCGACTCAGGGTTAGAGTAATACGCCCCTTTTCAGGTTTGTCAAGCTCTATACGGGTCGCTGCATCTTCGATCCCGTGATCAACGGCATTGCGCAGCATATGTTCCAACGGCGCCACCATTTTTTCCAGGATGGAACGATCCAGTTCACCTTCGACATTGTCGAATTCAAAATTGACAGATTTATTGAGCTCAGAAGAAACTTGACGAATGATATGTCGTAATTTGGGTAACTTACTTGAAAAAGGTACCATGCGAGAACGCATTAGGCCTTCCTGCAAATCTGTATTGATTCGGGATTGCTGTAACAAAATCGTCTCTGTGTCCCGTATCTTGTTCAACAAAGTGGATTTAAAATCCAACAAATCCGACGCAGATTCAATGAGAGATCGCGTCAGTTGCTGCAATTGTGTATAACGATCCATCTCCAGTGGATCAAACTCACCAGACTCAACAGCCATCTGCTCTTGGCGAAATAATACTTGGGCTTCCGTTTCTATGTCGAGACGACGGATCTGTTCCTGTAGACGTTGAACGGTTGTATCCATATCGTCCAGAGATAAAGTAATTTCACTGATTTGTTCTTCCATTCGTCCTCGACTGATGGATGTTTCACCAGCCAAATTTACCAATTCTTCCATTAAATCGGCGCGTACCTTGAGAGTTTTCTGTGACGCACTGACTTTCTTAGGCTTAGCGATATTGGTTGCTATAGGTACCGCTTTAATATGGGCAGGCGCGGCTGTTGAGGTAGTATCTTTAGATTCCAGGAAACTGTTGCTGGGTGTTGAGGGAGCGTTCTCAGATTGAAATGGCGCGACACCGGCATCGGTTGATTGCGTCATTTCAAATTCAGTGACTGAAATCACATCTGCAGTATTATCAACAACTGGATCGTCTTGAGCTACATTGCTTTCTTTCAATTCGGCAGCCGTATCAGTAGCAGGTTGTTGGTCATCTGCTATGCCTGAAGTCACCGAATTAATGGCGCTGTGTAACTTATCCTGGAATGTATGGATTTTTGCCGAAATATCATCCGTTAGTATATTTTGTTTATTTTTTATTAAGAAAGATTCAAAATCATGGGCTAAATCACCCAAAGATGTG
>CAZEUZ010000067.1:0-2552 GCA_964515805.1 uncultured Cellvibrionaceae bacterium | reverse complement strand
GCAGTTGTTGTTTTGGTTCTTGCTTTAAAGCAATGTGATAACAAATATTGGGGCGATCAAAACCGGCAATAAATGATCGCGCATGGGAGAGGCAAAGACGATCGCCTATTTCTTTGCGAGTACGGGCATCCGCTGTCGCGGTTAATGCCATTCTGGGTACATGAGGAAACAGATCAGCCAGTTGCTGCAACTGTAAGTAATCCGTACGGAAGTCGTGCCCCCATTGAGACACACAATGGGCTTCATCAATGGCGAATAACGCAATATCAGCTTGTTTTAAGAGAGCTAAGGTACGCGGTTGATTTAAACGTTCTGGCGCTATGTACACGATATCCAGTTGCCCATTCATTAACGCCGATTCAATGCGCTGATTTTCTGCTACCGCTTGGGTGGAATTTAAAAACCCAGCCTTGATACCTAACAGGGTCAGTGCATCCACTTGATCTTGCATTAAGGCAATGAGAGGGGAAATGACTATTCCACAACCTGCACGAACAATGGAGGGTATTTGATAACACAGTGACTTCCCGCCACCGGTAGGCATGATGACAAGTGCATCATCACCCGCTATCACTGCATCAACAATGGCCTGCTGTTGACCACGAAAATGGTCGTAACCAAAAGTCGATTGAAGTATGTCGAGGGCGCTAGACATTAATCATTCATGGACAGAAAACGATGACCCAACATTTTACACTCAAAGTCGTTTGGCTGGTGACTCTCTGAGAATAGATACAGATCGGCAGCAACCTAATAAAGGCTGGCAATCAGCGAACTCAACTGGTTGAACCTGTTTCTGGTTCCACAGACAGTAAGCTGTTTTACTGGTTCGGCCTCTCGATACTTATCCTCAAACAGGGAAACGACAGAATCACAAAATCCCTGGTCACAGACTTCAATATTACACTCGTAATTGCGGAACAGGCTGCGATGATCGAGATTAGTCGAGCCGATAATAGCGACGTCATCGATGATAATGATTTTCGAATGATCAAAAGGTTTAGGACTGACAGCGCATTCAACGCCACTGTCGGCTAACTCGCGCAAAACCAGTTGATGTGCATTATCGACTAACAAGGAATCTGTTTTTGCAGGCATTAACACCTTGACTTCAAGCCCAACTTTACTCGCTGCAATGAGCGCACTGCGCATGCTCTGAGTAGGAATGACATAAGGCATCCAGATAAGAATACGCTTTCTAGCAGCAAAAAATAAGGAAGTGAAGTATCGGTTATATTGCAGGCTGCCAACCATGGGCTCAGAAAAGCTAATCCTGGCAAAGGCATTTTTTTGCTGTTTTGCCGCTGACAAAACTTTATCTGCATCGATTGCTGCTTTATTTTGCAACTCAGCGGCAGTGTTATTTGTCGACACTTCCTCACCAGAGACAGTGAGCCAAAGGTCGGCAAAGACGGCCTCTAACTGCTTGACGACCGAACCCGTAAAATAGAGTGATACATTGCTTGCAAATGCTTGATGGCTCGGCAGCACTTCATCGCGTAAATTATGGGAACCGATAAACGCAGAATCATCGACGATTACGATTTTCGAATGTAAGCGTTTCTCGATAAAGAGTAATGAGTATTGCAACTTTTGATGGAATACTTTGGTATCAAAGGGTAGGCGATCAAAAGTTTTTTTATTCGCAGAAAAAGGGATAACTAGGTCACTGCCGATACGGTCAACCAACAGTTTGACATCGACTCCCCGGGCATGAGCAGCGATCAACTTTTCGATCAGTGTGGTTTTGACAGCACCAGAAAAAATATAGGTAGTGATCCAAATACGCTTTTGTGCCTGATCAATGGTTTTGTACAGAGCATCAATGAATTGCTGATCAATTAACATCTCTGTCTTATCCAACGTCATGAGAAAATAAGGCAAAAAGCCATGATTTT
Organism: uncultured Cellvibrionaceae bacterium; assembly: GCA_964515805.1. GTDB lineage: Bacteria > Pseudomonadota > Gammaproteobacteria > Pseudomonadales > Cellvibrionaceae > CAZEUZ01. The sequence continues at coordinate 654 of CAZEUZ010000067.1, read as the reverse complement.
TGCCCAGATTATTGATTCTCTGCACGTTGCTCATAACGTGATTATCGCCATCCTCTATCGAGGCCGCATATCGAGCAAGTTCGCGATAGTGCTCGGTATGGCCGGTCACTCGATGGCGCACAACCGTCAGGAAAAAGAATAAAGCGCCAACATAAGGCAGACTCCAAATGGCGATAAACCAGCCAAGGCTTGTGATCCTAAGATAAGGCGCCGACAGTAATAGCCAAGTAGCCGTCAAACTAAAAAGCAAATAGACAATGAAAAGCGCTGACATTATTTTTACCTCATTTTAACGTTGAAAGCCTTGATAGCTTTTATTGGATTAACTGTATAGGAAATCCAGACGCCTGCATTCTCCGGCCATCTGGACTCATCAACATTTTCATAACTTTAGTTAACAGTCACTACTACGTGACGTATTAATGCACCTACACCACCGGCAATTAATGACTTAATCATTGAATGTTCCAGTGCCAGTCTGACTTCAATCAAGCTAGGGGAAGCGGGCTGCATGGCATAACCTTGTTCAATTAAAAAAGTGGTTTTATCCCGTTGCTGCAAGTGATCAAATAAAAAGCAGGCCAGTGGCCCGGCAGCCATACCCGTTGCCGATTCTTCGGCAATACCGTACCGCGGAGCGAACATTCGGGTAGC
>CAZEUZ010000066.1:0-13285 GCA_964515805.1 uncultured Cellvibrionaceae bacterium | reverse complement strand
CCAGTCCTCTATAAAGGCTTGGCTTAATGATAATGTAGAACAAGGCCACAATTATTCAGTCCGCATTTCAATGGTACCGCTCACATTAATACGTATATCTCGCTTTCCGGCTTCAATAACGGGCGAAGCCATTTCTGCTTGCATGGCTAGCCCACGTGTGCGCATGCCATGCCTGGGTTTTTCTGCTGTATTGATAGTGATTTCTACCAAACGATAATGCTTATAGCCAAATTGGTTGGTGATTAGCTTGGCTCGCTGCGTAAAGGTGTCTATTGCTTCTTTGACAAGTGTTTCCTCTACTTCACGCATCTTTTCGGCCGATATCTGGTAGTTAACTGATTCAACAGCCAATAGACGCTGCAAGTCACCAATTAACTGACTCAAGCGGGCAGTGTCCTGACTTTCTAAACGAATAGATTGACGAACACGCCAACCTGATAGCCGCCGCTTGTCGTATATGGGGTTGGATTGGTAATCCAGTGTTTGCAAATCAATACCGGATATTTTTTTACTCTGTTGGATAGCTTCAGCAATGTGTTGATTCACTTCATCGGCCAGTTCTGGCAATTTAGTGCCTTCGCGCTGGATATAGAGTACGGCGATTAAGGTATCGTTTTCTACCTGAGTATTGGCACTGGTTGATAGATTAACTCGATTATAGGCAAGGGATTGGTCATTTGACCATGTGACGCCTGTAAACCCAAGTGTAAATGATAATGTGGGCAATACGATTGCCAGCTTCAATAATATGTTTTTCAAAATACGATTTCCTCAGTCATAGTCAGTGATCTTTGGTCGCATGTTGTCGGCTAATCTTTTGTAAGCTTCTTTTCCCAGTCAGTGATTTAACCCAGCTCGTCTGTAGCAACGCGGTAATTGGGATCTTCCAACATATTTACCTCACATAGATCATCGGCTCGTTTCAGTAAGATACGGCATTCTTCACTTAGGTGCCTCAGATGCAATGTTTTGCCGGTGTTTTGATATTTTTCCGCGAGGTTATCCAAGGCTTCAATCCCCGAATGATCACTAACTCGCGAGCGTTTAAATTCAATGACCACATGCTCGGGGTCATTTTCTACATCAAATAACTCTTTGAAATTGGCCACTGAGCCGAAGAAGATCGGTCCACGTAGGTCATAAACCTTTTGACCTTTTTCATCGATATGGGTATCAGCCTGAATATGCTGAGCGTGTTTCCAGGCAAAAACTAATGCTGAAACAATGACACCGACAATTACCGCAATGGCAAGGTCAGAGGCAACTGTTACCGCAGAGACCAGTACAATAATAAACATATCCGTTGCTGGAATTTTGCCGATTAAACGCAAAGAAGACCACTCAAATGTCCCCAGCACCACCATAAACATAATACCCACTAAAGCCGCCAATGGGATGATTTCAATTAGGGATGAACCAAACAGAATAAAAAGTAACAATACCACTGCGGCAGTAATGCCAGATAAACGGCCACGACCTCCCGAATTAATATTGATCATGCTCTGACCAATCATAGCGCAACCGCCCATGCCACCAAAAAAACCATTGGTGGTATTCGCAATGCCCTGACCGATACACTCACGGTTACCCCGACCGCGAGTATTGGTAATTTCATCGATCAAAGTGAGTGTTAGGAGTGATTCAATTAGACCAATCGCGGCAATAATTGCAGCGTAAGGCAAAATGATCCACAAAGTTTCCCATGTTAAAGGTACTGCCGGAACCGCAAAACTCGGCAACTCGCCTTTTAAACTGGCGTTCGCCGCCTGATCCTCAGGCAACATGTCGCGCACAAAATCAATCACATTGCGGGTATCCAACTCCAAACCAATTACTGCCAGAGTAATCACGACAATCGCTACTAGCCCAGCAGGAATAGCTGTGGTGAGCTTTGGCAAAAAATGAACGATCAACATCGTGATAATGATCAGCACTATCATCAAGTAAAGCTCTAAACCCTGCATCCAGACGGATTGTCCCAGGGCATTGTCGACTTTAAATTGCCCCAGCTGCGCCAGAAAAATCACAATCGCCAGACCATTGACAAAGCCTAGCATTACTGGGTGCGGTACGATACGGATATATTTGCCCAGTTTTAGGAGACCGGCTAAGATCTGTAATAAACCTGCTAGCAGTACGGCAGCAAACAGATATTGTAGGCCATGCATGGCCACGAGGGAGACCATCACTACTGCTGTTGCTCCAGTTGCACCAGAAATCATACCCGGACGGCCACCAAAAATACTCGTTAATAAGCCCATCATAAAAGCGGCGTACAGGCCAACCATGGGCTCGACTCCGGCGACAAAAGCAAACGCAACCGCTTCTGGCACCAAAGCCAGTGCAACAGTAATACCAGATAACACATCGTTTTTGACGTTGTGCTTATTATTAGCAATTAAGGAAAACATATGAAAAAATTAAACTCTTTAAGGAAAATTACTGCGGGTGTTACGTGAAAATGACAGCTTTGACTAACAACAAACCGATAAACGTTATCAATGTCCAGCGGGCTATTGTAATAGTAAACAAATTAAGTAAACGCCATAACACCTGTGGCAATGATAAATACACGTTGTCTTATGAAAAGTGCGAAGGGTAACACAGTCCCATGACGTGCTGCATCTAGATGGCCGCAGTAATTGAAATAAAGGTACTTATCGAGATAAATAAAAATAAATGTCGCGTTATTAGCTGACTTAGCGTAGCTCTTTCCAAATTTTCAATATCGTTCTAATCGACGCTTTGATATGATACTTGTCTTGGTAACTGTGCTGATTAAAACAATCGAGCTTTACGTTTATGGATAAAATTAAAGATAACGATATAGACTCTCTGGCAGGCAAGCTGGGGGTGGATAATCTTCACTATCAAAATATCAAAGAGTACGAAGATCAACTTGAGCACTTGACTCATTGGCCCCTTTATAGAGAAATTTTAGAACTAGCGGGCCATCCAGATGCCGACAGTCAAACAAAACATCGTGATTATTTAAAAATCACACGTTAACCTGCTGATAAAATCTGGATTAACAAAGTTTGAGGCAAGCAGAACAACCAATGCTATTGAGTATTTGAACACATAAATTGGAAGCGAATTAATCATAATTATGAAACGTATTGCGGTATATTCAACTGCTGGAGGGGTAGGAAAAAGTTTTATTGCAGCAAGCTTAGCGTCCTCTCTATTTCAACGTGGAGTGACTGTGGTATTGTGTGAGTTGTCTTCATTGTGTTTGTTGCCAATTCACTTTGGTGCCGGTTTGCAAACAGAGGCTGAGACTGGTGATGCAACGAATGGTGAAAAGCAAAAAATTCACACCTGTTCATTACACCAAGATTTTACTCTGCTTACGCCTAATACATCAGTACCCTCCACACCAGCAGAGTTGCTCGTAGCGACAGTACGTCAGGCAAATAAACTACATGGCGTCAACGGCGTTATAATTTTAGATATTCCCACTAACATACAGTTCAAACACAATTCTCCGCTATTCAATATAGGGCTAGAAGTTGTGTCTGCAGATCCTGTATCCATCGCTACAGTTTGTAATAGCAGCATATTTAGCCAGGCCCGCAATACTGAACACCGTATAGCAAATGAACACTATATGGTCGTCAATAAGAAAGACCTTCGCTCAACATTGTCTAATGATTCGGCCATTATTGTTGAAAACCTTTTTGGCAAACAACTGCTGGGTAATATTCACTATGATTCAACTGTACCAGAGGCTTTCTCCCACAAATCTCTAGTCGGTGACTATGCTCCTCAAAGCCGGGCCGCTGCGGATATCAACGAACTTGCGGGCAGGATAGAAAATTTGATTCGTCCCCAAAACGATACAATAAAAGACCTAGCTTAGGTTGGATGGAACACAATGGTTTATCTCGGACTACTTTTGGGTCTATTCTTAACTGCATTGATAACGACTACGCCCCTTACCCTTGAGGCTCAAATGTTATTTGGTGCCACGGCTGTTGTGATGGCATTAGTATTGATGCGGCGTTACAGTGAGTTGAAAAAAATCATATTTGCGGCCTTAGTGGTGGCCGTTAGCGGCCGCTACCTCTATTGGCGAATTACTGAAACCCTATCTTTTCAGAATAGTCTCCTCGAATATATCTTGGGTTGCGGCATGTTCGCCGCTGAGATTTATTTTTTAATTATCTTGGCTGGGAGCTACATTCAAAATATTGCCATGCGGCAACGCAAGCCAGAAAATTTGCCTGATGACATCTCTCTATGGCCTACGGTTGATATCTATATTCCCACTTATAACGAGCCTCTGGATATTGTAGAAGTCACTGTTATCGCTGCTAAAAGCATCGATTGGCCTCGTGACAAAGTTAATATTTATCTGTTGGATGATGGACGGCGGCAAGAGTTTCGGCAAATGGCCGCAAAACAAGGCATCGGTTATTTAACCAGAAACGACAATAAAGGCGCTAAAGCAGGGAATTTAAACAATGCTTTACGCCATACCAAGGGTGAGTTAATTACTATTTTTGATTGTGATCATGTGCCGACGAGAAGTTTTCTGCAACTGACCGTCGGTTGGTTTGTTAGAGATCGAAAACTCGCTTTAATACAGACGCCTCATCACTTTTACAATGATGATCCCTTTGAAAAAAATTTACATACCGGAAAAGAAAGTCCCAATGAAGGTTTGTTATTTTACGGTATGGTGCAAGATGGTAATGATTTTTGGAATGCCAGTTTCTTTTGTGGATCTTGCGCGATTTTGAGAAGAACCGCTATTTACGAAGTCGGTGGCTTTGCCACTGAAACTGTTACCGAGGATGCGCATACGTCGTTGAGGTTACATCAAAAAGGTTGGAATAGTGCATTCTTAAAGATACCTCAAGCGAGTGGCTTGGCGACAGGATCTCTCAGGGCGCACATCGGGCAGCGTTTGCGTTGGGGACGCGGTATGCTGCAAATATTCAGGACAGAAAATCCCTTTATTTCTCCCGGTTTATCCTTTGCTCAAAGCTTTTGCTATGCCAATGCGATGCTGCATTTTCTATTTTCTCTGCCTAGAATCGTATTGTTGACTGCACCTCTCGCTTATTTACTGTTGGATGTGCGTATTATCGTCGCCAGTCCTCAGGATCTAATCGCCTATGCGCTTCCACACATTGTGGTAGCAGTAATGGCTTCACTTTATTTGCAGTCCCGGTTTCGCCAAATATTTATGACGGAGGTCTATGAAACAGCACTGGCATTCCATTTGCTTGGCCCCACGCTGTTAACACTTATCAATCCAAAACTTGGAAAATTTAATGTGACGGATAAGCAAGGTGCCAACGATGATACTTACTTCGATTGGAAAATAATTGTACCGCAATTACTGACAACGCTGTTGATGATAACTGCTGTCGCCTACGCGTTATTTAATATATTTACTGGCAGAGTCACAGGTGACGATTTATGGAGCACAGTATTAAATATTGTTTGGGCTTCTATCAGCATTGGCATACTAACCTTGGCGACGGCAGTAGGCTTGGAGAAAGGAGAGCGACGACGCCATCACAGAGTAACTATGAATCGGGAAGTGACATTGCAAACGGACAGTGGCCATACTTTCAAAGCAAATTTAAAGGATATGTCTCTGAATGGTGCAAGTTTTTCAATGCCGGACAATATCCAGCAAGTGCAGCCCTGTATATCCGACGGAAGCAGTATTTATGTCAACTTGCCCTATTCTCATTCTTCCATAAATTTTCGGGGAGAGGTGTTACGTATGAATGAAGAGTCTTTACACATTCTCTTCACCAATCAGGAGGATAAAGAGCAGCTAAACAACCGTATTAAAGCACTGTTTGGGCGTGCAGATGCATGGATAAATTGGGACAATCTAAAAGAGCACGGCTTTATTAGTTCTTGGTGGAGTATGAACAAGTCTATGATGTATTTTCTCGGTTGGTGTTTAAAAGCCCCTTTTTCGCGATCTGCCAAAAATGTTGCGGGGGAATCAAATGCTGTTAGTGCCGATAACAGCATTGATAATTCATCCAAGTCCGAACCGAGAACACTGAGGAAACTGGGCTCCCTCTCCCAAATTGGTAGTTTGGCCTTTTTTCTAATCATGTACGCAATGCTCATATCGCCCAATCAGGCGATAGCATCAGATTTGTATAACTTAAAAACTGAGTTGTCGGGTGACACTCTCCCTACTAGGGAATATATGCTTCAGCTGAAAGACGTTGGCGTTACCGAACCCATCTTACTGAAGGGGAGTGATAGTTCGCGATTTGTCGCCTTCTCACTTCGATCTGATGAAGTGGTTTCAGCAGCTTCTATGAAGCTGCGTTTATCCGTATCCCCAGGACTCGATCCTCAGAACAGCCAACTGTCCGTCGTCATCAATGGAGAAATTGTCCATTCTGTAATCTTAAATTCCGAACAAAGTGGTATCGATGAAATTGAATTTGATATTTCACCTTATGTCATGCTGCAAGATAATTCTATGGAATTTAGAGTTATTGCTCAAAAACTGGGTCAAGACGTGGATAATCGTGAAACCAATAAAAGTATTTGGGTACAAATTAGCAATTCCAGTGCGCTTTCCCTAAACGTCAATCGCCTGCCTTTATCCCTGAATTTAAATAATCTGCCAGCCCCTTTTTTCGACCGCAGAGATCATGCAGAGCTGGTATTGCCTTTCTCCTTTTCCAGACAGCCAACGAAAACCACTGTTGAAGCGGCTTCTATCGTCGCCTCTTATTGGGGCAGTTTGGCCAGCTTTAGGCGAGCCTCTTTTCCCATTCTCTTTAGCGAATTGCCTTCAGGCAACGGCATTATCTTTCTAACCAATACCTCTACACTAAGTGGCCTTGAGAATGTTGAAATAGCAGGTCCTTCTCTGGAGATTGTCGCCAATCCTCGCGACCCACTCGGTCAGTTGTTATTAATTAAGGGGCGAGATGACATCGAATTGTTGGCAGCGGCCAAGGCGCTCAGTATGGGCAATCTTCTGGTCAGTGGCAGTTTCATTGATGTGGCGGAACCGATTCAGCAACCGAGAGACTACTACGATGCGCCTTCCTGGTTACCGTCAAACAGACCCGCCACCTTTGGAGAAATAGAAGAGACAGCGTCTCTTGAAGGCTATGGCTTGTCACCTGGCCTATTGACTGTGAATTTTAAGATGGCGCCGGATATTTTCCTGTGGAACTCGAAAGGTGTCCCTGTAAACCTCAATTTTAGACACCCTGGCAGTCGATGGTTTGATTTGGAGAATTCGCGTTTGGATGCGTTGATTAACGATAAGTTTATTGCCAGTATTCCCTTAAATGATATTGGAAAGTCTTCTTTTGGCGCCAGCGATTTTGTACAAAGCACGTGGCGCTTCACCATTCCGCCTTATCTTATCTACGGTGAAAATCAACTCCAGTTTTACTTTGACCTAAAAACCAAAGTCAGCGAACAAAACGACCATTTATTACCCACGCATATACGCGTCGCTATCGATCCGGATTCTAGCATTGACCTGTCATCGGCTTATCGCTACTCGAGAATGCCCAATTTGGCTTATCTAGCACAGTCCGGACTGCCGTTTTCGAGGAAGGCAGATTTGAGTGAAACGGTGGTCATCGCTCCGAAAGGAGGTTTTGATCCATTGACGTTACAAGCCTTGCTGACACTGGTAGGTACCATCGGCAGTAAAACCGAATATCCAGCGCTAGGCATCAAAGTAATCGACGCCCAGCAGGTTGATGACTTCCCTAATCATGACTTGCTTCTTTTAGGCAGTTTTGACAACCAACCCCTACTGCAACGCTTGTCAGAAGTATCCCCTATCAAGTTCGATCAGTCTTATCTTTCCATTGCTCATCAGTCACCGCTTTCACAATTCAGGTACAAATTTAAAAATTTGTTTAGCGAAGAGAAGTACGTTCCAGACCGTGTTGTTGTGCCGAGATCGAACACGATATCTGCCTTTTATAGCCATCAGTCGCCCTTCAATCCTCAAAAAACAGTGGTGGGGTTGATAGCTAATAAATCCCAGGGCTTGGTCGATTTGGCAAATGCATTGAAGTCCGCAGAGAAAAGCGCCTCAATTAAAGGGGATTTTTTTGTTGTTAATGAACAGGAAGTACTGAGCTTTGCTACTTCGGAACCCTATTTTGTGGGCTATCTCCCCTGGCATGTCAAGATTCAGTGGTATATTTTGAGTAATGTCTGGCTAATCCCTCTGCTGCTAATCGGTGGTGTATTCGTATTAGCGTTATCGGCGTTTATTCTTGCAAAAAGACGTGCTGAAAGGCTGGTCAACGAGAGAAAACCCTTTGATTCCTCGCTAAGCCCTGTCGTCAGATAAACGGTTAATAAATAGTATGGTGCTGTCGGCAATGGGATGATGAAAATAAGTTATAGACAAATTGCTATTACCGTTGCGGTATTAAATATTAGCCTTCAATGTGTCACTACCTATGCTGAATCAGAATCAGACGCGCTACTATCACCGGTTACGACCAATGCCACCAGAGAGCCCAAGGCGACGGATATTCTCTTTGAACAAGCCAATTTTTGGCAATATCGAAAACGGGGTGATCTAGCCAGAAATGCGTTGCAACGAATTCTCAGTAGCGAACCCAGCAATCTACGCGCTATGTATGCCATAGGTCTGAGTCACGTAAAAGAAAACAGTATCAAACAGGCAAACAAAATACTGAGGCAAATGGCGGGAACGGACCCCCGTTCGGCCTATGTTACTCAACTCGGCAAGCAAATTAAAAACAATACGTTTGATCAGAGCCGCCTTGAAGAAGCAAGGCAACTGCAGGCCGCCGGCAAATCTGAGCAAGCACTGAAAGCATACGATGTTCTATTTGCCGACAAGGAGAATCCAGGCCTATTATCGCTGGAGTACTACCATACTATGTCTTCTATTCAAAGCCGCCGGGGAGAAGCGATAAGTGGCTTGGAAGGCATGCGGGTAAACAACCCGGAAAATAACGAAATAGTATTTACCTTGGCGCAAGTGCTAACCTATGACGAAGCGACTCGCCGTCGCGGTCTGGATATACTTCGGTCCCTGGCTGGGAAACCTGACTATAACAGCACAGCCATGGACAAGTACCGCGATGCTTTGCTTTGGCTGGATGCCTCATCTGAGGATGAAACGTATTTCGAATACTATCTTGTACAGCATCCACAAGATAAAGAGGTAATAGATCGGCTACAATCTCTTTCATCACCCTTCGATCCTTCATCCTACGAGGGGTTATTGCACTACGGTTTTGAGTCGTTGAACAACAATCAACTGCAAAAAGCTAAAAAATTATTTCAACAGGCGACGGAAACGACTGAGGATAATGCAGAGGCTTTGGCTGGTCTGGCCCTTATAGAACAGCGAAGGGGGCTACATACTTCTGCGCTTAGTTTTTACAATCGAGCACTGAAAAAAGATGCGTCACTTAGATCCAAATACCAGAGTGCTATTTCCAGCGCCCAATTCTGGTCATCGATCGGAAAGATAAACCAACCAAACTACCGAGATAACCCGGATGCAGCCTTAACTTATCTGAACCGTTTAAAAACGACGTCTGCCGCTGAACAACGAGAAGTTGCTTTGCAACGATCTCTCGTTTACTTCCGAGCAAAAGAATTTTCAAAGGCGACACGAAACTACGAACAAATCTTGCGTGACTATCCCAATGAAGAAAGAGCGATTATTCCACTGCTAAAAATCGCTCTTAGCTTGGAAGATTATGTCCAACTGGAGAGGTTACACACACGATATCAAAATAAGCGCAATGACCCAGCTTCCAGTAAGCAGCTGAAGTTGACATTATACTGGGTTGTCGCGTCACTCCAGCGTCAACGTTCAGAGATGAACCGGGCGATTGCCTCTTTTGAGCGCGCACTGTCCATCGATCCGAATGATATCTGGATAAGACTCGACTACGCGCGTCTGCTATTTTCACTCAATCAGCCTGACAAAGCTAAACGTATTGCCAGCGGCATTAGTGTACTTGGCGATAATAGAGTCAATGGATCTTATGCTCTGGCATTGTTTTACTCCACCATCGAAGATTGGGACAGTGTGGTAAATACATTGGCTATAATACCGCGATCCGACGAGACAGAAGAAGTGACTCGATTAAGACTTGCCGCGGAATTTAGACAAGACATCGACAGTGCAATACAGCAAGCGAAGTTCAAAGGCGAAGGTGCTGCAGAGGAAGCACTGATGAGTCTCTACAAGTCCTCACCAGAAGTCGACAGTGCGGCTCTTTTAATTGTCTCCGCATTGCACGAGCTTAAATTGCGCCGACCGGCAATTGCAATTATACGAGAGACGACCAGCCAAAGATCGGCACCTAGCATAAATGCACGACTGGCATTTGTCGGTTATCTGAACCAATGGGGTGAGTTTGACTTGTCGGATACAATTATTGCAACCTTGATCAATGAAAAAAGACTAAATGCCAGTCAGCGTACACAGCTCTCGGCAGTTAAATTACAGTTATTGTTAGCTCGCAGCGCTTCCGCTATAGAGAGTCAAGCCTATTCTCAAGCACAAACCGACTTAAACTCCGCGCTCTCAATAGACTCTAGCAATGTGCAAGCTTTGCGTATGTTGGGTCGGCTAAATCAACTGCAAGACAATCTCGACGCTTCGATACAGCACTATATGGAAGCCATTAGCGTTGAGCCCACTGATTTGTGGGCAATTAAGGGTGCCGTGGGAGTGGCTCTGCAGGCAGAGGACTTGGCTATCGCTAGGGAAGTGCTTGACAGCGCCATTGAACAGCTGCCTGATGAACCAGATATCTATGAATTATTATCGAGAGTCGCACGGGCGGCAGGAGACAGTAAAACGGCTATTGAATCAATGGCCTATGCGCGTCTGCTTAGACAGCAATCGTCTAAACAGTGATGGCCTAAAATGGTGTATTCGTGCAGAATTAACATGAAAAGGGAACAAAGTAAGTTATGCGAAAAATAAAAAACTGGATGATCAGCGTTGCGGTATGTCCTTTGGTATTTGCGCCTAGTGTGTTTTCTGGCCCGTCCGATAAAAACAGGCAGGGACTACATGATGATAGTGATAATCTTTTCAGTATCTATATGCTGTCCGCAAAAGGACCTGAACCCGCTGAAATATTCCGTAAAAAATTGAGGACGATAAAAATAGAAGGTAAAACTACCACGGCTACCCCAGAACTAGAGGATATTCCACAACTATCCGGCAATCTATCGGTGGCAGAGAGCGACGAGCTTTGGCAGTTGCGCAAGGCGTCCATGCATTCTTTTAATACTGGCATCAATCTTAGAAATCGCGATGGTGAAAGTGGGTTGGACAGACTGTTTGAAAGCCGGGTGCCTGTTAATTTTAATTTCAACACCGGTAACGGCAGAATTGATATTGATATAGCGTCCGTATTTCTCTCTTCAGGTGAACTGACCTCGAGTGAATTTACTAACCGTTATTATGGCACATTTGCCCTAGTTGATGCAGAGGAGCGGCCAATTGATGACGCCTCCAAAGATGCATTGGGCACTGAGTTAGCTGTTGGCTACGAAAGCAATGGCTTCGCCTTCAAAATCGGCACTACGCCGCTGGGCTTTGATATTACGAATATCACAGGTGCAATAAGTTATAATCATTCATTTAATAGCGGCTTTAATTTCAAGCTGGGCGCACATATAGAACCTGTTAAAGACAGTTTGCTCTCTTATGCCGGCATCGAAGACCCAATCACTGGATTCGAGTGGGGCGGCATCGTCAGAAAAGGAGGTAATGTCTCTTTTGGCTATGATGCTGGTACATTCGGCACTTATATCGATCTTATCTTAGCCGTTTACGAAGGGAAAAATGTCGATGACAATGACTTCCAACAAATCAGTACGGGCGTCTATTTTTATCCTTATCAAGGGGAAAGCCTGCAATTTTCATCGGGTTTTAATGTTACAGCATTTAGATTCAGTGAAAACCAGCGTTATTTTACCTTTGGACACGGAGGGTATTTCAGTCCTAGGACGTTTGTCAGTGCATCAGTTCCAATGAGTCTTATCTACATCCAAGACAAATTAACTGTAAAGCTGGATTTGGGAATAGGCTTACAGTATTTCTACGAAGAAGGTGCTGATTTTTATCCTTCTGATCCCGCGAGACAACGTCTGCTAGAAACCACAGAAACAGAACAGCCCACTTCTTTTGATGAAAACACAGTACGTCAATTTGGCAGTACCGGAGGGGTAGGGGTTAACTATCAGTTGTCGCGGCAACTCGAAGCAAAAGCTCAACTCGCATTTAGCAACACGAAAGACTACAAAGAAACGGTATTTTTCTTAGGTGTGGAATATCTTTTTGGTAGAGATTGATAAATTGACAATGCAAGTTGTTATCTTCTATAGAAAAATCATAGCTATCATAGTGCAAAAGGTAAATTTTTTATTCTCGTTGTCAAAGCTTTGCTCAATATTTACCACCCTTGTAATGTTTAGCTGCACTGCACAAACGTCCATGCCATCGTCATCATCCGCCAATCAATCACGTCAAATTGCAGCCATGCTGTTCAAAGACATGTGGCCAGAGTACAAATCACAGTTTGTCACTGCCGAAGGCAACCTGATCGATTCTTATCATAAAATTTCTCATAGTGAAGGGCAGGGCACAGCCATGCTATTTGCTGCCTACATGGATGACAAACGTACTTTTGACCTAAGTTGGCGTTGGGCAAAGCAAAATTTGCAGCGAAATGATGCCCTTTTTGCTTGGCGCTGGCAACCGGGTGCTTCACCTCCTGTCACTGATTACAATAACGCTACCGATGGAGATATACTGATTGCTTGGGCATTGCTGTTAGCTTATGAAAAGTGGCAGCAACAAACTTATTTAGACGAAGGCAGAAAAATACTCTCCGCCATAACCGATAACTTAGTTGTCGACTTTGGTGGTTTTACAACGCTCCTTCCTGGCAGTATGCATTTTATTGATGACAACGAACTGACATTAAATTTTTCCTATTATATTTTGCCTGCATTTCCTCTATTTGCCCGATATGGAAATCAACAAACATGGAAGAAATTGTATCGGGATAGCTTGCAAATGATTGTGCAGGTTGAAAGAAGTCATATTCCTGTACCGCCAGATTGGGTTAACCTCAATGAGGCAGGCGTATTTTCATTCTCTGACAAACAGGGCGCTAAAATGGGCTATGACGCCATTCGGGTACCACTGTATTTAGCGTGGTGTGGCCATCAATCAGCACTTGATAGCTATCATCGCTTTTGGAAAGCCCAGGGTGGCTGGAAAAATGCGCCGAGCTGG
>CAZEUZ010000065.1:0-9710 GCA_964515805.1 uncultured Cellvibrionaceae bacterium | reverse complement strand
ATTTCCTGCAACCATATTTGCAGTTCATCTTCAAAGCGCAGTTGTCGTAGTAATCGCGATGCCTGATTACGCACTAAAGTATCTGTCATATCCTGTTCACGACGGTCTTCCACATAGAGAATATGCCAACCGAACTGAGTGCGAAAAGGCAGACTAACTTCGCCTACGGAAGTCTTGTTCATGGTTTCTTCAAAAATTGGGACAAACTTTCCTGGTGTTGACCAACCCAGATCACCACCATTAAGTGCCGTCGCTATATCTTCTGAATATTGTGTAGCCAACGCGTTAAAATCTTCACCGGAGAGAACTCGGTTCCTCAAGTTATTCAGCTTCTGCCGAGCATCATCGTCGCTGGTGATGGCTGAAGTTTTGATTAAAATATGACGCACTGTAGATTGTTTCACCATGGCTTGATCGACACCTTTACGATCCACCAATTTAAGAATATGAATACCGGCGCCACTGCGAAAGGGTTCAGTAATACTACCTATTTGCTTTCCTTTTATGCGCTCTACAAATAAGTTAGGTAAATTACTACTTTTACGCCAACCGAGATCACCACCGCGTTTAGCGTTTTCCCCATCCGACATATCAGTCGCCATCTGAGTAAAATTGGCGCCATCTAACAAGTGCTTATAAATAGCTTTAGCACGTTTATCAGCAGTGTTAGCACTGCCTCGATCACCGATATCCGTAGCAATTAAGATGTGTTGCAGACGATATTGAGGAGACTTCCATTCTTCCCCATCGCTGGAGTTGAGAAAATTTTCTACTTCCTGTTCTGATATGCGTATTCGCCGGTTGATTTGATATTTTTGCAGCTGCCTAATCAATAGCTCACGGCGTATCTCTTCACGCAATTCATTTAAATCCGTAAAGTGATTTTGTTGGAGGTAGACGTCCATAGATTGTTGTTGTTTTTTCAAATTTCGTCGCAGTTTCTCAACGGCCTGGTTAATTTCAGTTTCATTAACTGTCATTCCAGCCCGCCTTGCCATCTGTAGTTGCAAGCTCTCTAAAATCAAATGGTCGATAACTCGTTTTCGTAGTGCAGCCAAGGGAATGTCATCAGCCTTATCATTCATGCGGTTTTGCATGACTTGTAACTTAGATGACAGCTCGCTTGCTAATATCACTTCTTCATCGACAATGGCAATCGCACGCTCAAGAGACGTAAATGCCGAACTATTGAGGCTCGTCAAAAATATTATCGAGTGAGTAAATAACGCTAAGTTAATTTTAACGAAACGAGACCATATAGACGCATCATGCATATCAGCACATGCCTATTTTAATTGGCTGGATTGGATGGAAGAAATTTAGGCAAATTGTCAGTAGTCATCAGTAATCCTTTCTGATAGTAGACCGTGCTACTTTCGAGTTCACCCAAATGAGCTGACAAACGGGCTAGTTCAGCATAAGTTTCCGGACGTTCTTGTTGTTTCAAACTGGCTTTGAAATATTCCTTGGCTCGACCCAGCTGTTGATTGCGCAGACACAATCTGCCAATTGTGAGCAATAGAATACTGTTGTTCGGTCTATCTTTTAACCAACCTTCAGCGACCAACAAGGGCTTCTTTACATCATGAGTAGTTAGTTTTCCGTACAGATCAACCCATTCGTCACACCAACGTTTCTTTAATGATGACTCTAATAGTTGTTCCGCTTCATTGTCTTGACGAACTTCCACAAGATAGCGAATATACAAGGTCATGGTATCAATATCGCGACGATTTTCTTTTGGAATTTGCGACCAGCAGTCACGAACTTTAGCGAGACCCTTTTCCAACAGCAAAGATCGCGCTTGTTCAATCGTTTCAGCCAACCATTCGCGATAAAGCATTTTTTCCAACTCTTCTAACTCGGCAGCTGAGCCAATACGATTTTTCTGCAATTTAGGCAATAATCGCGTTAAGGAAGCCCAATCCTTGAGTGCAATATAAACTTGCTTTAGAAGCTCTAATACCATTGGGTGATCGGGCGACTTTTCGACTATACGAGCCAGGGTTGCGAGAGCTTGCTCATAGCGTCGATTAGCTAATTGCATGCGTGCTTGTGTCAACGCCACAGCCAGACTGCTATTGGATGCACTGTTTTCAGCTTTGTGTAGCAACTTTAAAGCTTCTTTTTCATCGCCGAGTTCATAAGCACTCCGTGCAGCTGCCAGATAATTGATGATGGGTGAAGAAGTCTTCTTGGCCGAATTCACTAAATTGCGTTTGGCCAAGTACCAATTACCTTCGATGAAATAAAGTAAACCGCGCACTGTTCTTTCTTCTGCGCGACGACTATTGTAACCAAAGATAGACCTTGCAGCTCTAGTAAGCTGACGGTAGCCTCCTGAAAATAGATAAAAAACCACCAATACAATAAATGTAACGACAGTAAGCGCAATCAGAGCAAACCAGAGACTCATTTCGATACTGGTTTTATCCCATACAATCAAAAAATAGCCACTGTCCTTATCTGCCAGATAATAGAACAGACCACCTAAAACCAGAGAGGAACAAATAACCAACAACAAGCGAATCATCAGTTATTCTCCTTTTTATCCTGTGATGCTTCATCTTGCGGCATCGGAGCAACGCCTTTTGACTTCACAACATCCTCAGGCGATATCATTGGACGCTCGGTTGCCACTTCATTTTCACTTGTTTCGGTGGCACTCTTTGCCGGTTTTTCTGGCGTCAATTTGTGATAACGATCGATATATTGAGTCAGTTGTTCAAGGGAACCGGAAATGTTTGGTAGAAATTGCACAATTGGTTTTTGCTGTAACTGGCTGATTTCTTCAACCAGTATGTCTTTTTTGGAATAATGCGCATAATACTGATTAAGCCATTGTTTCGCCTGTTCGAGGCTCTGCTGGTACACTTCGGATTGCTCGCGCAACAATGCCAACTGCGACTGTTCGAACATTAAGCGCAAGTTGTGAGTTAAATGGTATTTATGTTCATCCGATAACAGCGGTTCCGGCGGTTCGTCATGATGGCGAATTCTGATGAACTGGCCGAGATTAACGAAGGTATCTCTCAGCTCAAACCATAACTGTGAATACCATTTTTTATCACTATCAGCGATATACTCAGGCTCTGCCTTTTCAGCTGACGGTGTTAACTGGTGCTGTGGTGAAAGAGGGATGACAGGTAGTTTTTCTACCGTATCAATAAGCGCTGCCAATTGTAAATAAATGCCTTCTCTGTCGACAGTAGGAGCCAACTTCAAAGCCATTAAATCCTTGGCAACAGCCTGGCGAACGATAAATAAATCGACATCGTCGATAGCGGTTAAAATTTCATCGGCAGATTCCAATAATGCTTGGGCGCCAACTGTTCCTCGCTCCATCAGCAGGCGTTGACTGGCTAACCGAAGCAAATATTTCGCCTCTGCCAGCATCCAATCGTCTCGGCTGGTACCAGATAGATCCCGCAGGCGATTAGCATGACTTTCGAGCCGCTGCTCTATTAATTGTTGACTGTTACTCAAGCTCTCCAATAGCTGCTCTGTTGCCATTCTCGCTTTATTAGCTGATTGCTGCTGGTTACTTAAACTATTACTGAGCTCTAGTTGCCTATTGATCGACTCTTCCAACAACTGAATACGTTGCTGCTGGGGTTGTAGGTAGTTTGTCCATCCGTACCAAGCTAAGCCACCGGCGGCGGCCATAACAAACAACAAAACCAGCACTAAAAAAGCCGTTGCTTTGGCTTTTTTAGGTTGTAACTCTGTCGTGCCATCAATTTCTGCTGTGGCATTTGTCTCGCCTTTACTGGCTGTCAATGCTTTTTCCTGACTTGCTTGTGAGCTGGGGTTTGATTTGATTTTTTCTTTTTCGCCATTCATATAATGCCTCAATCATACTTGTGTGGGTTGCATTTTTTGCAATCAGTAATTGGCTAAATCCTATTTTAGTGGCTGCTGCTGCAACCCGCTGACCTGGGATCAACAACGGCTGTTGTCGCAGCCAATATAACTGTGAGGAAGGTACGATGTTTACTAAATTTGCTAAAGTTTCACCACTGTGAACGGTTGTTATCGGTATTGGGTGCTCTGTATTATAAAATGTTGACGGCAATACCTGTACATAAGGTGGTGGCGGTTCCCGCTGATATGTTTCGCAATATTCAACTAATGCGCCTCGTTTACTTAACTGATCTCCGAGATAAGTTCGCCCGCCAAAGCCACGGAATATCATAATTTTTTGGCCGTCAACATCATTCATGGCAGCCAACTTTAATAAAGCCTCGCTGTTCATGGGAGTTCCGTTACGCTGTACATCAAAACCTCTCATGCTCAATGATAACGCTGTGCTGTAACCAATGGCAAAAAATTGTACCGTGGATGGTATCCGTGGACAGTATTGGTTCAGCATTTCAATACCATACGACACTGCATTGCGACTGATAAAAATAGCTTTTTGAAACTTATCAAACTGCTCTAGGACGCACATTTTCTGCACGGATTTTTTATCAGTTAGAGGTTTTATAGCCAACATTGGCCTAACTGTCACTATAGCACCTAACTCACGCAACTGCTGTGCCCAAACATAAGCTTGTTCGACAGGGCGAGTAATTAACAGGTGTACACCTCGCAACAAGTCCGCTTGCTTAGACGACATAGTGTAAACTCATTGACAGGATAATGTCACCAAACTATAGCCATATGTCAGTTAAGTTGACAGTTACACCTATCACTAGATTCCATAGGTAGCTCGGACGAGTTTATCCGCGCCTGCCTGCTTTAACCTGACACCCAGTTGCTTACCGATTATTTCAGCTTCTGAACGCAAACCCACTATTTCATCGCGCAATATTTTGCTGCCATCAGCAGAGCCCACTAATCCACGCAACCATAATTGCGAATCATCTTTAAACTGATGAATGGCATAACAACCCACGGGTGCCTGACAGCCTCCTTGTATCTCGCGATTCATTGCACGCTCAGCGAGCACACACTCGCTGGTAGGCTTGTGATTAAGCGAAGCAATTAACGACTGGGTCATTTCATCATCAACTCTGCATTGTATACCAACAGCACCCTGGCCGGCGGCCGGCAGGCAGCTTTCAGGGGACATCATCTCGGCAATCCTAGATTGCATACCTAAACGGATTAAACCTGCAGCAGCAAGAATAATCGCATCGTACTCGTCCGTGTCCAATTTCGATAAGCGTGTGTTGACATTACCACGCAAAAATTTCACCACCAAGTCTGGTCGTTGGTCCAGCAGCTGACACTGACGACGCAGGCTGGACGTGCCTATCACAGCACCTTCAGGCAATGAATTCAAAGAAGAATAACGGTTTGAAACAAGCGCATCGCGAGGATCTTCTCGCTCGCAAATAACGGCTAACTTCAATGCTTCAGGAAAATCGTTGGGCACATCTTTCATTGAGTGCACCGCGATGTCAGCCCGCTTATCCAGTAGCGCCTGTTCCAGTTCTTTGACGAATAATCCCTTGCCTCCGATTTTAAATAAAGGTGCAGCCAAATATTTATCACCTTGGCTGGTTATCGGCAAAAGCCGAACATCGAGAGAAGGATAAACAGCTTCTAAACGTTGCTTCACAAAATTTGCCTGCCAAAGGGCCAAAGCGCTCTGACGAGTTGCAATACGAATCTGGGATTTGTACCAGCCTTCGTCTAATTGATTTGCGGTTAAATCAGTCTTCATCTAAACCCAATTTTTTCAATCGATAACGCAGTGAACGAAAACTAATCCCCAGTTCCTTAGCGGTAGAAGTGCGATTCCAATGGTTTTTTTCTAGTGCATTGATGATAATACCTTTTTCAACGCCTTCCAGATGATTATCGAGAGAGCCTTCAGCTAAATCAAAAAAGCCCTGGTCTAAGTCAAGAGAATCCTCAATAAAGTCAACAGAATTTTCGGTCAGATTCCGTTCAGTGGATCTTTTTTTAATCCTTTGTTTCCCGGCGTCAACCGCCGTCGGTTTTGGCAGAGATAGACCATTCTGTACATGACAAATTTGAGCGTTATCAGGGAGCTGTAGATCACCCGTATCAATCTGATTACCTTCACACAGGGCCATTGCACGTTCAAGTGTATTCTCGAGTTCACGCACGTTGCCGGGAAAGTTGTAAGATTGAAGAGCAACCAACGCGCCACTGGTCATATTAGGCGCTATCGTTTGATTGGCCAAGGCTAATTTTTTTAAGATAGATTCAGTGAGTAACGCAATGTCCTCTATGCGTTCACGCAATGGTGGCACCGCAATTTCAATGACATTAATGCGGTAAAAAAGGTCGCTGCGGAAATGTTGCCGCTCAACTTCCGCTTGCAAGTTTTTGTGAGTAGCGCAAAGAATGCGAACATTCGTTGCTATTTCTTTGGCGGCACCGACAGGGCGTATCGACTTTTCCTGTAGTACACGCAATAATTTTACCTGCATTTCCAATGGCAAATCCGCTACTTCGTCAAGAAATAAGGTGCCACCTTCAGCAGCCAGAAACAATCCCGGTTTGTCTTGATGAGCGCCGGTGAAACTCCCTTTAACATGGCCGAATAATTCACTTTCCATCAATTCAGAAGGAATAGCACCGCAGTTAACGGCAACAAATGGCGCTTCTGCCCGTGGGCTTTGACGATGGATAGCACGAGCGACTAGTTCTTTACCGCTGCCAGACTCACCACTGATGTAGACGGGGGCCTGCGAACGGGAAACCTTGTTTATCTTCTGTTTCAATAACTGTATGGCAACTGATTCACCGACGATATCAGAGAGAGGCTGGGCAGCTTTTTTTTTAGCTACCAGAGAACTGGCATCCTTGATCAGTGTGCGTAGATGAGTTAGATCGACAGGTTTGGTGATAAAGTCAAAGGCGCCGGCTTTCATCGCCCGGATAGCCACATCCATCGAGCCATAAGCGGTGATGACAATAACCGGCAAATCGATTTGTAAGCGCTGAATTTTTTCTACCAACTCGATACCAGAGCCATCGGGTAGGCGTAAGTCCGTTAAACAGAGTTGGAATTGACGGTTTTCCAATAAATGACTGGCTGTTGTCAGGTCTTCCGCACAGTGGGGTTCGCAATGCATCCTTGATAGTGTGATCGACAGTAACTCCCTAATATCGGGTTCGTCGTCAACTATTAGCACGGCGTTACGTTTATCAATCATATTGGTCAACAAATCCTAAATATGTCGCTCATGATGACATAGATGAATTCTAAAACAGCTTTTTCGTTCTTTTTCTGTCATGCGGTAACTTAAATTAGCTTGATTGGCTTGGCACAACTCCCTACTTAGATAGAGACCCAAACCTGTACCTGCTGTTTCAGTAGTAAAAAAAGGCTCAAAGAGGTGTTCTAACGCAGCGCCCTCAATACCCTTGCCGTCGTCTATAACATCAATATAAGGTAGGTCAATAGCCTGATCAACCCCGATATGTAGATAAACTTGCGCCACTTTACTGTTGCTTGAAATGTTTTTCCTGCTGTAACGCAGCCCATTATCGACTAAATTACTCATAATTTGGTGTAAATGATTTTGATCTATTTTCGCCATCACTTTATCGGAGAGGATGTCGATATGGACAGCGCCTGATTTGTGTCGGAGATACTCCTCTTTAAACTGTTCCACCCAGTCGCCGAGATCGATAATTTCTGGATTAGCATTTTTATGTTTTGACATGGTGAGCACGTTATCGATGATATGATCGATGCGTCGGCAGTGACTCTGTATCATATTCACCAATTTGGTATCTTCTTCGGCAATACGATCGGATTCACCTAGTAGCTGACCAGCATGACTGATAGCACTTAAAGGATTACGAATCTCATGAGCTATACTGGCGGTTAATCTCCCCAGTGACGCCAATTTTAATTGTTGTACTTGCTGATTTAACTGCTGCGTGCTTTCGATGAACAATACCAATGACAGATTGTGCAAATCTTCTCCATTGCTTTCGATAGCGCTAGAACTGACTTTAACTTCACTACCGCTGGGCGTTGAAAAAATCAACGGAAAGTAAGACAAATCACCCTTTTGCCAAGCCAGTAATAGATTATGAATTTGCGGGATATGATCTATCTTGGCGGGTGTTGTTGTCAGCATTAATAGATGTCTGGCGGCATCATTAATCAATTCTACAGCCAATGTTTGATTGACTATGACTATACCTGTTTGCATGCGCTCGACGATCAACTGCGCCCACCGCTGAAAATTAGCGGCATACTGGGCATGCTCTGCTGCCACTTGTTGGCTGGTGCGTATTTTTTGAGCAAGAAAATGAAATGAGAAAGCTGTCATAAACAGCAGTATTCCGGTAACACCTGCAGTGAAGATAGAGTGTGTCGTTTCATTATCGTAGAGGACTTTAAAGACACTCATAAACAACACTAACAGGGCGGCAAAGGCAGCGAGGGCCACGTAGGTGTGATCGTAAATAATGATACTGCCTATGGCCATAGAGATTAACAACAGATAACTCAGGCTGCTATTGACACCCCCACTGGCGTATATAATTAAACTAAAGCTGATAAAATCAACGGACAGCAAACAGGCAATATGGGCGCTATAAAGGCGGATATGTCCCAGCCAGAACAGCAACAATCCGACACCGGAGGTAACGATATAGACAACAATGGCTTTATTAAATAAAACGGGGTCTTCGGTACCCAATACGCTTGAAGCAATGCCGGACCAAAACATCGCTCCCAACAAGCAGCCGATAAAAAGCCGATAGTAGTTATAAATTCGCAGCAACTGGGTATCGTTAGTTACTGGTCGATTGGTTACTTGAATCATTAAAATAGCTGACCTATATATAGCCGTATACAAGTATTGGAGTATAAAACATCGTATGTCGACAGTCGTTATTGTTATCGCTCAAGTCAACCCGATAGTGGGTGATATCGATGGTAACACCCAATTAGTCATTGAATCAGTGAAGAATGCCGAGATTTCTCATCAGGCTGATATCGTCGTCTTTCCCGAATTAACCTTGTCCGGTTATCCTCCGGAGGATCTACTGTTACGGCCAAGTATGCAGAGGCGAATTAGCTCGGCGTTAGCATTTCTGGCACAGCAGGAATTTCAAGCCATGGTATTACTTGGCTATCCGAAAGTAGTAGGCAGCAAGCGATTTAATGTAGCGGGAGTGCTGAAAGACAGACGCTGGATTGCCGAATATGCCAAGCAACAACTGCCTAATTACCAGGTGTTTGATGAAAAACGCTATTTTAGTTCAGGGAAAGAACCCTGTGTTTTTGACCTCAAAGGCATTCCTACGGCAATCACTATTTGTGAGGACATTTGGCATCAACAGATTGCAGAACAAGCAAACATCACCGATGCACAACTAATGATCAATATCAATGCCTCACCTTTTCACCGTGGTAAACAACAACAGCGGCATGAACTCTTGTCGCAGCGGGCACGACAGGCAGGTATGCCTATTATTTACAGCAATCAAGTGGGGGGGCAGGATGAATTGGTATTCGATGGCGGCTCGTTTGTCGTCGATAAGGACGGATCACCTGTTGCTCAGGCGCCACTTTTTCAACAAGGATTATTTCCTGTCTGTATTGAAATCACCAACCGTCATCTAAAGTATTTATCGTCACCTGACCAGTCGATACAGCCACCCACTACCGAACTGTCCTGCATCTACCAAGCACTCACACTGGGAGTGAAAGACTATGTTGAAAAAAATAACTTTAATGGAGTCGTACTAGGCCTATCCGGCGGCAT